>JBOGFI010000242.1:0-36375 GCA_050743365.1 Acidimicrobiia bacterium | reverse complement strand
ATCGTGCGGCGTCCACGTGCCCGGAGCTCACGCCCCTGCGCGGGGGTCCCGGCGCGCCCGTCCACCTGCTCGTCCACCGGCGGCATCGCGAGCAGGGTAGGGGTGGTTGACGCTCATGTCACCTTTCGCGAGCGCGCCGGATACTCTCCCGCCATGCCTGATCCACCGCGGTTCGACACGCTGTCGGTCGGCGACGAGGCGCCGGCGTTGGTGGTCGAGGATCTCTCCCGCACGAACTTCGTGCGCTACGCCGGGGCATCGGGGGACTTCAACCCGATGCACCACGACGACACCGTCGCCACCGCGGTGGGGAACCCGTCGGTGTTCGGCCACGGCATGCTGACGGCAGGTCTCATGGCCCGGGTCGTGAAGGATTGGTTCGGTCCCGAGGCGCTCCGGCGCTTCCAAGTGCGGTTCTCGAAGCAGGTGTGGCCGGGCGACACTCTGACGTGCACGGCGCGGGTCACCGCGCTGTCCGCAGAGGACGGCGGCGGGCTCGTCGACCTCGAGTGCAAGGTCGAGAACGAGAAGGGCGATACCTGCCTCACCGGCAGCGCCACCGCCGCGGCCAACCAGCGCGGCTGAGCGGGGAGGAGTCGCGATGGGCTTGCTCGACGGACGCGTCGCCGTGGTCACGGGCTCGGGACGCGGCATTGGGCGTGAGTTCGCCCTGTGCCTGGCACGCGAGGGCGCCCGGGTGGTGATCAACGACGTGGGCGTGAGTCTCGACGGGCGCGGTTCCGACGAGGACCCCGCCGCCCAGGTGTGCAAGGAGATCGAAGCCGGCGGGGGCCAGGCGGTGCCGAGCTACGACTCGGTGTCGGACTTCGACGCCGCCAGGCGGATCGTGGAGACCGCGCTCGACGCCTTCGGGCAGCTCGACATCCTGGTCAACAACGCCGGGATCGTGCGTGACCGGTCGTTGCTGAAGATGGCCGAGGAGGATTTCGACGCGGTCATCGCGGTGCACCTGAAGGGCAGCTTCAACTGCGCCCGTCATGCCGCGCCCGTCATGAAGGAGGCCGGCTACGGGCGGATCATCAACATCACCTCGTCGGCGGGGCTGCGAGGCAACTTCGGCCAGACCAATTACGGCGCCGCCAAGGCCGGCCTCATGGGCGTGACGTTCATCTGGGCCCTCGAGCTGGGCAAGTACGGCATCACCGTGAACGCGGTCGCGCCCGCCGGTGCGACCCGGATGACCGCCGCCCTGTTCGAGCGCACGGGCGGCGAGGCCCCACCCGAGCAGGACCCGGCGCTGAACGCGCCGCTGGTCGCGTTCCTGGCGTCGGAGCGCGCCGCGCACGTGAACGGCCAGATCCTGGGCCGCACCGACTACGCCTACACGATCTTCCAGCACCCGAAGCAGGTCGCGTGGATGTGGCGCGACGGGGGATGGAAGCCGAACGAGGTCGCGGACACCTTCGACCAGGTGCTGGGCCAGCACCTCCAGCACGTCGGCATGGTCATGCCCAAGGGCATGGAGTTCCAAGGCGACCAGAAGCAGCAGTAGGGGCCGTGCGGTTCCCGCTCGGGGTCGTCGACGTCGTCTACGCGCAGCTTCCGGTCGAGGAACGGGCCCGTGCCGCGGCCGCCGACGGCTTCGAGCACATCGACGTGATGGCCGACGTCGACCCGGGCGCGCTTGCGCTCCCGGTCGGGTGCCCGACGTCGTACCCCAAGCCCCGACCCGGCTGGTGCGCGACGCCCGCGCCCCGCGACGGGCCGGACGTCTGGGAGCGGACGGTCGAGCTGTTTCGCGGCGCGCCCGGCGCGTTGCTCGAGCCGTGGGCCGGCGCGGTCGTGAACTCGGCGGAGAGGTGCCGGGCGATCATGGCCGCGGTGCCCGGGCTGCGCCTGCTCGTCGACACCGGGCACGTGGCCGACTGGGGCGGGGATCCGCTCGAGCTGCTGCCCTGCGCCGATCACGTGCAGCTCCGCCAGGGCCGGCCCGGCTCGACGCAGGTACACGCGGCCGACCCGACGGGTGTGATCGACTTCGCCGCCGTCGTCGGGCGACTCGACGAGCTCGACTACCCGGGCGCACTCAGCGTCGAGTACTTCGACCTGCCCCAGGAAGGTTGGGGGTTGGACGACCCCCGCGCCTGGGCAGTCGACCTGGCCGAGGTGGTGCGCCCACTGCTCGGGTAGCGAATCAAGCTGCGACCGGCCAGGGAGTGAGCGGGAGGCCGGGCGTCGGCAGTCCTTCCCACACGACGACGCGTCCGGGCACCGCGTCGGTCGCGAACAGCGTGCGGAGATCGGGCCCGCCGAAGCAGCAGTTCGTCGTCACGCCCGCGCCCTCGATCGTGAGGAAGTCGAGCTCCTTGCCGTCGGGTCCCACGACACGGACTCCGTGGTCGACGGTAGCGGCGACGTAGAAGTTGCCGTCGACGTCGAGGCAGAAGCCATCGCCGCCGCCCGGGCCCAATACTTCGGCGACCCACTCGCGGGACCCGTCGGGCAGCAGGCGCTGGAGCCCACGCTCCTCGACGACGACCACGTTGTGCTCGAGGTCGAGGGCGATGCCGTTGCAGTACGCGAACTCGCCCGCGACGACGCGCAGGTTGCCGTCCGGCTCGTACGCCCAGACGCGGCCGACGCGCTCCGGAGGCGGAGGGTAGGGCGCCGGGTCGGTGAAATAGATGGTGCCGCCGGGCGCCACGACCAGGTCGTTGGGTGCCTGGAAGCCTGCGTCGGCGAGGTACGACACCTCGCCGGCGGGGCTGACGAGCTGGAGCCCGGGGACGACGGGCCGGTACGGCGCGTCGCCGAACGCGCTCACGCCCATCTTGGCGAAGTCGAACCCGCCGTTCTGCGTGACGAGGATGCTGCCATCGGCGGCGAGGGCAGCCCCGTTGGCGCCGCCCTCCGTCTCGGCGAGCAGCTCGAGGCGCTGCTCGGCCGGCCAGACGCGATAGAGCGCGCCGTCGGCCACGCTCGTGACCACGACGGTGCCGGCGCCGACCGGTGACCCCGGCGGGCACCACACCGGCCCCTCTCCGAAACGGATGCCGCCGACGACCACCTCGGCCTGCACGAGCGGGATTGTACGAAGAGTGAGCCGACCAATGAAGGTGCCAGGTACCCTGCCGCGACCAGGAGAGGAGGTACGCATGGCTCGCATCCTGGTGCTCGACCCCACCGCGGCGTCGCCCGAGGTCGACGCAGATCCGGGGCCCGACGCCGGCAGCCTGGCCGGCCGGACCGTCGGCGTCCGCTACGACACAGCGTGGAAGTCGTTCGAGTGGGTGATCGACGAGTGGGTCCCGCGCCTGCGCGGCGCCGGCGCCGACGTGCGCAGGTGGTGCGCGGGCAACCGCATCGGCGACGAGGGAGAGCGCACCCGGGCCGAGCTCGAGTCGTTTGCCGTCGACGCCGACCTCGCCATCGTCGGGCTGGGAAACTGAGGGTCCTGTACCTCCTGGAGCGTCCACGACACGGTCGCGGTGGCGCACCAGGGAAAGACGGCGGTCGTCGTCGTGACAGCCGAGTTCGAGCACCTCGCCCGTACCATGGCCGCCAACGCCGGGCGGGCGGGCTTGCGCGTCCACGTGCTGCCGTACCCCCTCGAGTCGCGTCCGGAGGCCGAGGTGCGCGAGATCGCGCGCCAGCACTGGCCCCTGCTGCTAGAGACCCTGGGCGCGGCGCCGTGATCGCTCTCGTGACGTCGAGCGACCTCCGCCGTCTCCTGACGACACGGGAACCGGAGGCTCGGCGGTGACCGAGACGGCCCACACCCATGTCGACCGCGCCGACTGCGGGCCCGAGGGCTGCCAGGTCGACTGGCTCGCCAGTGACCGCATCGAGGTCGACGACGACCCGGTCGCGTTCGCGAAGCTTGCCACCGACGCCGGCTGGGGCGACGGTCTGCCGCTCGTCCCGCCGACCGAGGCGCGGGTGCGCGACCACGTGGCGGCGTCCGGCCGTTTCCCCGAGGTGTGCCTGGCCGAGCTACCGCCGCGAAACGGGCGGGCAACGGTGGAGAAGATCGCGATCAACGCCGTCATGGCGGGCGCGCCACCCGAAGCCATGCCGCTGCTGTGCGCCAGCGTCGAGGCCATGTCGGACCCCGTTTTCAACCTGTTCGCCCTCAACACCACTACCTCGTGCGTGGTGCCGGGCCTGTTCGTGAACGGCCCGGCCCGTCACGACCTCGGGATTCCCTACGAGGCCGGTTGCTTCGGCGGGGAGGCGGGCCCCGGTCCCGCCATCGGTCGGGCGACGCGCCTCGTCATGCGCAACGTCGCGGGCCAGATCGTGGGGGTCAGCTCCAAGAGCGTGTTCGGCCAGCCGGGGCGGGTCGCAGGGATCGCGGTCGGGGAGTGGGAGGAGCGCTCGCCGTGGACCCCGCTGGCCGAGCGGCGGGGAGTCGCCGGCAATGCGGTCACCGTGCACGGCTGCACCGGCACCGTCGACGTCGCCGACATCGTCGCCGACAACGGAGCCGACCTCCTCGAGGTGATCGGCAAGTCGCTCGCGTTCCCGGGCACGAACGCCTTCATCGGCGGCCATCACGGCGCCGAGATCCTCGTGTGCCTGGCACCTCCATGGGCCGAGCTCATCGCCACCGCCCACCGCGACCTCGAGGACGTGCAGGAGCGGTTGTGGATCCACGCCGCGCTGCCGGTGGCCTGGTGGCCCGAGCCGCATCGCCGCAAGGCCGAGGAGAGCAGCCGCATCGACGGCGACGGGCTCGTGCACCTGGTCGAGAGCCCCGACCACATGCTCGTGCTGGTGTGCGGCGGCCTCGGCAACCTCCACGCGGTGGCCCTCCATAGCTTCGGGCCGACACGCGCGGTCACGAGGGCCTTCTAGGGTCGGCTTGGTGACGGTGCGAGTCCTCAACATGATGGGGCCGCGGGCGCACGACGCGATCGCCGCCGCGGTGCCCGCGGTCGACGTCGTCGACCTGCGCCCCGACGATGAGCTGCCCGCCTCGCTGGCGGGCGACATCCTGTTCGCGGCGTGGCTCGAGTCGCCGGTGTACGACCGCCTCGACGAGATCGGCGTCCGGTGGATGCACCTGCCCGGCACCGGCATCGACAGCTGGCCGGGCGCGCTACTGGAAGGGCGTACGGTCACGTGCTCGCGCGGCGTCAGCGCGATCCCCATCGCCGAGTTCGTCCTCGCGGCGATGCTCGCGTTCGAGAAGCGGATCCCCGAGGTCTGGATCGACAAGCCTCCGGCGCGCTGGAACCTCGCGCCGCTGGGGGAGCTCGCCGGCGCGACGCTGGGCCTGGTCGGCCTGGGCGGAATCGGCACCGCGATCGCCCGGCGGGCACTCGGCTTCGACATGCGTGTCGTCGCGCTGCGGCGCACGCGCACCGCCAGCACCGTCGACGGTGTGGAGCTCGCCTTCGGCCTCACCGACCTCCTCAACGCCGCCGACCACCTCGTGCTCGCGGTGCCGGCGACGCCGCTGACGCACCAACTGCTCGATGCCAGGTCGTTCTCCTGGGTGAAGCCCGGCGTTCATCTCGTCAACATCGCTCGCGGCTCGCTGATCGACCAGGACGCGCTGCGGGACGCGCTCGATGACGGGCGCGTAGCGCACGCCACGCTCGACTGCGTCGAGCCCGAGCCGCTCCCGGAGGGCCACTGGCTCTATACCCACCCGAGCGTGCGGCTCAGCGCACACGTATCGTGGAACTCGCCGCGCGCCTTCGACCGCATGGTCGACGCGTTCGTCTCCAACCTCCGCCGCTACGTCGCGGGAGAGCCGCTCGAGGGCGTTGTCGACGTCGACGAGGGCTATTGACGGCGGTGGCCGGTCCCGGCGCGGTCGTCGTCGGCACCGGGTTCGGAGCGCGGGTGCACGTTCCCGCGCTCCGTGCCGCCGGCTTCGCGGTCGACGCGCTCGTGGGGCGGGACGCCGAGAAAACGGCGCGTCGAGCCCGGAGTCTGGGCGTTCCTCGGGCGCTCGCCTCCCTCGAGGCTGCGCTCGCGCTTCCGGGCGTCGAGGCGGTGACGATCGCGACGCCGCCGTCGACGCACTGCGAGCTCGCGCTCGCGGCGGTCGACGCCGGCAGGCACGTGATCTGCGAGAAGCCCTTCGCCCTCGACGCCGGGGAGGCGGGGGCGATGACGGGCGCCGCCGAAGTGGCGGGCGTGACCCATCTCGTGGGGCATGAGTTCCGCTGGGCCACCGACCGGGCTGTCGCCGGGCGGGCGATCGCCGAGGGCGCCATCGGCGAGCCCCGGCTGGCATCGTTCGTGCACTACGGGTCGCTCGTGGCCGACCCGGCGGCGAGGACGCCGCCGTGGTGGTTCGACCCCGCCGCCGGCGGCGGGTGGCTGGGGGCGTCGGGATCGCACGCGGTCGACCAGGTGCGGTCCTGGCTCGGGGAGGTCGAATGGGTGGCGGCTTCGCTCCAGCTCGTCTCCGACCGCGCCGGCGACGCGGCGGAGGACTCGTTCACCGTTCGCCTCGGCGTCGCCTCCGGCGCCGAGGCAGTGCTCCAGCAGACGGCGGGGGCCTGGGGGCCGATGGCGAGCGTCACCCGCGTCGCGGGCACGAAGGGCACGGTCTGGCTCCACGACGGCGCCGCCTGGCTGGCCGACGCGGCGGGTGCCCGGCAGCTGCCCGTGCCCGCTGCCCTCGAGCTGCCGGCACCGGCAGCTGTGGTGAGCGACGACCTCCGTCACCGCTTCACCCACCTGGAGCTCGGGCCCTACACGCGGTTGTGCGAGGTGCTGAGGGCGGGTGTGGACGGCCGCCCGTGCGAGCCGGCGGTGCCCGGGCCGACCTTCGCCGACGGCCTCGCGTGCATGCAGGTGCTGGATGCCGTCCGCGCGTCAGCGGGGCGGGGTGGGGAACTGGTCCGTGTGCGTGCCTGACCGACTGCCGGACTGATTACCAGCCCTGGCCGTAGCGCTCGCGGTGGGTGTGCTCGGCGACGGGCTCGCGTCGGGGCGGGCCCAGCGGCCCCCGTGGCCGGCCGAGGGGGACCACCGCGACCGGTCGCACGTGCTCGGGGAGCCCGACGGCGTCGCGCAGCTCGGCGCCGAAGGCGGTGGTGAGGGTCGTGAGCGCCGACCCCAGGCCCAGCGCCCCCGCGGCGAGGAGCAGGTTCTGGACCGCGGGGAAGGTCGACGAGGCCACCGTCGCCTCGAGGCACCGCTCGGTGTCGGCGGCCACCACGACCAGCACCGGCGCGCCGCTGACCCCGCCGGCGACGCCCCGGTCGACGTCGGCGAAGAGTCGCTCGGCGAGCCGGCGTCGTGACAGCTCGCGAGCTCCGTTCGCCCACGCCCTGCGGGTCAGGTCGCCGATGGCGACGCGCGTCTCGACGTCGCGCACGACGACGAACACCCAGGGCTGCCGGTTCTCGGCGCTCGGCGCCAACGTGGCGGCTTCCAACACCCGCTCGACGAGCTCGTCGGGGACAGGGTCGTCGCTGAACGAGCGGCATGCCCGCTGGGAGCGTAGGACGTCGAAGAAGCCCGGCCGCGGCGCCTCACCGCTCACGCGACGAGCGCACCCAACCGGCGGAAGGTGTTCACGTACATGATCCGCAGCTCGGGCGTGAGGGCCCACCGGTCCCACGCCTCAGTGCCGGGCTCGCCGAGGAGCTTCGCCACCAGCGGCGCCATCGCGCCGAATGCCGCCTCGGGCTCGTCGGTGTCCATCTCGTAGAAGTGCAGGAAGCGCGGATCCCCGCCGGTGACGTTCTCGTAGGGCGTGATCATCGCGTAGCCGGGCACGCCCACTTCGGCGATGTAGCGGATGTGCACGAAGTCGGCCCAGTCGCGCAATGCCTGCGCCTGCCCGGGCTCACGGGGGCTGATGAGCACGAGCGAGAGCCCGATCGTCGGCTCCCCCGTGAGACGCCCCTGCCCCGGCCGCGGGTAGTGGCGGAAGTGGTAGCCGGCCACGCCGTCGGGGGTCGCAGGGGCGGCGAAGCGGTCGCCGACCTCGAACACGCCGAGCAGCCCGAACTCGGGCAGCTTGCGGGGAAGGTCGGTGCGGTCGCGGCAGATGTTCTCCCACCATGTCGCCCGCTCCACCCCCTCGATACCCAGCACCTGCGGCACCCGATTCGTGGCGTAGTCCTCGACGAGACGGTCGGTCATCTCCAGGTACAGGCCCGGCGTGATGCGGTCCTCCACGACCGGGGATCCTACGACGAGTGCGTCAGAGTCAGCCGTCGAGCCCGAGGAGCGCGCTCGGGTTGGCGCACGCCATCCGCCGGATCTCGTCTTCGGGCAGACCGGCGTCGAGTAGGGCGTCGGCGTACGACTGGAAGCCCTCGGCGGGACGCACGTTCGCCTTCTGTCCGTAGTCGGTGCCGAGCGTGCAGCGCTCTGCGCCGATCGTGCGCGCCGCGCTCGCCAGCTCGGCGGGCGGTCGGGTCGCCAGCGCGCCGAGGCAGGTGAGCGCACAGAGCTCGATGGTGGCGCCGAGGTCGGCGAGCTCGACGCACTGCTCGACCGAGAGGTTGGGGCCGGCGAGCTCCTCGAGCGCGTGAGTGACGACGACCTTCCCCCTCGGCCCGAACTCGCGCGTCACCGCGAGGTGCTCCTCCCAGGTGACGTGACCCGTAGCCAGGATCGCGTCGAACTGCTCGACCAGGGCGAGCACCTCGCGGGTCTCGGGAAGCAGCCTGCCGGCGTCGTCGACCACCGAGATCCCCGGGCCGGGGATGCCGAGCCGGGGCCCGACTCCGTTGAGCTGGTCCTGGTGGCTCGACAACGTCGGGAGCCACACGACCTTGGCGTCGACGCGCAGCGCGGCCTCCACCGCGGCCGGGTTCACTCCGCCGACCTCGCGGTCGCAGCAGATGCCGCCGAACACGCGCACGCCGTCGACGACCCGGTCGACGATGGTCGCGAGCGCCGGGGTGGGGTAGTCGTGCGACTTCAGGACCACGGCCGCGTGGCCGGCGGCGGCGGCGTCGCGCGCCGCCTCGAGAGCGTCGACCGACCGCTCGCGGTGCGCGTCGGGGCCGAAGTGGCAGTGCAGATCGGCGGCGCCGGTGAGATCCACGTGTCTCATCGTCATTCGTCGAGGCGGAAGCCGATCTTCATCGTCACCTGGAAATGGCCGACCTCGCTGCCGCTGATCCATCCACGAGTCTCGGTGACCTCGAACCACTCGAGGCCGTGGAGCGTCTCGCTCGCACGCGCGATCCCGTTCCGCACCGCCTGCTGGATGCTGTCGGGCGAGGTCCCGACGACCTCCGTGACCCGGTACGTGTGGTCGTCGTGACCTGGCATGGCACCTCCTGACGACGGGAACCGCGACACGCTAGGCCCGGCCCGTACCCTGCTGCCGTGCCGCGTAGACACGACCACGACGCCGGTGGGCCCGCCGACCTGCTGGCGGCCAAGTCGGCGCTCCGAGACGAGGTGTGGGCGGCCCTGCGCGCCGCCGGCGCCGCCCGATTCCCCGGTGCCGAGGGGCGGATCCCCAACTTCGTGGGCGCCGAGACCGCCGCCGCGATGCTGCGCGACACCGACGCCTGGCAAGCCGCTCACACCGTGAAGTCGAACCCCGACGCCCCCCAGTGGCCGGTGCGCCAGCGCGCGCTCGAAGACGGCAAGACGCTCTACATGGCGGTGCCCCGCCTTGCCGAGCCCCAGCCGTTCTTCCTGCTCGACCCCGACCACCTCGCCGACACGCCCCGCAAGGCGAGCTCGATCAAGGGCGCAGCGCGCTCGGCCCGTCCGGTGGGGCTCGAAGAGCTCGAGTCGGTGGATCTCGTGGTCACGGGCTGCGTGGCCGTGGGCGAGGACGGGGCCCGCCTCGGCAAGGGGGGCGGGTTCAGCGACCTCGAGCTGGCGGTGGCGGTGGGCGCCGGTCTCGTGGGCCCCGGCACGGTCGTGGTCACGACCGTGCACGACCTCCAGGTCCGCCCGCCGGGCACGATCCCGACCGCGGCCCATGACATCCACGTCGATCTCGTCGTGACGCCGGCCCGGGTGATCAAGTGCCGGCGACCGCGTGGGCACCGCCTGCCCGCCCTGCGCTGGGGCGAGCTCACCGAGGAGAAGATCGCCGCCATTCCCGTCCTGTCGCGGCTGGCGCGGAAACGCGCCCGATAACGTTGACACGCATGTCAGGGAACCGGTCGGTGCCGCGACGCGCCGCGCCGGCGCCGGGCCAGGCGCCCATACCCGCCCGCAACGCCGCCGCGCTGCTGCGCCGCAACGCCGGCCACCCCGCGATCTGCGACCGCCCCGCGATCAAGTTCGGCGGCGAGGTGTGGACGCATGCCGAGTTCGTCGCCGAGTCGTATCGGTGGGCCAACCTCTTCCTCGACCGCAAGCCGCCCGACCGCCCCCTCCACGTCGGCGTGCTGCTCGACAACACCCCCGACTATCTGTTCGCGCTCGGCGGAGCCGCGCTCTCGGGCTCGGCCGTCGTGGGCCTCAACCACACCCGTCGGGGCGAGCATCTGCTGCGCGACGTCGAGCACACCCACGTCGGGCTGATCGTGACGGAACCGCGGCACCAGGAGCTGTTGGCGCCGATCGCCGACCGGCTCCCGGGAGGCGTACTGCTGTCGCGCCGGTACCCGGAGCCCGACGATCCCGCGCCGAGTCTCGGCGTCGACCTCGACGAGCAGCTCGAGCCGGGCGGCAGTGGTGACGCCGGGCTCGACCCCGACCCCGACACCATCTGGGGCCTGATCTTCACCTCCGGCACGTCGGACGCGCCCAAGGCAGTTATCTGCTCGCAGCGGCGGTTCATGGTGACCGGCAACCGGATGGGGATCATCATGGGTCTCGGGCCCGACGACACCGGGTACGTCTGCATGCCGCTGTTCCACTCGAACGCGCTCATGGTCGGTTGGGCGCCTTCGGTCGTGTACGGCGCGTCGGTCGGCCTCGCCCGCCGCTTCAGCGCCTCACGCTGGCTCGCCGATGTCCGCCGCTACGCCGCGTCGTGGTTCAACTACACGGGGAAGCCGCTTGCCTACCTCCTCGCGACCCCGGAACGGACCGACGACGCCGACAACCCGCTGCGGGTCGCGTTCGGGAACGAAGGGTCACCGGAGATCGTCGACGCGTTCGCGCGCCGCTTCGATGTCGAGGTGATCGACGCCTACGGGGCGACGGAGGGCGGCCTCGCCGTGAACCGCGACGCCGAGGAACGCCCGGGTGCGCTGGGCCAGGCCGGCGTCGAAGTGAAGGTGGTCGACGAGGACGGCAACCAGCTCCCACCGGCCCGGTTCGACGACCGCGGGCGACTGCTGAACGCGGACGAGTGTGTCGGCGAGATCGTGAACACCGCCGGCGTGGGGCCGTTCGAGGGCTACTACAACAACCCCGAGGCGAACGAACGCACCACCCGGTTCGGGTGGTACTGGACCGGCGATCTGGGTTATCTCGACGATGACCGCTACCTCTACTTCGCCGGCCGCAACGCCGACTGGATCCGGGTCGACGGCGAGAACTTCCTCGCCGCGCCCATCGAGGCCGCGCTCGCCCAGCATCCCGACGTCGTGCTCACCAGCGTGTACGGGGTGCCCGACGACCAGGCGGGCGACCAGGTGATGGCGGGAATGGTGCTGCGCGAAGGCGCGACGTTCGCCCCGGCTGCGTTCTCCGCGTGGCTCGACTCCCGGGCTGACGTGGGGCCGAAGTGGCGCCCGCGGTACGTACGCATCCTGCGCAACCCGCCCACGACCGGCACGAACAAGATCGTGAAGCGCACGCTCGCGCACGAGAAGTGGCGCGCCGACAGGACGGGCGGCGACCCCGTCTTCGTGCGGCTCCGGGGCGAGGACCGCTACCGGCCCTTCACTCTCGACGACGAGCGCGTGCTGCACGAGTCGTTCGCGCGCCACCAGCGCGAGCGCTTCTGGGACCTCTGAGGGATAGTGGGCCTCGTCAGTCGGCCCGCAGCGAGTGAGCGAGACAAGATGGATCTTGCGTTCACCGAGGAGGAGGAGGCGTTCGTGGGGCAGGTGCGGGTGTGGCTGGCCGAAAACCTCGAGCTGCCGCCGCCGTTCGCGTCGCTCGACGAGGAGATCGAGTGGGGCCGGGCATGGCAGGCAAAGCTCGCCGCCGGCCGCTGGGTCGGGATCCACTGGCCCGCGAGATACGGAGGCCGGAGCGCGTCACCGGTGCAGGTTGCGATCTTCAACATGGAGTACGCGCGCTCACGCGCCCTCCAGCCCGTGAACCGGGTGGGCATCAACCTGGCGGGGCCGACCCTGCTCGCGCACGGCACCGAGGAGCAGCGGCGGCGCTGGCTGCCGCCGATCCTCGACGCCCGCGAGCTCTGGTGCCAGCTCTTCAGCGAGCCCGGTGCCGGCTCCGACCTCGCCTCGCTCACCACCCGGGCGACACCCGGTGACGGCGGCTGGCTGCTCTCGGGCCAGAAGGTGTGGACGAGCTACGCACGCCAGGCCCGCTGGGGGATCTGCCTCGCTCGCACCGACCCGGAGGCGCCCAAGCACCGTGGCCTCTCCTACTTCGTCGTCGACATGGAGTCGCCGGGCATCGACGTCCGGCCGCTGGTGCAGCTTACGGGCGAGGCCGAGTTCAACGAGGTGTTCCTCGACGACGTGTTCGTTCCCGCGGGCCACCTCGTGGGCGGACTGAACCAGGGATGGACGGTCGCCAACACCACGCTCGCGCACGAACGAGGCGCGGCCTTCCCGTTCAAGGAGCAGGTCGTGCACGAGGTGTACCTCGACCAGCTGTACGCGCTGGCGGCGCAGCGGGGAGCGCTCGACGCCCCCGAGACCGCCGACGCACTCGCTCAGGCATTCGTCGAGCTGCGGGTGTTGCGGCTGCACAACTGGCGCACCCTCTCGCGCCTCGCTCGGGGCATCGAGCCGGGCGCGGAGTCGAGCTGGGTGAAGCTCGCGTGGACCGACATGACCCAGCACGTCTCCGAGAGCGCGCTCACGGTGCTGGGCGACACCGCTCCGCTATGGAGCGGCGGCGCCGGCAACCCTGCCGACGGCAAGTGGCAGCGGCAGTGGCTCTGGAGCAAGGCGGCGTCGATCGCGGGCGGCACGTCCGAGGTGCAGCGCACGATCATCGGCGAGCGTATCCTCGGCCTCCCGCGCGAGTAGGTTCGTCGCATGCCGCGAGCGGTCGGGCTCGATCATGTGGTCCTCAACGTCACCGACGTCGAGCGGTCGCTCGCGTGGTACACGGGCGAGCTGGGGCTCGACGGGGTGCGGGTGGACGAGTGGCGTCGCGGCGAGGTCCTGTTCCCGTCGGTTCGCCTCGACGAGACCACGATCATCGACCTCCTCGAGACCGAGCGCACGGGGCAGAACATCGACCACGTGTGCCTGCTGATCGAGCCCACCGACCTCGACGCGGTCGCGGCGTCCGGTCGCTTCGACGTCGTCGGCGGCCCCGGCAAGCTCTTCGGCGCGCAGGGCGACGGGCTGGCCCTGTACGTGCGCGACCCCGACGGGAACGTCGTCGAGCTCCGACATTACGGCTGATCGGACGGATCGCCGGGGTGGCGCCGTCCCCCGCCGCGGCTGGTACGGTGCTGAGCGCACAGGCGGGTCCGTGCCGTCCTGGTACTTCCCGCATCACCGAGCAAGGCAAGGGAGCAAGGCGTTGGCGACAGGCACCGTGAAGTGGTTTAACGCGGAGAAGGGCTACGGCTTCATCTCGCGCGAGGACGGGCCCGATGTGTTCGTCCACTATTCCGCCATCAACCAGGCCGGGTACCGGTCCCTCGAGGAGGGCCAGGCGGTCGAGTTCGACGTCGGCCCGGGCCGCAAGGGTGAAGAGGCACAGAACGTACGAGTTGTCTGACGCCTAATCGCGCGCCCCGGTCCAGAGGGTGAAGCGCGTCAACGGCAGATACCCCATCCGCTCGCAGGTCAGATCCGGTAGAGCGCCCGGCAGCTCTCGCCTGCGATCTGGGCCTGCTGCCGACCGCTCAGCCCCTCCATCGCCTCGGCCAGCTCCTCGGTGACGCCGGGGAACTTGGCGTCCGGGTGGGGGTAGTCGCTCGCCCACACGATCCGGTCGGCACCGACCAGCGGGGAGTTGGCTGTGAACGCGAGCGTCGACTCGTCGGGGTCGAAGCTGATCCAGCACTGCCGGCGGAAGTAGGCCGACGGCTCCTCCCTCAGCTCGGGGACGTCCCAGCTGAAGATCTCGTAGTGGTGGTCGAGGCGCTCGAGCCAAGGCACGATCCAGCCGCCGTTGGCCTCGAGGAAGACGACCTGCATCTCGGGGAACCGCTGGCACACCCCGCCCGCGAGCATGAACGCGACTGTGCTCATCATGTCGAACGGGTTCGAGATCGCCTGCGTGAAGTACAGGTTGTCGATGTTGCTCGTCGAGTTCGTTCCCGGGGGCATCTCCGAGACCCCGAGCCAGTTGAGGCGCAGGCCCAGGCACGCGCCGGGCAAGTCGGCCATCAGGAACGGGTGGAAGCCCACCGTGAGACCGGTGTCGGAGGCCGCCGTCCAGAGCGGGTCGTAGACCTGGTGGCTCAGCGGTTTCCAGTCCTCGGTCGGGTTCGGTCGCAGCATGATGCCGACGATGCCCGGCTTGCCCGCCACGCGCCGGATCTCGGCCACGGCCCGGTCGAGGTCCTGCTGGGGGACGATGGCCACCCCGAACAGCCGGCCCCCGCCCTCCGAGACGTGGTCGGACAGCCAGTCGTTGTAGGCGCGGCACTGAGCGGCGGCGAACTCGGCGTCTTTGACGCCGGCGATGCCGAGCAGCATGGTCGGGTACACGATCGACTGCGTGATGCCGTCGGTGTCGAGGTCGGCCAGGCGCGCCTTGGCGTTGTAGGCCGCAGGCCGCACCTCCGTGTAGCGCAGCTCGCCCCGCTGGGCCTTCTCTCGCTCCTCGAGGGTCATGCCGGCCGTGCCAGCGAGGGCGAGGCCGTTGGCATGCATCCGCTCTCCGCCGTAGACGCACCACTCCTGCCCGTCGGCGTCGGTCTCGATGTGCCAGATCCGGTCCTCGAACCCCTTGGGCGCGTAGTCGAGCATGCCGCTCGGGTGCTCGAGCACGTGGCCGTCGGAGTCGATGAAGTCGAGCGCGGTGTCAGCCATCTCCGTCTCCTCGTCTTCGATGCTTACTTCGGTGCCCGCCCATGATGCTTTGAGCTGCTATACGAGGTCGAGCAGGCCGGACAGATCGGAGAGCGTGGGCACGCCCTCGGCGCCGGGGTCGTCGGGCGCGCCCGGGTCGGGCCAGTGGCCCTCCCGCGCGACGTATGCGGGGGTCATTCCTATCGCGAGCGGGCCGGCGACGTCGGGGCCCCACGTGTCGCCGACGAACAGGGCGTCATTCGCGGCCACACCGACCTTCTCGAGGGTGTGGCGGAAGATGCGGGGGTGGGGCTTGCGCGCCCCCGCCCACGCCGACGAGACCTGAGCGTCCACGAGGTCCGCCAGGCCCACCTCGACGACCGCCTCGCCGAGGTCCCAGTCCCAGTTCGAGCAGATCGCGAGGGAAAGGCCGCGGACGCGCAGCTCGCGCAGCACGTCGGGCACCTCCGCGTACGCCTCGAGCACGCGCTTCGACGCGCCCTTGCGCAGCTTGTCGAGGATCGCGTCGTACTCGCCCGGGTGCACGTCGGTCTCGGCCAGCATGGCGAGCATTCGCTCCTGCTGCCAGGCGACGTAGTGGTCGCGGCTCTCCGAGTGCTCGAGGTGCTCGATCCCGTCGAAGTCGCTCTGGAACCAGCGCTCGCGTGCTCGGTCGGGTAGCTCGTAGCCGTGCTCGGCCAGCACCGAGTCGATCGACACCCACTGCGTGGCCTCGGCCAGCGTGCCGTAGAAGTCGAGCAGGACGGCGCGCACGGGCATCGACGTATCCTCGCGCGCAGGTGCGAGTACGGTCGGAAGCGTGATGCCGCGCTGGGTGGGTGTCGCGCTGCTGGTTGCGATGGTGGCCGTAGCGTGTGGGTCCGACGAAAACGGGGGGAATGACGCCGAGCGCACGCCGTCACCAGAGCCGACCCGGGAAGGGACGCCCGGCGACAGCGCCGCGATCGAGCTGAGCAGTCCGGCGTTCGAGGACGGCGGCGACATCCCCAGGGGTTCGACTTGCGACGGCACCAACGCGTCGCCGTCACTGCGGTGGTCGGGGGTGGCGAACGACGCGGTCGAGCTGGCGCTGCTGATGGAGGACCCCGACGCCCCGGCGGGCGTGTTCGTGCACTGGGTCGCCTGGGCCATCGATCCGGCGCTGGGCGAGCTGCCCCAGGAGACCGTACCGGCGGGCGTGGTGGAAGGCGCCAACGGCGCCGGCCAGACCGGCTACCTGGGGCCGTGCCCGCCCGGGGGCGACGAGGCCCACCGGTACGTCTTCACGGTGTACGCGCTGTCGGAGCCATTGCAGCTGCCCGAGGGCGCTTCGGCCGAGGAACTGCGCACCGCCGTCGAGGGCAAGACCCTGGGCGTCGGGGTGCTGACCGGCCGCTATGCCCGCTCCTGACGCCCCTGGGCATCGCCGGCCGCCGGTCGTACGATGCGGGCGACGCGACGGAAGGAGGCTCCGGTGCCGACGTACATCACCCTCATTCGGTACACCGAGCAGGGCATCAAGAGCTTCAAGGACCTCTCCAAGCGCCTCGAGCAGACGCGCAAGGTCGGGGAGCCGGTTGGCGCGGTCCTGAAGGACTTCTACTTGACGATGGGCCAGTACGACGCGGTCGTGGTGAGCGAGGCACCCGACGACGAGACCGTCGCCAAGCTCGCGCTCGCCGCCGGCGGGCGGGGTAACGTCCGCACCGAGACCCTTCGTGCCTTCACCGAGGCGGAGGCCCTGAAGATCGCCGCTGATCTCCCCAGCTAGTCCGGGGCCGGATCACGTGGTCTGTCGTCTTCAGTCGTCGTCCTCGCGCTCCTCCTCGCGCTCGTCCTCGCGCTCGGCCGCGCGCTCGGGATGCGAGTCGGCGAGGTGCGCCTCGAGCTCCCACTTGGCGGCGAAGCGCAGTTCGCAGTAGGGGCACTGGTGGCTCTCGATGCTCACGGCTCCAACAGCCTCGTGAGGTCGAGCTCGCCCTCCCGCGTTTGCGCGCCGAGCGCGAGCGCTCCTTGGATGCGGGCGTCGAGCTCGGGGTCGGCGAGGGTTCGGTTGAAGTGGTACGCCTCCTCGAGCAGCCCGTCCGTGATCGTGCCGGTGGCGGCGTCGACGGCGGCCTTGGCGCGGCGCACCGCGTCGGGCGGGAAGGAGGCGATCCTCCGGGCCAGGCCCTCGACGAAGGGCGCCAGCTCGCCGGGCGGGAGCGCCCGGTTGACCCAGCCGTAGCGCTCGGCCGTCTCGGCGTCGAAGTCGGCGCAGGCCAGCACCGCTTCGAGCGCCCGGCCCCGGCCCATGAGGCGCGGGAGCCGCTGGGTGCCGCCGCCGCCCGGGATGATGCCGACGGACACCTCGGGCTGGCTCAGGATCGCCCGGCCCCGCGCCGCGAAGCGGAGGTCGAGCGAGAGGGCGAGCTCGCTGCCACCCCCGCGGGCGCGCCCCTCGAGCTGAGCGATCGTGACCTGAGGAAGGGTACGCCACCGCTCCATGAACTGGTGGATGGCGCTCAGCGCGTCCCCGCGCTCGGTCACGTCGCGTGGGAGCTCCTGGATCAGGCGCAGGTCGGCGTGGGCGATGAAGAAGTCCGGGTCCGCGCTGCGCACGACCACGACCCGGGTGTCGTCGTCCTCGGCGAGCGAGTTGGCGAGGTGCCACAGGTCGCCGATCATCGCCGCGTCGAACAGGTTCACCGGCGGATGCTCCAGCGTGACGAACGCGACCCCACCGTCGATGTCGACGCGCAGGCTCGCGTAGTCGGGCATCAGCTGATCACCTCGTGGTGTTCTGTGAACCAGATCGTCGAGCGCTCGAGGTCGATGAAGCGGCGCTCGTCCTCGAGCAGGTCCGTTCCCGCCCGCCGGCCCTCGGGCGTGCCCGCCGCGGTGGCCAGGGCGTCGAGGCTGTCGAAGGACACCACCGCCACGCCGTCGAAGTCGCTCTCCATGCATCCCCGGCCCTGCCGCAGCACCGCGCTGAGCGAGGGGTCGAGCGAGTGCAGCTGCGCGTAGCGCCGGATGCCGAGCCCCTCTGCATGCCGCTTCACGAGGGGGGCGTGCTGCTCGCGCCAGTGACGCCGGAACTCCTCTGGCGAGAGCTCCGGTTGTCGCCTGAGACAGAAGACGATGTCGATCATGGGCGTAGTCTGTCAGCCCGTCTTCATCGGTCGTCGATGATGCCCGGCGGCCGGGCCGACCGGAGCGGCTCGAGGCCGGCGAGGTTTCGGCAGGCGCGGATCGCCAGCGCGACGAGCGTGAGCGTAGGGCCGTAGCCGGTCGAGGTCGGGAACACCGACGAGTCGGCGCAGATCATGTTCTCCACGTCGTGGAAGCAGCTCCAGCGATCGACGATGCTCGTGCGCGGGTCGTCGCCCATCCGGCACGTTCCCATGACGTGCTTCGACGCCGGCGCCGGGCCGAGCACGCCGGCGTCGCCGCCGCCGAGCGGCGGCGAGGTGGTTGTGAACGCCCAGTCGGCGCCCGCCTCCTTCATGACCCTCTCGAGCTGGGGTGACACGTACTCGGAGCACGCCAGCTCGTGGCGATGCGGCGCGTAGGTCACGCGCCCGGCAGGGAAGCCCCAGACGTCCTTCACGTGCGGGTCGAGGTCGACCCGGTTCGTCGGCTGGGGAAGGTCCTCGCCCTGCACGGTGAAGACCCACATGCGGTCGCGCATGGTCGACTCGAGCATGAGCTGGCTGTGCAGCTCGCCCGGCGGGAGGTGCACCGCCTCCATGAGCGGCCCGGCGGCGGCGCCGTGCTCGACGATGCCGGCCCGGAAGTAGGGAAGCCCCGCCTCGCGGGCGGCCGCTCGGCTCTCCTCGGTGACGAGCATGTGGTCGTCGTGCAGGTGCGTGACCGCCCGACCCCGGTGGCCGTGCAACCGGAAGGGAAACGACGCCACGACGAGCGTCTGGAAGTGGAACGTGAGGTACCGGCCGACCAGCCCGGACGAGTTCCCCACGTCGCATCGAAGGAGCAGCCGGGGGGTCTCGAACGCGCCCCCGGCCAGCACCACGTGACCGGCCGAGACCTCGTGCACCTCGCCGCCGGCGTCGAGGTAGCGGACGCCCCCCGCCCGCTTCCCACTGGCGTCGAGGACCACGTCGCTCACCTGCGACTCGGGGCGCAGCTCGCAACGGCCCGACGCGAGCGCACGGCGCAGAGGCGCAACCGGGTCGCCCTTGGCCTCGATGGGGCAGCCGAAGTAACCGCAGAACCCGCAGTTGTTGCACGCGGGCCGCCCGTCGTACTCCACGCTGTTGACGCCGGTGGGCGCCCGGTACGGGTGGTAGCCGAGCCGCTCGGCCGCGTCGCTCGACAGGACGGCGCCGTACATGTCGGGGCCGGGCGGCATCGGGTACGGCCCCGAGCGCCAGGCCGCGAACGGGTTCCCGCTCGCTTCGCCCGCCACGCCCACGACGCGCTCGGCCTCGGCGTAGTACGGCTCGAGCTCGTCGTAGTCGAGGGGCCAGTCGACGATGTCGGCGCCGTCGATCGGCCCGAGCTCGGAGCGGGCCCGGAAGTCGACCTCTCGGAAGCGGGGCAGCTTGCCGTCGGCGTGGAAGCCGCCGCCGCCCACACCCGACGGCAGGTTGTTCACGTCGCCGGTGAAGAGCCGGTCGCCGTCCGCGTCGCTGCGGCGGTAGGTGCGCGGCTCCAGGAACGGGTCGGGGCCGAGGAAGTGGCGGAACATGAACTTCAGCTCGTCGCTGGAGATGTCACCGGTGGGCCCGAACGGCGGCTCCAGCGACAGCAGGTGGTTCCGCCCCTTCTCGAGCACGATCACCGACCATCCCGCGTCGGTGAGGACGTGAGCGGCGGTCGCCCCGGCCGGCCCGCTGCCGACGACGACGGCGTCACAGTCGGTCATGCGCCAAAGCGATCGCTAGTCACGGCCGGCGACCTCCTCGTCGGTGTAGCCGCGGGGCTGCACGTCGCCGGGGAACTGCACCGCCCGCCAGGCGGCGCCGTCGCGGTTTCCGCCGTACTCGGGCGCGGCGTACGCGCCCTCGCAGGCGTGGCGGTAGAGGAGCTCCTTGAACTCGGGGGCGGCGTCGAGGCGGGCGTCCTGCTCGTCGGTCGGACAAGAGCAGAAGTCGGCCCCCAGCGCCGCGATCCCGCCGCGGTACTGGTCCTGCCAGCCGACCACCGGTCCGTTGAACTCGCGCTCCGGGATGCCCCGTGAGCCCTCGATGCGCGTGCGCCACGCCAGCTCCTCGACCTGGGAGAGCGGGGTGAAGCGCCCGAACGACGCCTGGCCCCCGAACCGCCCCGAGAACGGCCCGCCCGCCCAGATGCGCGGCGGGTCGAACGAGAACGCGCCCAGCAGCCCGTCGATGTAGTCGGCCACGCCCAGCGCCCGCGCCCCGGGATGGGCGCCCATCGCCGGAACGAGGCGATCGCACGCCGCCTCGACGACCGCGTACGACGCGGCATCGAAGAAGACATGACCGTCGTCCATCGCCGCGGGAGCCTACGCTCGGCGCGCCGCTATGTCGCGCGTGCTCACGCTCCTCGCTGCTGCGCTCGTCGTCACGTCGTGCTCGTCCGGCGATCCGTCAAGCGCGCGACCGGAGGCACCACGCACGAACGCACCGCCGACCACCGCACCGCCGACCTCCGCGCCGGCCCCGGCAACGGTCGCACCTCCGGCGTTCGACGGCACGATCTCGGTGATCGACGCCCCGACGCGGGCGCGGATGACCGCATCGTGGCGGCCGGGCTGTCCGGTCCCACTCGAGGACCTGCGCCTCCTGACGCTCGACCACTGGGGCTTCGACGGCGCCGAGCGCCGCGGCGAGCTCGTCGTCCATGCCGATCACGCCGATGCGGTCCGGGGCGTGTTCGGCAGGCTGTTCGACGCCCGCTTCCCGATCGAGCGGATGGAGCTCGTCGACGCGTACGGCGGTGACGACCACGCCTCGACACGGGCCAACAACACGTCGGCGTTCAACTGCCGCTGGGTGGTCGGCAAGCCCGGGGTGTGGTCGGAGCACGCCTCCGGCCGGGCGATCGACGTCAACCCTCTCGTGAACCCCTATGTCCTCGACCCGCACATCGGCGACCCCGCGCTCTCGCCCTACCTCGACCGTTCCGTCGACCGTGCCGGCATGATCCGGCCGGCGGACGCGGTCGTCCGCGCCTTCGCCGCCATCGGCTGGGAGTGGGGCGGCGCGTGGCCGTCGCCCGACTACCAGCACTTCTCCGCAACCGGTCGCTGACCGCGGCTACGACACCGTGAGCTCGTAGTTGCCGTGCTCGTCGACCCGGGCCGTGTCGCCCGGAGGCAGCACGACGACGGTGAACGGCTCCTCGACAAGCGCGGGGCCGCGCACCTCGGCGCCCACACCCAGCGCGGCGCCTTCGTAGACCGGTGTGTCGACGAACCCGCTCGCCATGAGCTCGGGCCCGAAGTATGCCGGGCGCGACCCGCGCCGGGCCTGCTCGGCGTCGGTGACCGCCCCCACCTCCGCCAGCCGATCCGGCTTCGGGGTCCGGCCCCGGCTGATGAGCCGGACGCCCCGCAGCAGCGGCTGCTGGCTGCGGAAGCAGAAGCCGCGGTCGTGCTCGTGCTGGTCGTGGAAGCGCTCGGCCAGGTCGAGCAGGCCAGGCTCGTCGAGGCGGGTGCCCTCGGGCACGGGCACACTCATGTCGAAGTTCTGGCCCGGGTAGCACATCTGGGCGAAGAGCCCGAGGTCGACCTGGTCGGGCGACAGCCCGGTCGGGTCCATCTCCTTGCGGACCTCGTCGGTGAGCTCGCCCATCAGCGCGTGGACCCGGCCCAGGTCGACCTGAGAGAGCGGCACGACGTACGCGCGCACGAGGTCGACGACGTAGTCGGCCACCAGCACGCCGAGGGCGGAGAACGCTGGCGCCGCCTTGGGCACGAGGATCCGGTCGATGCCGAGCTCGGCGGCGAGGGCCCACGCGTGCACGGCGCCGTTGCCGCCGTATGCGATGAGGGCGAGCTCGCGGGCATCGGCTCCGTGGCCCGCCAGCACACGACGCGTGGCGTTGGCCATGTTGGCGTCGACGATGCGGTGGATGCCCCACGCCGCCTCGACGACGTCGAGGCCGAGGGGGCCGCCGACGTCGCGCTCGATGGCGCGACGAGCGGCGTCGACGTCGAGGGTCATGCGCCCGCCGGCGAACCCGTCGACCGGCAGGTACCCGAGGACGGCGTCGGCGTCGGTGACGGTGGGGCGGTCGCCGCCGCGCCGGTAGCACACCGGCCCCGGCTGCGCCCCCGCGCTGTCGGGACCGACGAGCAGCGCGCCCTGCCGCACCCGGGCGATCGACCCGCCGCCCGCGCCGACGCTCTGCACGTCGACCATCGGCAGCCCGATGTAGTAGCGGTAGCGCCAGTTCCAGTCGGTCTTGATCTCGGGCTGCCCGCCGCGCACGAGGCAGACGTCGAAGCTGGTGCCGCCCATGTCGACCGAGACGAAGTCGGGGGTCCCGGCCTTGCCGGCCGCCAAAGCGGCGCCCATGACCCCGCCGGTGGGGCCGGACGCGAGGAGCGAGACGGCCCGGCGTGACACGTAGTCGGGCGGCATGACGCCGCCGGTCGACTGCATGATCAGCAGCTGGCCGGCGTAGCCCGCGGCCCGCAGCTTCTCCTGGAGGTGGCCGACGTACGACGAGATGCGCGGGGCGACGTAGGCGTTGACGAGCGTGGTGGACGTGCGCTCGAACTCGGGGCCCCGAGACATCACCTCGTGCGAGAGCGAGACGTGCTCGACGTCGGGGAACTCCTCCCGGATGATCTCGGCCGCCCGCCGCTCGTGCGCCGGGTTCACGAAGCTGAACAGGAACATCACCGCGATCGAACGGACCTCGAGTTGCTGCAGCCGCTGGACTCCGCGACGCACCGCACCCTCGTCGAGGGGTCTGAGCACCTCGCCCTGGAAGCTCATCCGCTCGGGGATCGGGATCCGTGCCCGGCGTCGGGCGATGGGCGGCGGCGCGGGGTAGGAGGGGTCCCAGATCTCCTCCTTGTGGACCCGGCGCATCTCGATCTCGTCGCGGTGCCCCTCGGTGACGAGCAGGCCGGTGGCCGCGCCGTTCATCTCGATCATCGTGTTGTCGGCGGTGGTGGTCCCGTGGACCAGGATGTCGAGCTGGTCGCAGAATTCGCGCAGCGGGACAGCGAACCGCTCGGCCAGCTGCTGGAGGCCGTTCATCACGCCCGTCGA
This sequence comes from Acidimicrobiia bacterium, assembly GCA_050743365.1. Lineage (GTDB taxonomy): Bacteria > Actinomycetota > Acidimicrobiia > IMCC26256 > JACDBD01 > JBOGFI01. Next base: position 13,202 of record JBOGFI010000242.1, on the reverse strand, counting down.
CTGGTCGTCGAGCGTCGTCGGCGTCTTGTCGAGCACCACCTCGCCACCGGGCGTCACGCAAATCAGGTCGGTGAACGTGCCTCCGACGTCGATCCCTACGCGGTAGCCCATGCCTTCTCCGCTGATGCGTTCAGAGAGCGCGCTATACGCGATCTACGCACGCATCGAACGACGCTCCGAGCGCAGGCGCTCCGTGGCGTCCAGGTCGACGTCGAGTGTGAGGTCCTCGAGGGAGCCGGTGAGCACGACGCCGTAGTCGCGCTCGGCGCGCTCGACGCTCACGTACTCGTCGAGCACGTCGTCGAGCACTGCGGAGGGGTCGCGGTCCAGCGGGTCACCCCAGCCGCCGCCACCGCCGTAGTCGTACATGATCCGCTCGCCGGTCCCGATCGGCACCCAGTCGGCGGTGTGCTGCACCACGAACGGGTCGCCCGACCCGTAGCGGATCACCATCAGGTTGGGCTCGCCCGGCTCTCCGCCGGCAATGCCCGGCATCGGGTACTTCATGCCGACGACGTAGGTGTAAACCTTGGCGTCGACGAGCACTTCCTTCTCGTAGTGGCTGCCGCACAAGCCCCGCCACTGTCCCGCCCCACCCGAGTCCGTCCGGTAGTCGCGACACCACTGCACATGCGGGTAGAGGCTCTCGTTGATCTCCGCGGTCGCCTTCCAGAGGTTGCCGAACGACGCGTTCTGCGCGCCCCAGGCGTCCATGCCCTTGGCGGCGTTGCACCAGCCCGCGTAGACCTCGGCCGAGTGGTCGGTGAACTTCTGACCGGTCCTCGGGTCGACGCCTACGATGATCGTCGGGATGCCGGTCTTGTAGGTCTGGGGGACCGCCTTCTCGGGCAGGACACCTTGCATCGCCACCGCGATCACCTCGCCCACGTCGGCGCCGGGGTGGTGGGTGCCGGCGCTCACCGGCCGGTCGGCATGGGGGTTCAGCACGCAGCCCTTGGGCACCACCAGCTCGATCTGATCGAAGAACCCCTCGTTCTTCGGGATCTCGGGGTCCATCATCGAGGCGATCTGCCCGATCGTGTAGCCACGCGTGTTGCCGAACGTCGACCACGCCTGGATCTCCTGACGTGTGTCGCTCCCCGTGTAGTCGATGGTGAGGTCGTCGCCGTCGACGGTGATCTTCACGTGCAGGTGGATGTCGGGGTTGCCGAGCGGGTCGTGATCGACGTAGGCGTCGCCCTCGTACACGCCGTCGGGCCAGGCGGCGACCTCCTCCCGGAAGCGTCTGGCGGCGTAGTCGATCATGTAGTCGACCGCCTCCTCGACGGTCGCCGCTCCGTAGCGGTCGAGCATCTCGCCCAGCCGCTTGGCCGCCAACTGGGCGGCGCCGATCTGCGCCCTGAGATCGCCGATGTAGTCGGGGAGGCGGTTGTTGGCCTGCATCGCGTACAGCACGTCGCGGCGTTCGACACCGCGGTCGATGACCTTCACCGCCGGCCAGCGCGCCCCCTCGCCCCAGATGTCGCCGGCGGTGACGTTGTAGCCGCCCGGCACCGCCCCGCCGGTATCGCCGTGGTGGCACTGGATGCTGGCGATGAGGACCATGCGGCGACCTCGCTCGCCGTCGGCAGCGACGGGATCGAGGGCGAAGATCGGCGCGAAGACGTTGTAGTCGGGCAGATGCCCCCCACCGTGGTACGGGTCGTTGCCCACGAACACGTCGCCCTCGTGGAACTCGTCGGTGCCGAAGAACTCGAGCGCGAAACGCACCGGGAGGGTCGAGGTGAGCATGAACTGTGGGATGCCGACCGAGAGCGCGGCCAAGCGCCCCTTGGCGTCGAGGATGGTGGCATTGCGCTCGTTGCTCTGGTTGAGGATGGGCGTGGTGGCCGTCCGCGAGACGTAGGTGGCCATCTCGAAGCACACCGTTTCCATCGCGCCCCGGATGACCTCGGCGGTGACCGGGTCGACCGTGGGGTGCTCGGCCAGGCGGCCCCGGTGCCCCGCCAGCTGCCCGAGATCGACGTTCACGACCTGACCCCCTCGCACCGCGAACCTGACGCCGGCGTCACCGAATATCCTACCCTCGGTCCCGCCGGGGCAGACAGAGGAGCCGACATGGCCGACCACCGCGAGTTCAGGGACATACGGGGGAGCGGCGCCGAGAACGCGCCCGCCCTCTCCGTCGACGAGTTCATGGCCGGCCTCGAGGCGCTCCAGGCGGAGATCGCGACCGAGAAGAACCTGGTGTGGGAGCGGGTCGCCGACGGGACGCTGTCGATGGACCTGCTCAAGCGGCTGTGCAAGGAGTACTACTTCCTCGGCAAGTGGTACACGAGCGAGTTCGGCTCGATCGTCTCCAACACTCCCGACGTCGACGCGCTCGACCTCGGCACCAGCGAGCACTTCGTCCACTGGGCCCAGAACCTCGCCGACGAGATGGGCTTCGCCGGCGACCGCAACCACGTCGACATGAAGGTGGAGTGGGCCCGGCAGCTCGACATCAGCGACGACGAGCTTCTCTCGTACCGCGCCATGCCCGAGACGATCGGCTCCGTGTTCACCACGCTCTATTACATGCGCAGGTCGTACGAGGAGGGCCTCGCCGCGTTCGGCTGGGCCGGGGAGCGCTTCGCCGCGTCCACCAACTACGCGGTCAAGATGTACGAGGGAATGCGCAAGCACTATGGCATCGAGGTCGAGAACTTCAAAGTGCATGCGTACGCCGAGGAGGACCACGGAAAGGCCGCCGACTACCTCCTGCGCCAGGTGGTGGTAACGGCGGGCCAGCAGCGTCGGGTGCGCCGGACGGTCGAGCACGTGCTCGTATGCCGCAATGCCCGTACTGCCGCTCTCAACCGATGGTTGGACGACCCGGGGGCGCCACGGGCCTGAGCGGGGGTGATTGGCGCACGCGATGGACCTCTTCTCGCCCGCCGCCCTCGAGGACCCGTACCACCTCTACGGGAGGCTGCGGCGCGATTCCCCGGTGTTCGAGCTTCCCGGGACGGGCATGCACCTCGTGACTCGCCACCGCGACGTGCTGGAGGTCGTCGGCCGACCGGAGGACTTCTCGAGCAACCTCACCGCGTTGCTCTACACAGGAGGGAGCGGTTCGGCGACGCTCGTCGAGAGCAGCCCGGGCGAGAACGCCGCCGTCGATGTGCTCGCCACCGCCGATCCGCCCGCGCACACGGCGCACCGGCGGATGGTGAGCCGCACGTTCTCGACCGGGGCCGTCGCCGCCCTCGAGCCCGCGCTGTACGACCTGGTGGCTGGGCGAGTCGACGACGCCCTCCCGGCCGGCCGGATCGAGTGGATGGGCACCGTGGCGGGGCCGATCCCGATCCTGGTGGTCAGCTGCCTGCTCGGCCTCCCCGAGGACGACGTGGTCCGCTTGCAGCAGTGGTCGGAGGCGGGCATCGAGCTGCTCAGCGGGGTGGCGACCCCCGCGCGCATGGTCGAGCACCTCCAGGACCGGCTACGGGGCGAACCCGGGCTCGTTCCCGCCTTCGTCGAGGAGGTGCTGCGCCTGGAGTCCCCGTTCCGCGGCCACTTCCGAGTCACCACCCGCGACTCCGAGCTGGCCGGCGTCGACCTCGCGGCCGGTACCCGCCTGATGCTGGTGTGGGGGGCGGCCAACCGCGACCCCGACGCCTTCGACCGTCCCGACGAGGTGTGGCTCGAGCGGCCCAACCCCAAGGCTCACGTCGGCTTCGGGTGGGGGATCCACCACTGCGTCGGTGCGCCGCTCGCGCGACTCGAGGCCAGAGTCGCCATCGAGACGTTGCTGGCGCGTACTCGGTCGTTCGCGCTCGCGCCCGATGCCGCGCCGCCGCACCACCTGGCCAGCCTCTTCGTGCGCCGGCTGGCCTCACTGGACCTTACGCTCGACGCGGCGTAGTCAGTCCTGACGCCGCTTCTCGACCTCGTCCTGGAGGGCGTAGAGGTGGGGTAGCGCCTGCTGGTCCTTCGGACGGTTGGCGGCTGACTTTGACCGGATGATGTCACCCAGCGCGGCGAGCTTTACCGGGACCCCATCGAGGTCGTAGTCGACGGCGCCGCGGATCAGGTCTTCGTAGCCGTTGCTGGCGGCAGGCGCGAATGAGATGTCGAAGGCCCCGTAGCGTGTCATGAGGTTGACCATCTTCATCTGTGAAAGGAAATGCTCGTCGCACACAAACGGCAGCCCTTCCGGTTCTGCGTCCGTGCGGATGTGCGCGTCCATCTCCCGGAGCGCGGCAGCCAGTCGCGCCAGGTTGTCGAGTGATGGATCGGGGCAGATGTCCGCGTCGGTCGTGAACATGGCCGACCCGTAGAGGACGGCTGCGTAGCCCCCGATGAGAACGAAGTCGACTTCATGCGCGACCAGCATCCGGACCATCTGCACCGGCTCGAAGACGAAATCGTCAGGCATTCTGGGCGACCGGCCTCGCCCGGCGACCGTGCCTGAAGGCCTCGACGGCACTCTGGAAGTGGCGGGCCCTCTGCGAGGGCGTCATACCGAGATGAGTGACTATCTGACTCCGATCCTCGTCGTCATGACGGCGGAAGACCAGGTCGGCTTCGAAGCCGCAGGCCTGGAGGATCCGGCCGAGGGTGTCGACTCGAGGGACCTCGCGACCACGCTCCCAGTTCGAGACCGCCGACTGCGTGGTGCCGAGCCGGGCTGCCAATTCGGCCTGGGTGAGGCCGGCGAAGTGACGGGCCTCGCGGATGACGGCACCGGGCCGGAGGCGGCTCAGCGTTTGGCGGGCGGGACGGTCCTGGGCTGCCATGCGCATAGTATAACACGTATGGTCTCATAGGTTATATCCTATATCAGCAGGTCAGCGAGGCGGTCGTGGTGCCAGGCGCCGGGGCCGAGCCAGTGCTCGGCGCTGTACGCCCGGCGGATGAAGAGATGGAGGTCGTGCTCCCACGTGTAGCCGATGCCGCCGTGGATCTGGATCCCGTCCTTGGCCGCCCGGGTGGCAGCGCCGCCGGCGGCGGCTTTGGCGACGTGGGTGGCCCGGTGCCGGTCGTCGTCGGCGGCGTCGATCGTCATGGCGGCGTACTGGACGGCGCTGGTGGCGCGCTCGAGATCGAGGGCCATGTCGGCGAGCTTGTGCTGGATCGCCTGGAAGGAGCCGATGGGCACGTCGAATTGGGTGCGTTCCTTGGCGTAGACGAGGGTCATCTCGAACAGACGCCGGGCCGTGCCTACCATCTCGGCTGCGAGCGCGACCGTCGCCCGCTCGAGGACGTCGCCGAGCCGCGCGGTGTCGATGCCGACTGCGCCGGCTGATGCGGTGCCCGCGCTGTCGACCTCGAACAGCCGGCGGGTGGTGTCGATCGTCCGGAGTAGACGGGCCGGGGGCGATCGCAGCAGGGTTACCGCCGGGCCCGGTGACACCACCGCGACCCAGTCGACGCGGTCGGCCTCGGGCACGAAGGTCTTGACCGGCTCGTCGTTTATGGTCCACACGCCGTCGGCGCCGGCCATGGCCACGGTGCCGGTGATCTCGCCGTCCAGCACGGAGCCGAGCAGCTCGTGGCCGAGCGCGCCGAGCAGCGGCGTGAACAGGGCGGTGGTGGCGAAGAAGGGCCCCGGGGCGGCCACGTAGCCCGTCTCCTCGAGGAACAGGTTCAGGTCGGTGAGCGGACCGCCGCCGAGGGGGGCGTACTCGCGCAGGTGCGCCCACAGCGGGTCAGCGGCGGACGGGTCGCTCATGTGCGCCCGCAGCAGCGACGTCGGGCACTCGCGCGCGAGCAAGGTGCGCGCCGTATCGCGCAGCAGCTCCTGGTGAGGTGACAACCCAAAGTCCACCGTCAGCCTCTCGGCAATCCGAGGACCCGCTGGGCGATGATGTTGCGCTGGATCTCCGAGCTCCCGCCCGCGATCGTGCTGGCGAAGCTCATGAAGAAGCTCCGCACCCAGCGGCCCTGCTCCTCGCCGCGCTCCGGGTCGGCGACCACGCCGTAGGCGCCCTGGAGCTGCATGCCGAGCTCGAAGCACGCCTTCGCCAGCTCCGACGTGGCCATCTTCATGTAGGAGTGCTCCGGCGCCGAGCTGCCCTGGGCGAAGCCGGCGAAGCCCTTGTAGCCGAGCGAGCGCAGGCTGGCAGCCTTCTCGTACGCCTCGGCGAGGCGGCGGCGTACGACCGGGTCGTCGGCCAAGCCCCGCCGGCGGGCCAGGTCGATGAGGGCGGCGACCGTGTGCTCGAGGCGCGTGACGCTCTCCACCCACAGCCCGGCGCGCTCGTGGGCGAGCGAGCCCTGGGTCAGGCGCCAGCCGTCGTTCAGGCCGCCCACCAGCCCGTCGCGCGGCACGATCACGTCGGTGAAGAACACCTCGGCGAACCCCGCGGCGCCGGTGATGTGTCGCAGCGGGCGGATCTCGATACCCGGCGTGTCCATCTCGACGACCAGCAGGCTGATGCCCTTGTGCTTGGGCGCGTCGGGATCGGTGCGCACGTAGCAGAAGCACTTCTGGGCGACCATGGCGTAGCTCGTCCACACCTTCTGCCCGTTGATCGCGAAGTGGTCGTCGTGCACGGCGGCGCGCGTCTGGATCCCCGCGAGGTCGGAGCCGGCGTCGGGCTCGCTCATCCCGATGCACCACACGGTGTCGCCGCGGATCGCGGCGGGTGCCAGCTCCTGCTGCTCGGCGGTGCCGAACTCGAGCAGGCTCGGCGCGACGATCGCATACCCGGGGAAGTGCAGTGACCGGGGGATGTTCCGGCTCGCCATCTCCTCGAGGTACACGAGCGTCTGCAGGGGTGTGCAGTTCCGCCCGCCCAGCGCGGGCGGGTACGCCGGGATCATCCATCCGTGGTCGAAGAGCATGGCCTGCCACTTGCGCGCCCACGCCGGGATGAGCTCGCCGCCTTCGACGTCATCCCCGGCGGCGAAGTCGCGCTGCACCAGCGCCTCCGGGGGCGCGTGCTCGTCGAGGAAGGCGGCCAGCTCGGCCCGGAACGCCTCTTCCTCCGGGCCCCAGCCGAGCTTCACGCCGCTCCTACTCCTCGACGGAGAAGAGGAGCGGGGGAACGCCCGGCCCCGACTTGGAGAACAGGGCGGCGCGCCCGGCCTCGCCGCCACCCCTGCACGATCTGCACCAGCGCGGAGCGAGCGCGTTCACCCGCACGCCGATCCGCTCGAGTTCCCGTGCCATCACGATCGTCATCGCCGCGATCCCGGCCTTGGCCGAGGCGTAGTTGACCTGCCCGGCGTTGCCGTAGAGGCCGGACTCGGAGGCGGTGTTGACCATCTTGGCGTCGACCGGGCCGCCGCGCTCCTTGCTCTGCGCCCGCCAGTAGGCGGCGGCGAAGCGGCTGGTGCAGAAATGGCCCTTGAGGTGGACGTCGATGACGGCATCCCACTCGGCCTCGTCCATGTTGAAGCTCATCCTGTCGCGCAGGATGCCGGCGTTGTTGACGAGCACATCGAGGCCGCCGAACGCCTCGACCGCCTGGTCGACGAGCTGCCGGGCGCCGTCCCAGTCCGAGACGCTGTCGTAGTTCGCCGCCGCCCTGCCGCCCGCGGCCTCGATCTCGTCGACGACCTGCCGGGCGGGGCGCTCGTCCTCGCCCTCGCCGGTCGCCGCGCCGCCGAGGTCGTTCACCACGACCGCGGCGCCCTCCGCGGCCAGGAGCAGCGCCTCGGCCCGCCCGATGCCGCGCCCCGCCCCGGTGACGATCGCGATCTTGCCGTCGAAAAGGCCCATGTCCCCGCTTCTGCGAACTGACGCCGGCGTCAGAGAGTAGCGGGCGCAGTGCCCCGGCCCACTCATCGGCGGGCGGCGGCGGGAGCTTGAGGTCCGGTTTCCCTTAAGCCCCACTCCTATTTGCCCGATCTCTTGATCAGTGCCATACCGGCGCCACGGGACAGCGTTTGGGTAGGAGGCAGAGAAGTGATGAGCAAGCAACGGAGCACGACCCGGAAGCTGGCGGCGACGGTCGTAGTGCTGCTGGCGTTCGCCGCACTCGTGAGCGTCGGAACGCTGGCGCTGTTCACGGATTCGCAGGCCGTGGGCAGCAACACGTTCACGACCGGCACCGTGGACATCAGCACCGCGCCGACCTCGGCCCTGGTGACATTTAGCAACATGGCACCCGGGGACACCGTGACGGACGACATCGTGGTGACGAACGGCGGGACCCTGGCGCTGCGGTACGCGATCTCGTCGTCGGCCACCAACGCCGACCTCAAGGGGCTCAAGGACCAGCTGGTGCTGACGGTCAAGACCATTGACGTGACCACGCCGGCGACCCCATGCGACGACTTCGACGGCACCCAGCTCTACACGGGTGACTTGGACTCCACCGCCGGGAAGCTGGTGGGTGACAACACCACCGGTGCGCACGCCGGCGACCGCACCCTGGCCGCGAGCACGAACGAGACCCTGTGCTTCCGGGTGAACCTGCCCACCAGGACGGGCGACGCTTTCCAGGACGCGACCACCACGGCCACGTTCACGTTCGACGCCGAGCAGACGGCCAACAACTAGGCAGGCTGACGGGAGGCTGCCCGCCGTCGTCGGACGACGGGCAGCCCTCGTCGGGTCGGAGGAGACGTGGAGGCGAGCCTCGCACCCGAGCTGAGGGTGGGCCTGCGGTCACGTCCCGCGCCCCGTCCACCGGCAGTCGGCGTCGACAGGCCGGCGTGGCGTCGGTCCGGACTGGTCCGCACCGGGCGGGCGCTCGTGATCCTCCTCCTGTCGGTGATGGTCCCCGCACTCGGCGCGATTGTGGCCGGGCGGGCGCTCGGCTACGGGGCGCTGGTGGTGCGGGCCGGCAGCATGGGCCACGCCTATCCGGTCGGAAGCCTGACCTTCAGCCGGCCGGCCGATGCCGCCGACGTCGAGGTGGGCGACGTCGTGCTGGCCCGTATGAGCCGCGACTCGGGCGACATGGCGCTGCTGCACCGGATCGTCTCGACGGACGAATCCCAGGGGCGGGTCATCGTGCGCACGAGGGGGGACGCCAACCGGTCCCGGGATCCCGGCCGCTACGTCCTCCCCGATCGCGTGCCCGTCGCAACCACGCGTATCCCGTACCTGGGCTACCTCGTCGCGTTGATCTCGACGCCGCTGGGTTGGGCGCTGTTCGTCGTGCTCCCGGCAGCCGTGCTGACGGCGGGCGTGCTCGTGCGCACCTGGTCGCCCCCGCCACCGGTGACCGGCGTCGATCGATCGGGCCTGGCGTGACGACGTCGATTGCTCCCGATCTTCGGGCAAGCGGCTCCTTCCGGGTCTTGTCGCGCGCCGAGGTCTGGGCCCCGAGGCGACGACAGCGGCGGGCGGCGGCACTCCGGCGGGCCCGGGGCGCGTTCGTGGTGCTCGTCCTGGCCATGATGGCGCTGACGCTGGCGGCGGTCGTGGCCCCGCGGGCGTTCGGCTACACCCCGCTCATCGTGCGCAGCGACAGCATGGGCGGCGCCTACCCCGTAGGGAGCCTCGCCGTCGCCCAGCGCGTGCGGTCCGCGAAGGTCGACCGCGGCGACGTGGTTCTCATCGAGCGTGCGGGGCGCGCCCCCGTACTCCACCGTGTCGTTGAGAAGCACGAGAGCAGGGGACGGCTCACCGTGCGGACGAAGGGAGACGCGAGCAGGTCGCGCGATCCCGGGCGCTACGTACTACCCGAGCGGGTCCCCGTTGCGATGTTCCATGTACCCCAGCTCGGGTACCTCGTGGCCTTTATCTCCGCTCCAGTCGGGTGGGCAGTCCTGATCGTGTTGCCGGCCGCACTGCTGTGCGCGGCGACGCTCGTGCAGATTTGGGCCAGTGGGTGGCGGCAGTGGGCGGTCCCCTGGATCTCCTGGGTGGCCGATGCGCACGCGTGACTGGAGACCGCGGCTGGCGCTGTGGATGGGCTTGGTGATCGCGCTGTTCGTCGCGTGGTACGCGACACCCGCTCCGCTTGCGCTCTTCGTCGACGCGGCTCCGGTAGACGGGAACACCTTCAGTACGGCTGCCTCGTTCGCTGGGAGTGGTATGCGCCTTGCCACCGGCAGCTACGCGGGAAACGGAGCCGACAACCGGCAGATCACCGCCATTGGCTTTCAACCGGATGTCGTGATCATCAAGGGCGATACCACCCAGGTGACCGTCATGAAGACGTCCACCATGACCGGCGACAGCGCCAAGGCACTCGTCGGCCCGACTGCTCCTGGCGCTAACCAGATCCAGTCGCTCGATGCCGACGGATTCACGCTCGGGACGAACGCAACAGTCAACGCCAGTGGCATCACCTACTACTGGAGCGCATTCAAGACGTTCGCAGGCGAGCTGAAGATTGGCTCGTACACCGGGAACGGGACAAGCCAGTCACTTACAAGTCTTGGCTTCTCGCCGGAGTATGTGATCGTGCTCTCGGCTGCCGCAAGCGAAGCCGTGCAGCGCTCTGCGCCGATGAGCACGACATTCTTCTTCGATGGGGATGCAGGAGCCACGAATAGGATCACCTCCCTCGATGCCGACGGCTTCTCGGTTGGAGACAGCTCTCGGGTCAACACGAGCGGCACCACGTACTACTACGTCGCCTGGAACGCGGTCTCCGGAAGGATGACTGCGAACTCCTACACCGGTAACGGCGTCGACAACATGAATGTAACCGGCGTTGGCTTCCAGCCCGAATACGTCATCAACAGGGCCAATGGTGCGACACGGGGCGTGCATCGACCGGCCTCGATCTCTGGGACCAGCTCCCAAGAGTTCATGGCTAGGGCGAATTTCACCACAGGTATTAAGGCGCTCCTGACAGATGGCTTCCAGGTGGGCACCAGCTCGACCGTGAATACCAATGGGACGACCTATTACTACGTTGCCTTCCGAGGCGCGTCCTGATGGTGAGACAGGACATGATCTGGACGACGCGATCGCAAAGCGACAGCGTCGTCACCGACGTTCCCTGTCCACTCAGCGCCCGGTGAAGCGGGCGTCGCGGCGCTCCTTGAACGCGGCCATGCCTTCCACGAGGTCGTCCGGGGTCGTCGCCAGCGACTGGTACGCGGCCTCGAGGTCGAGCAGGGCGCGCACGGTGGGGTCGGCGCCGGTCTCGACCCGGATCATGGTCAGGTCGCGGCTAGGCGGGGTTGGTCGTCAGGATGTTGACCACCGAGACGCCCGAGCCGCGGCCCCCCACGTTGTGCTGGAGCGCGTAGCCGTTGGGTGTCTCGACCTGGCGCTCGCCGGCCTCGCCCCGAAGCTGCCACCAGCACTCGGTGAGCTGGGCCACGCCGGTCGCCCCGATGGGGTGGCCCTTGGCGAGCAGCCCACCCGACGTGTTCACCGGGATGCGGCCCCGCAGCGACGTCTCGCCGTCGAGGGAGGCGACCCCGCCCTTGCCCTTCTCGACGAACCCGAGGTCCTCGATGTCGAGGATCTCGGTGATCGTGAAGCAGTCGTGCACCTCGGCGCAGTCGATCTGGGCCGGCTCGACCCCGGCCATCCGGTAGGCCCGCTCGGCAGCGGCGGTCGTCGCCTTCAGCCCCGTGAAGGTCGTCTTCTCGTGCAGGTAGGGATGGTCGGTGGCCACCCCGAACCCGGCCACGTAGACCGGCCGGTCGGTGAACTCGCCCACCCGCTCGGCGTTCACCAGGAGCACGGCGGCGGCGCCGTCGGTCTGGGGGCAGCAGTCGAGCAGGTGCAGCGGGTGGCACACCGGTGGCGACCGGAGGACATCCTCGACCGTGATCTCGTTCTGGAAGTGGGCGAACGGGTCGCGTGCGCCGTTGTGGTGGTTCTTAACCGCCACCGACGCCAGCATCTCGCGCGTCGTGCCGTACTCGTGCATGTGGCGGGTGGCGAACGGGGCGAAGAGCACCGGCGCCGTCTCGCCCCGAGTGAAGATGGGGTGGCCCGCCGCTGCCCGAGACAGCAGCCCCTCCTCGGTCGACTTGTCGCGCATCTTCTCGACGCCGATGACGAGCACCACGTCGTGCACGCCGCTGGCCACCGCCATGGCGCCGATCCGGAAGGCGTCGGAGCCCGACGGGCACGCGTTCTCGATCCGGGTGCACGGGATGCCCGCGAGGCCGATGGCGCTCGGCACGGTGTTGCCGCCGATGCCCTCCTGGCCCCAGAGCGTGCCCCGCTGCGTGGCCACGAACGCGGCCTCGACCTGCGACGGCTCGAAACCGCGTTCGACGCTGCCGGCGGCGGCCTGGAACGCGCCCGCCGCCATCTGCTCGTAGCTCTGCTCGAAGAGCTCACCGAACTTGATCAGCCCGGCGCCCACCACCGCCACCCGGTTCCAGCTCATCTGCCTGGTCCTTGCTCCGTCTTGGCCTTCGCCTTGTATCCGTAGACCGGCGCACCCCGCTCGTGCGCGTAGCGCCGCAACACCAGCTCGACCGGGCTGCCGATCTCGAGGTCGGCGCCGTCGCCCACGACCTGCAGCATGAGGCGCGCCCCGTCGGCAAGGTCGATCACGGCGAGCGGCAAGGGCGCGACGAACGGCGCCGGCATCGTCTGGTTCACGACGAACGTGTGCACCACGCCGGCGCGCGCCAAAGGCACCAGCTCGAACTTGGTGCTGCCACAGCTGATGCAGTGCGGGTGGATCGAAGGCGGGGTGTTGATCGTCCCGCAGTCGACGCAGCGCGCGCCGAGGAGGCCGAGCATCTCGTCGGCGCCGCGCACGAAGGACGCGCTTTCGGGGGGCACGCCCATCGGGATCGTCTCGCCGGCCGCCGCGAGCTGCCCGCGGGCGCGCAGCGCCTCGACGTACGGCACGACCCGGCCCGAGGCGACCACGTCGGCCACCCCGGCGGCGCCGTGCACCGGCCCGTCGGCCGAGATCGTCACCCCGGTGGCGCGCCCGCCGCCGAAGCCGATCAGCGCGATGGTGCCGGCGGCGTCGAGCGCGCCGAGGCAGCCGAGTAGGGGTGCTGCCGTCCCGGTGTCGCCCAGCGCCGCGTACACGGAGGCCGAAGCCGGTGTGCCCGCGCCGAGCTTCTTCGCCACCACCGCGCCGAGGCGGCCGTCGGGGTCGGGAAGCGACCACGCCCGCACGTCGAGGGCGGCGAGCTGCTCGCCGACCTCCTGCACGATCGGCACGAAGATCTCCTCGCGGAACAGGCGACTGTCGTAGAGGTCGCGGATCACCGGCTCGCCGTCGCCGCGGTAGCGGTCGAGGACGGGGCGGGTGCGGGTGACCCGCGCGGTGAGCGAGGCCGAGCCGCCGTCGGACACCAGCACCAGGGCCGCCGCGCCCGCCCCGGCGCGCGCCTCGTAGCCGGTGCCGGGGCCGGGGAGG
>JBOGFI010000241.1:0-1994 GCA_050743365.1 Acidimicrobiia bacterium | reverse complement strand
CGCGCCATGCAGAGCGCGAACTCGCGGCCGATCCCCCGTCCCGACCCCGTCACGACCGCAACTCGGCCGTCGAGAAGTCCCATCCGGATCAGCCTCGCTTCGGCACGATGGCGGTCGCGCTACCCGTCAGCTTTGACTCCCCATCACCGTTCGCAACCGCGAGCTCGAGATCGGCGACGCTCTCGCCGTCGTCGTCGCGCAGTCCGGTGATGGTCGCGGTACAGGTGAGCGTCTCGCCCGGCCACACCTGCTTCGAGAAACGCACCTGGTACCGACGCAGGGCCTCGGGCCCGAGCCAATCCTTGACCACGCGGGCCATGTAGCCGGCGGTCAGCATCCCGTGCCCGAACACCGACGGGTTGCCCACCGACGTCGCCACGGTGTCGTCGTGGTGCATCGGGTTGAAGTCGCCCGATGCCCCTGCGTAGCGGACGAAGTGCGTCCGGGTCAGGTTCTCGACGACGAGAGGCGGCGCTTCGTCGCCGACCGACAGGTCCTCGAAGCTGGCAGCGTCGCTCATGGCGTGAGCGTATCCGCGCTCGTCGCGAAACGTGACACGAGCGTCAACTACGCATACCCTCGGGCAATGGCCCGGTGGAGCGGCGCGTCCCGCGGCGGCCGCGCCTCCTCCTCCAAGCGCGCGACCGGCAAGCGCGCGACCGGCAAGCGCGCGACCGGCAAGCGGGCATCCACCCGCGGCAAGGCGACGACGGACGGTGCCGGCGGCCCGACGCAGGGGCGCGAGCTGCGGGCCCGCGGACAGCGGACCATGCGAAAGCTCCTCGACGCCGGCGCCGACGTGTTCGCCGAACGCGGCTATCACGCCGCTCGAGTCGACGACATCGTGAAGGTCGCCAAGACCTCCCACGGGACCTTCTACCTGTACTTCGCCAACAAGGACGACCTCTTCCGCGCGCTCGCAACCGAGGTCGCGCAAGAGATGGTGGGCCTGGCCGAGGCGCTGCCGCCCATCGGGCCCGACGATTCGGGGTACCGCGAGCTCCGGTCGTGGCTCGAGCGCTTCGCCGAGCTGTACGAGCACTACGGGCCGGTGATCCGGGCATGGACGGAGGCCGAGATCGGCGGCAGCGAGTTCGGTCGCCTCGGCACCGACGTGCTGGCCGAGTTCGCCCGCGCGCTCGGCAAGCACATCGGGCGGGTCGACTCCGCCGGCGTCGACCCGCAGATCGCGGCGCTCGCGCTGGTGGCGATGATCGAGCGGTTCAACTACTACGTGCTGGCCCGGCAGGTGGACGTGACCCGCGAGGCGATGCTCGACACGCTCGCGGCCGTGACCCACGCCGGCCTCTTCGGCGGTGTCGGCGTCGGGAGTCCCGGGTGACCGGGGTGCTCTTCCCCCCCGGGGATGCCCGGGTTATATTCCTGACGTCTGCGTCAGGGGGGCGCGGCACCAGGGGAGGGTCGCCATGCGTCGACTGTTCGTCCTGCTCGCAGCCTGTCTGGCCGCGTCGGCCTTGGCCGCGGGGCCGGCCGCCGCCGGCGACGACGACAAGCCCAAGAGGCCCAAGAGCCCGAAGAAGGCGAAGGCCAACATCGAGGAGGCCTACACCTGCTTCCTGAGTGCTGCACTCAACTACACCATCGAGCAGAAGCTGGCCTGCGTCGCCGAGGTCGGTGAGGATCCCGAGTTCCTTGCCCTCGCGCTCGAACTCTCGGAGGCCAATGCGGCCGCGGCCGCCTTGACGGAGCCCGACGTCGGCAAGATTAAGTTCAAGAGCAAGAAGGCAGCGGAGGTCACCTTCGACCTCCTGATCGGCGGCGACCCGGTCCTTCCTGATCAGGGCGGCGGCGCCGTCTTCGTCAGGGACGAGGAGCAGGACAAGAGGGTGTGGAAGGTCTCGGCGCTGACCCTCTGCAACCTGTTCTCGCTCGCCAACCCCGCCCTCGCGACCAGCGGGCCCTGCGCCGACATCATCGCCAACGACAGGGTCTGACCGGCGCCAGTGCGCCGGGGCATCGAGGCGGAGCCGCCC
>JBOGFI010000240.1:0-15989 GCA_050743365.1 Acidimicrobiia bacterium | reverse complement strand
GCGCAGGCGACGGCGGCGCCGGCCTCGGCGAGCGCCACCGCCACCGCCGCGCCCACCCCGCGGCTGGCGCCGGTCACGATGGCGACCTTGCCTTTCAGATTCACGTGCAGCTCAACCTAGCTCCGGCAGCTCCTGCTCCCGTTCGAGGTTGGCGGCGTAGAGGTCGCCGAGGTGCTCGACCCGGGAGAGCGCGGCCGCGGCATCGAAGGCGAGCACCTCGGCGTCGCCGGCGTCGACGGCGTCGGAGACCTCGTCCCACGTGAGCGGCATCGACACCGTGGGACGCGCCCGGGCGCGCAGCGAATAGGCGCACACCGTGGTCTTGTGGCGATCGTTCTGGCTCCAGTCGACGAACACCCTCCCGCCCCGCTGCTCCTTCTTCATCAGCACCGTGACGCGCCGGGGGTCGCGCTGGGCGAGGAGCCCACCCAGCGCGCGGGCGAAGGCCTTGGTCTCGCCCGCGTTCACCGGCGTGTTGAGCGGCACGGCGAGGTGCAGGCCCTTGGAACCCGAGGTCTTGACCACGCTCTCCAGCCCCAGCTCCTCCAGCACGCCCCGCAGCTCGAGCCCTACGCGGCAGCAGTCGACGAGGTCGGCGGGAGCGCCGGGGTCGAGGTCGAACACCATCGACGTGGGGCGGTCGGGGTCGGCTGCCCGCGCCTGGAGGGTGTGCAGCTCGAGCGCAGCCAAGTTGGCCACCCACACCAGCGATGGGAGATCGTCGAGCACGCACTGGGTCAGGTCCTCGTCGACCCTCGCGGTCCGCACCCACTCGGGGCGGTGCGGCGGGCAGCGCTTCTCGAAGAACGAGGGCCCGTCGACCCCGTCGGGCCAGCGCACGAGGGTGACGGCCCGGCCCGCCAGGTGCCCCAGCATCACCGGCCCGATGCGGGCGTAGTAGTCGACGACCTGGGCTTTCGTGAAGCGGGCCTCGGGGTAGAGGACCTTGTCGAGGTTGGACAGCCGCAGCCGGCGGCCCTCGATCCGCACTTCCGTCATCGGCCGGGCGGAGGGACCGGGAGCGTGCACCGGGGTGCCACGAGCGGCGAAACTAGTGGCCGGCGGGTGTGAAGGAGGTGGGCCGGGTGCCCAATGCCATCTGGACGGGGACGATCGGCTTCGGACTGGTGACGGTGCCGGTGCGGCTCGTCACCGCCACGAGGTCGAAGGACGTGCGCTTCCACCAGCTCGACGAGAGCACCGGATCGCGGATCCGCTATCGGCGGATCGCCGAGGCCACCGGCGATGAGGTCCCCAACGAGCAGATCGTGAAGGGCTACGAGGTGTCGCCGGGCCAGTACGTCCTCGTGGAGCCCGAGGAGCTCGACGCGATCGCGCCCAAGGCAAGCCGCACTATCGAGATCGAGGACTTCGTCGACCTCGCCCAGATCGACCCCATCTTCTTCGAGAACCCGTACTACCTGGTCCCGGACAAGGGCGCCGCCAAGCCGTACCGCC
The DNA here is from genome assembly GCA_050743365.1 of Acidimicrobiia bacterium. Classification (GTDB taxonomy): domain Bacteria; phylum Actinomycetota; class Acidimicrobiia; order IMCC26256; family JACDBD01; genus JBOGFI01. The sequence goes on along the minus strand of JBOGFI010000240.1, from coordinate 14,531 downwards.
TGCTGCTCGAGGCCATGACCGAGCTCCAGAAGGTGGCGATCGGCCGGCTGGTCATGCGGGGCAAGGAGCACCTGGTCGCGGTACGCCCCCTCGACGGCCTGCTGTGCGTCGAGACGATGCGCTACGCCGACGAGGTCGTCCCCGAGGAGCGGGTCGAGGGGCTCCCCGAGGCCGACGTCGAGCCCACGAAGCGGGAGCTCGACATGGCCCGCCAGCTCGTCGAGGCCCTCTCGGGCGACTTCGAGCCCGACAAGTACCACGACGAGTACCGCGAGCAGCTCATGGCGCTCATCGAGAAGAAGGCGGCGGGCGAGGAGATCGTGGCCGAGCCCCTGGTGGAGGAGCCGGCGAAGGTCGTCGACCTCATGGCCGCGCTCGAGGCGAGCCTGGCCCGCGCAGGCCGCGGCGGCGAGGCGGCGTCGGCCGGGGGCAAACCGGCAAAGAAGGCGGCCACCAAGAAGCCGGCGAAGAAGAAGGCGACCCGGTCTCGCAAGTCAGCCTGACGGCTCAGCCTCCCGTTCGGGAGCTAGGAGGCGCGGCGGAGGACGGTGCGGCTGACCCGTAGCTCGGCCACGGACGCCACCGCGGCCTCGTCGTCCGGGCCGTCGTGGTCGTCCTCGGGCCAGCCGCAGGCCAGGCAGACCGCCCAGGTCTGGTCGTGCCCGACCGAATCGCGGTAGAGGCGGAAGCCAGCGCAGGGCTCGAACCTGATACTCGGTGCCAGGTCGTCGTTCATGTCCCTCCCGTCCGCCCGAATTACAAGCGTGTGATTCATCCTACCCGGGCGTGCCCCGGTCCGGGAGGGATCGTCGCACCCGGGTAGGACAGCTACGGCGGGCGGACGGAAGCGTCGCCCCGCGACTCAGCTCAGCCGCCGCCCTCGTACTTGAACGACACCTTCACCTTGGCGCGGTACGCCGTGACCCTGCCGCCTTCGAGCACCATGTCGAGCTTGTCGATCTCGGCGATTCGCAGGTCGCGCAGAGACTGGCCGGCCAGGTTGACGGCGGTCGCCGCCGCGTTCTCGAACGAGTCGGTGCTCGTTCCCACCAGCTCGATGACCTTGTACACGCTGTCGGCCACGTGGGCCCCCCTTCGATCCGGCTGTCGGCGCCGGGCGGATCGCGCCGGCTCGCACACGCTTGCGACTGATGGCCGTCCCGTCAAGGGGTAGGGGGCGGTTGGGCTACAGGTGGTCGCCGGCGGCCTGCCGGACGGCGGCCACGATGGGGTCCCAGTCGGCGCCGGGCTCGCGTGTGATCGTCACGAAGTCGTTCACGCCGAAGAGGGACGCTACCCCGCCGGCGGCGAACACGTCACGAGCGAAGGCGTGATTGGCGGCGGCGGCGGCGTCCGGGAAGTTCACGGCTTCGGGGAGGGTGACGTCCAGCGTGAACTTCATCGCGTCGGGGTTCGGCGTGGGGGACGGCGTCGCGGTGGCCATCGATCCATCGTACGATCAAAGCGGTATGAGCACCCAGAGCACCACCGCACCCACCGGCTCGTCCGCGCCCGACTTCTCGCTGCCGGCCGCCGGTGGTGGCACGGTGACGCTGTCGTCGTACCGTGGCCGGCCGGTGGTGCTCGCCTTCCTGCGAGGCTTCGCCTGACCGTTCTGCCGGCGGCACCTCGCGCAGTTGCGCGACGACTACGAGCGCTTCACCGGCCTCGGGGCGGAGGTCATCGCGATCTCGGCCGAAGGGGCCGGCGCGGCCGAGGCGTACCTGAAGTCGCACCCGCTCCCGTACCCGGTCGCCATCGACGCCGACCACGAGACCTTCGATGCCTACGACGTCACCAGCCGGATGATGTCGCTGGGGCAGCGGCCGGGCCTGTTCGTGGTCGACGGTGACGGCATCATCCGGTACGACTCCGTCGGCACCCAGCAGTGGCAGATCCCACCGAACGGAGAGGTTCTCTCGGTGCTGGGGTCGCTGCACGCGTCCTGAGCTACTCGTCCACCTGCACCGTCCGCCCGTCGCGCCACTCGCGCAGCACCAGATAGCGGCCCTTCAGCGCGGCGTGGTCGTAGGTGCCGAACCCCATCGTCGTGCCCTCCCGGCCCGAGGTTGCCGGGAGTTGCTTCACCCGCTCGAGGCCTTCCTTGAGCCCCGCCCGCGTGAGGTGATGCGCACGGGCGACGGCCTCGCCCACGAGCCGCCCCATGTCGTAGGCGGCGCAGCCGAGAGGACCGGCGGCGGCCCGCTTCGACCTCGCCCGCAGACGCCGGCGCTGCTCGTTGTCGTCGGCGACGCCGTCGAGGTACTCCCAGCCGGCCCAGCCGTCCCGCCACTCCGGGCGGGCGTACCCGAACATCAGCGCCGAGTTCGCCACCACCGGCACCGACCACCCGAGCTCTGCCAGCGCCAACGCGACCGCGCGAGACGACACGCCGAGGCCGAGGTACACGAGCGCGTCCGGCATGCCGTCGCGCAGGCGGGCCACCACGCCGGTGACGTCTTCCGAGAGCGGCGAGACGGCGGCGGAGCCGGTCGTCTCCAGCCCGAGCCCGGCCCGGGCGTCGTCGAAGCATTCGGCGTAGCGGGACCCGACCGGGGAGCGGTCGTGGATCACGGCGGCGCGTCGCAGCCCCCGCCGGGCGAGCCGTCCGGCGAGCACGGCCGGCTCCTCTTCGAGAGAGCCCACCTGGTAGTGGAACATGAACTCGCCCCGGGTCCGCTCGCCGCCGGTGTAGTTGATGCAGGGCAGGCCGGCGGCGTCAGCCAGCGGCCGGACGATGAGCCCGTTGTCGCTGATCGACGGGCCGACGATCAGCAGCACGCCGGCGTCGTCGAGCTCGCGGAACGCCTGCACCACCTCGCGCTCGGTCCCCAGCGGGAGACCCCGTGCATGGCGGTGCACGAGCTCGACCGGCCGGTCGATGCGGCCGGCGCCGGCGACCTCGTCGAGCCCGAGGCGCACGGCCTCATCGAAGCCCGCACCGCCGTCGGCCTGGGGAAAGTCGAAGAGCAGGCCGACGAGGATCGGGGACGCGGCGGGGTCCATCGGTCAGCCCTGGCCGCAGTCCTCGAGCCCGAACTGGCGCGCCCCCTGGGCGGCGCCGTCGTAGTCGACGACGGCATCGCGGTAGCCCACCACGAAGCCCTCGGCGTCGCCCCGGCGGGCGGCGTCGATCGCGAGCTCGACCGCGGTACGCCCGCCCCTACGCTGCTCCAGGACGTCCTCGATATCGCCGGCGTCCTCGTCGGGGAGGCCCAGGTCGTCGAGCCGCTCCGTCACCCGGGCCTCGACCCGGAGCGACGCCTCGAGGAAGTCGGCGAGTTCCGCAAGCTGCTCGTCGGTCAGGTCGGGATCGAACGGGCCGACGTCGGGCTCCTCCAGCTCGCCTAGCGACGCGTTCTCGTCGCGGCAGATCTCGTCGGCCCGCTCGATCCACTGCTCCTTACTCAATCGCGCCTCCCCGGCGTCGTCGCGGCACGCGGCGGCCGGCACGACGAGCGACATCACCACCACCGCTCCGATCTTGGAGCGCATCGGGAGCGGAGATTAGAGCGTTCGGGTGTACTCCACGACTTGGCGGATCTCGTCCCCCGACAGGCGCCCCTCGAACGACGGCATGCTGCCCTTCCCGTCGGTGACGACCGCGATCTCGTCTTCGGCGTCGGGGTACTCGTCGACGACCCGGCCACCCGACAGCTGGGGGCCGATCCCGCCGCCACCGTCGGTCCCGTGGCACCGGGCGCAGTTCGAGGAGAAGATCCCGGCGCCCGGGGGCGACGCGCCACCGCCGCCGTTCCCCGGCTCGTTGGCGAACAGCATGACGACGAAGACGGCCGCGGCCAGCACGGCGAGGGCCTCGACCGCGTTGACGACGGGCTTCAACACGTCAGAAGAGCGGCCCACCGGGCCGGGACGTGATGAACCACAGGCTGCTCGAGACCCAAAGGCCGGTCAGCGCCGCGAAGACCGCCCCGCCCACGAGCGGCAGCACCCAGTCGGGGAGCCCGTGCCAGCGCACGGAGAGCACCTTCATCGTGAACACGCCGTAGAAGAAGCAGCCGAAGAGCGAGTGGAGGAGCACGCGCGTGTCGCCCGACTGGAAGCCGAGCGCCCAGAGGCAGTGGTAGGCGACGGGCAGGCTGACGAGGAAGGCGAGCGTTCCGGTGAGGCGGTGAGCGTCGCCGAGCCAGGGAGGCGCGGTACGCGGGACGTGGATCTTCCCGTAGAGACGGGCCGCGAGCAGCACCTGGACGCCCGCGAGCGCGAGCGCGACGGTGGCGAACCAGACCTTGAGGTTGATCGTGTTCGAGAAGAAGAGCGTGTAGGGCTGCTCCGCCGTCGGGTCGTGGGCTTTGCCGTACACGCCGAGCGCGACCGCCACTGCGGCACCGGCTGCGAGAAACCCGAGGAGCCGGGTCGGAACTGCGGGCGGGGTCGTGGCGGCTGTGGGCACGCTCATGGCCCCGGTATCCTGACGCTCGCGTTCCACGCCGACAAGAGGAGGGTGTGGGTGCGCCTTGACGACATGATCATGGTCAGCGTCGACGACCACGCGGTGGAGCCGCCCCACCTGTTCGAGGGCCGCCTGCCCGGCCGCTACCGCGACGTGGCGCCCCGCCTCGTCCGCAAGGACGATGGCACCGACGTGTGGGTCTACGAGGGCCGGGAGATCCCGAACATCGGGCTCAACGCGGTCGCGGGACGCCCGCCGGAGGAGTACGGGATGGAGCCCACCTCCTTCGACGACATCCGCGACGGCTGCTACGACATCCACGAGCGGGTGCGCGACATGGACGTCAACGGCGTGCTCGGCTCGATGTGCTTCCCGTCGTTCCCGAACCTCTGCGGCCAGCTCTTCGCGCGCTCGAAGGACAAGGACGCCGCCCTGGCCATCCTGCGCGCCTACAACGACTGGCACGTCGACGAATGGTGCGGCACCCACCGGGGCCGCTTCATCCCGCTGGCGCTGCCGCCGATCTGGGACCCTGACGCAATGGCCGCCGAGGTCCGACGGATGGCGGGGAAGGGGTGCCACGCGGTCTCGTTCTCCGAGAACCCGGCCAAGCTCCGCCTCCCGAGCTTCCACTCCGACCACTGGGACCCGTTCTGGGCCGCGTGCTGCGACGAGGGCACGATCGTGTGCCTGCACATCGGCTCGTCGTCACAGCTGGTGATCACCGCCGACGACGCCCCCATCGACGTGCTCATCAGCCTCCAGCCGGTGAACATCGTGCAGGCGGCCGCTGACCTGCTCTGGTCGCCGGTGCTGCGCAAGTTCCCGATGCTCAAGGTCTCGCTGTCGGAAGGCGGGATCGGGTGGATCCCGTACTTCCACGAGCGAGTCGACTGGATCTACACGAGGCACCACGCGTGGACGGGCCAGGACTTCGGCGGGAAGCTCCCCAGCGAGGTGTTCCGCGAGCGCATCGTGACTTGCTTCATCGACGACACCGCCGGGCTCGAGCAGCGACACCGCGTCGGCGTGGAGACGATCTGCTGGGAGAGCGACTACCCACATTCGGACTCGACCTGGCCGACGTCGCCCGAGTTCGCCATGACGGCGTTCGACGCCACCGGCGTCCCCGACGACGAGATCGACGCCATCACCCACCAGAACGCGATGCACCACTTTCGCTTCGATCCCTTCGCCCACCGGCCCCGCGAGCAGTGCACCGTGGGCGCGTTGCGGGCCCGGGCCACCGACGTCGACGTGACGCCCCGCAGCGTCGGGAAGCGCGCCGAAGCTACCGGCGCCACCGACCTGATCAGCATCGCCACCCGTCGCTCCTGACCGCGTGAGCGACGCCGATCTGCTGCGTCGCGTCTTCGACGCTCGGGCCGCGTACAACGAGCTCGGGAACACGGTCGTCGAGGAGCCGACGGCGCGCTTCGTCCGCAACGCCGACACACCGCAGGTGCACGACGCCAACCTCGTCTCTTGGGTGCGAGCGGAAGCCGACGACGAGATCGACGGAGTGCTTGCTCGGGCCGACGAGGTCTACGCCCAGCTTCACCACCGCAAGGTCATGATCGATCCCGACACTCCGCCGGCGTTCGAGGCCCGCCTGGTGCTCGAGGGCTACGAACCCCACGCGCACGTCGAGCTGGTGCTCGAGGGCGAGGTGCGGGCGTTGCCGTCACCCGGCGACCTACGGCTCGTGGAGTCGGACGCAGACTGGCGATCCCTGACCGCGCTGTGGCAGCTGGACCACGAGGAGGAAGTTGCGAAGGGTCAGCACGACCCATGGGGGCCCGGGGTGACGGAACAGATGGTGGCGGCGAAGCGGGTCAAGGCGCCCGACCTGCGTTTCTGGCTTGCCCGGGTGGACGACACCGACGCCGCGTTCTTCTCGTCCTGGCCGGGACCTGAGGGCGTGGGGATTGTCGAGGACCTGTTCACCCGGCCCGAGTTCCGACGCCGGGGCATTGCCACCGCGCTCATCGCCCATTCGGTCGCCGACGCTCGCGAGCGCGGCGCGGGACCGGTCGCCATCTCGGCCCGCGTCAACGACAGCCCGAAGTACATGTACGCCGCGCTCGGCTTCCGGCCGTCGTGCATCAGCCGGAGCTACCTCAAGTGCTGAGCGACCGGACCTCGACGTTCCCGACCGCGGCGGCGAGGGGCCGGAGGTCGCCGCGCTGCGCCGCGGTCACAACCACAGCGGCGTCGACGACGTCGGACGAACCCGTTCGGCCGCAGAGGATGCCGGTGAGCCTCGCTCGCGCGCTGTCGAGCGGTTCGACGACTGCGCAACGCACGACGCGTGCGAGCAGCGCGCCGGGCGGGTCGCGCCATACCTGCGCGAGCGCGGGCGCGGGAATCACGGCGGGAGTCTCACGGCAGAACGCCTCGGCCCAGAGGGACCAGAAACGACGCTCACCCCGTTCGGCAGCGATCGGCGCTCCCGAATCGAAAGTCAGTCCGGCCATTGCGCCTTTGCCCATGCGCGCTTCTCGTCCGTGATCGGGCCGTGCCCGGCCTCGAACGCTTCGAGGGCAGCCCGCATCGCGTCGAGCTTGAGCCTGTGGCGGGCCGCTTCGGCCAGCCACGCGGCCACCGATTTCTCCTCGGCGTCCGCCGCCTGACGGATTAGCTCGGCGAGCTCGGGAGCGAAGGAGACCGACAGCTTCTGGACCGTCACGCAGTGATCCTCCCACGGTCGGATTATGGGTTCTGGCTCACCGCCACCGGATAGTGAAGGAGCCAACGAGCCGAGCGCCGTCGAAACCCGGGGCGGTTCAGTCCCATCTGCCCGGCTGCTGGGGGCTCTGGATGGGATAGGTGTTCGCACCCGGCCGGAAGCTGACGGCGTTCGCCCGTTGCTTGTCGTCAACGTCGTCACATAAGGGCGCGCCCGAAGTGCCTAGGGCGGGCAGGTGACGCCGCCCAGCGCGAGGTCGTGGCAGACGGTGTCGCGGGTGACCTTCCAGGTGTCGTCCACCAGCATGGCCTGGCAGATCCGGTTCGGGAACTCGGGGATCGAGTAGCCGGGGAGGACGATCGTGTACCGCACTGCGGCCGTGGTCGGGTTCAGGAACCGGACTTCCTCGACCCGCACGCTGACCTGGTCGAGGGGTACCAGGGGGAAGTGCACCAGCACCTCCTGGCGCGCTCCCTCCAGACCCTCGGGGTCGTCGATGCGCGAGAGCCGCTCCTCGGGAGTGCTCGCGCCCGCGTACGCGACGGTAAGGCCCTCGATGACGCCGTCGCGGGCCTGGGCGTCGTCCGCCGGCGGCGGGCCGTCGGGCTCGGGGAGCCCTGGTGGCCTCGGCGCGCACTCCGGGCTGCTGAAGACCCGATCTTCGACCCCCTGGCCGGGGGCAATGTCGGCGGTTTCGATCACGTCGCCGTGCTCGTCGAGGGTCTCGACGGTGCCACCTGGCTCGGGCGGGGCGCGGTCGTCGGGGCGAATCGAGCTGGCGAGCACCGCGATCCCGTCCTGGGGATGCATCTCGTCGTCGCCGCCGGCATCAAAGCGCGCCCGGACGCTCGCGACCCCGGGATCGACCTGGACGACGGCCCAGGCCACCGGCGCGCCCTCGCCCACCCCGAAGAACCCATGCGACGCGACGACAGGTTCAGGTGCCCGCTCGTAGAGCGGTCCCGTCGCCAACCCCACCGCCTCGTCGCTCGAGAGGCCAGCCGAGACGTAGCCCACCGGGAAACACTCCGGTGGCGGGCAAGATCCCTCCGGGCCACAGCCCGACACCCGCCTGGCCTCACCCGTCCTGTAGGCGCGGATCACCACCGGGCCGGCCTCCCGGCGGAAGAGCCGTTCCAGCGGCTCGCAGCCCAGGCCGCCCGAGCCGACCGCCCCCTCCAAGGCGGCGACGCGCTCCGAGGAGGATGGGCCATCCCCGCATCCGCTCGACAGCCCGGGCGGCAAGAGCGGCGGCGGGTCGACCGTGACCCCCTCCCGCACCGTGTCCAGAGTGGTCGTGACCGGAGCCGTGTCGCCGCCGGCATCGACGGGGGCGGTGCCCTCGTCGTCGCCGAGCACGAACGCGACCGTCCCCACCCCGAGCACACCAGCCGCGATCAACGCCCCGAGCACCTGGTGCTGGCGCGTCCCCCCGGCCACCACGCTCCCTTCCGCGCGACATCGGCACCCTAGCCCCAGTCGCGATCACGGGCCCTCCCGCGCCAGGGCAACAAGCACCTACCTGCCGATCGGTGTCCCAGCTGCGCGACCGGCTACGGCGGACAGCGGGCTCCGGGAAGTGACAGGTCGTTGCAGGCGGTCTCGCGTGTGATCTTCCATGTGCCGTCGATCAGTACGGCGCGACCGATTCGCCCGGGAAACCGGGGAGTTCCGTCTATGAGGATGTCGTAGACGACCACAGCTTCGGTGGCGTTGAGGAAGCGAACTTCGTTGACCTGGTAGGTGTCATGGGAGACCTCATAGGGGTAGTTCTGCACCGCCTGTTCAATTGCCTGGCGGAGGCCGTGGGGGTCGTCGATGAGGTCGAAGTTGGCTTCGGCTTCCTCCACCGTACCGAGGGCACCCCAGACGGTGAACGCCCGAATGATGGCGTCGCGCGCCGCGTCCTCGTTGTCGGGGGGCGCGCCGGTCGGTTCAGGAATCGTCGAGGCCGGGGTGGGGGGAGGATCGCTGCCCGCCTGGCTCTGGAGATTCAGCCAGGCCTGCGCGTCGACCGCTTCGAGGTTGCGGGCGATGGCCAGGATCTCGGACTCGTCCAGGCCCACCCCGCTCACCGTGACCCGGACGCTGCCGGGCTCCAGCCACTGCACGAAGAGGTCGGCGCCCATGAGGAACAGGGTCTGTTGATCGAACACGCCGGGTGGGCTGAACAAGAACGGTGTCACCACAGCATCTTGGCCACGTACCTCGACCAGCCGCGCGTCGGAGGAGTACAGGTTGATGCCCGGCGGCTGTTCGGTGTCATCGACGATGTGAAGCTGAAAGCCTCGCCCGTCGGAACTCTGATAAACGAGCGTGCGGGGGTTCGTTCCCTCGGAGCCGAAGCCGGGCCATTCGGCAACCAGCTCGAAGCCCTCGGGCGGCGCTACCAAGTCGAAACCGCCGTCACCACGCGCCTCGAGTGCCTCCGCGACGCGCTCGAGAAGCTCGCGTGCAAGAGGCGTGACCACGGGGTTCTCGAAGCTCGGGGGTGCGACGGTTCCACCGACGAGGACGACTCGCCCCTCGGGTTCCTCCCACGCAAGCCAGCCGTTCTGCTGCGAGTACAGGCCCTCATGGCCGCGTACGGTCACCGGGGCTGACTCGGAGCGGAATGCCCCGAGTGGATCGTCAGAACCCTGGCCTCCATCGGGAGGCTGGCTCCCGGCGGGATCCGAGTTGAGCCCGGACGTGCCCGGACCCCATTGGATGGTAAGGACCTCGACGGGCCGCTCATGGGCGGCGTCGAAGCGCACCCAGCGTTGGCTTCGATCCCACTCCGGGGAACCACTGCGACTCCCGGTCAGACCGGGCTGATCGCCGCCGGAGACTCGCAGCAGCCCAAAGCCTTCTGGGACGGTCCGGGGAACAAGAAATACCGGCGCGCCACTGTCATTGCCAGACCGTCGGTGCTGCTCACCGGCGCCGTCGCTCGCGACAACCCGGGGCTCGTCGTCGCCTGAGCCCCTCGTGATCATGACGGCGCCCCCCGCGGCGACAGCCAGCGCCGCGGCGACGACCAGCGGGACCAGGACACGCCGCCCGCGCAGCTGCCGGGCCAGTCCAGCGCTGCGCTTGCCCTCAAGCGACCGGCGTGCCCTTGCCATGACCTCGGCGGACCCGAGCGGCTCACCCTCATGGGCCATCGCCTCGAGCCGTTCCTTGAGCTCACCCATCTCGGATCTCCTCCCGCAGGTCGCTCCTCAGGCGCCGAAGCGCCCGCGAGGCACGGGCTCGAGCTGCCTGCTCGCCACAGCCGAGAACCCCCGCGATCTCCCGGTACGAGTAGCCCTCCACCAACGACAGGTACAGCACGGCCCGGTCACGAACCCCGAGGCGGCGCAAGTCATCGAGGTCCGAGGGGTAATTCGCCTGGCTCGCGTCAGCGGGCAAACCCGCGCGCGACAACGCTCGCCGGTGACGTCCCAGCCGCCGTCGATGATTCGACGCCAGCCGCACGATCGCGGTCCGCAGATACGCACAGGGGTCGTCGAACGCTGACAGCGGCCGAATAGCGAGCGCCCGAGCAAGCGCCTCCTGCACGAGATCATCGGGATCCTCCTCGAGCGGACGTACGACCGCCGCAAGACGCCGCAACGACGGGTACAACTCGGCAAACAGCTCCTCGTCCCGCCGCCCCACGACCCCGTCGTCGACCACGTCTCAAGCCTGCCTTACCAACCACCACCCGCACCTAGTAAGACACCGATCGGCACCGGTCTGTGACACACAACCGCGGAGCCCGAGCGAACCCCGCTGCGACGCTGGCCCTGAGACGCGCCGAGGATCCGATCAGTCCAGCCTTCGTGCGTCGATGCGAGCCATGAAGCCAGCCGCGAACCAGCCGTCGATGCGCGCGTCGAAGGCGGCTTCGTCAAGGGCGGCGACGAGATCGCCACCCAGACGGTCACCGCCCTGCATCCGACGCCAGATCGGCTCGAGCGCCTGCTGGAGCAGACGTACGGCCAGCGCGCTGGAGCGGGTCTTCTCGATGGCGAGCAACCTTCCACGAGGGCGGAGAACGCGGTGCGCCTCGCGGATGACCTGATGAGGGTCGGGTACTGCGGACAGCACGAGGGTGGCAGTGACGGTGTCGAACACCGCTCGGGGGAAGGGCAGGTCGCCGGCATCAGCTAGCGCCAGCAACACCGGTGTCTTCGGGCGCGCCTGAGCAAGCATCGCCGCGCTCAGGTCGATGCCGACGACCTGCGCATCCCGATAGTGCGCGACGTTGAGTCCCGTACCGACGCCGAGCTCAAGCGTGCGTCCTGACGCCTCACCACCAAGCCACGCCCGGTGGGCGGCAAGTAGGCGGCTCTCGATGACCCGGTTGCGCGCCTCATAGCCACTGGCGACGCCGTCGTAGTGCCGCAGGACAGCGTCGCGCGAGGCCACGGTCCAACCGTACGGCGCCCGAGGAGCACAGCGGGACTGGAACGTCGTTGGCAATCAGTATCGGGCCGGTGCCCGTTCGAGGCATCCGTAGATCGCCGCTCGATGATAGGCGTGCGCGGTGAGGTCTTCTCCGTGCTCCTTCTCGCGAGCGCGACCTAATACCCGTGATGCGCTCGCTGCGCCATCGGGCAAGCAGCGACAGAACGACGCCCTGGTCCTGTATCGCCGGCTACCGTCACCCGTCCGGCGGCGGCGTCGCTAACCAGCGCCCGACACCTTCTGCACATGCGCCAGCAGCACCTGTGCCGCCTTGGCGCATCCGTTCACGAACCCGGGAAGAGCGCTCGCGCGCACAACGTCCACGATGACTGCTGGGGTATCGCCCATCGGCCACTTCAAGACGAACCGCGAGTGGTCGACCTCGGCGACCTGGGTCTGCCCGCCGACTAGTTCAGCAGTCGCGAGCACCGCGTCGGTAACGACGACGGGGAAGGCGATGTGGCATTCGGTGTGCTCCGTGTCGTCGAACCGCGTAGCGAACCAGTGCGCTGCCTTCGCCGCCACCATCGCCGCCGACCAGCCCTTGTCAGGTCGGTCCTCGTTGGACCTCGCCTTCGTGAGGATGGAGTGGCCAACCGAGACCGATGGGTCGAACAGCGCTGTGCCGTTGAGGTCGATGGCGGCGATGTCGTGCCGCATGTCCGGCATAACGCTGCGAGCGTGTCGCGACAGGCAGCGGTACTGCATTGTGTCGTACTGGCTCGGCAACAGCACGATGAAGGGCTCGGCTTTGGCCTTGCACTCCACCTCCACAGAGACGACATACGGGCGCGCGTCTCCGGAGTAGAGCGCCACGACGTCGATCTCGCGTGGCTTCCCCGACTCCGCGTCCGTGTAGAAGGGCGCCTGCTCCACGGTGGGCGTCGATTTCATGAACGCTGCGGCGACCTCCATTTCGAGCGGCCGTCCACCTTGCTCCATCCAGTCGCGAATGTCGTCAGCAATCGAGCCCACGAACGCCCTTGTTAGCACTCGGGTGGCGCGACGCTGTCGGCTACCCCACGGTGAACTCTGCACATTCGCGCCCGGGTCGGACGCCCGTGGGTATGTCCTCATCGATGGTGTCGGGCTCAAACGGTCCGACCACCGTGGCTCGTGGTGCGGCCGGAAGTCGCCGATTCGACGGGGTCGTAAGCCGAATCCCAAGGCCTGCCCACCAGGCAGTTCCACGCCGACGACGTCTTCGTTGCTCTCGACGCCGCCGCGCTCGACGCCCGCCTCAGAACAGCCGGCTTCGAGGACGTCTGGGCGGAACCCGGCGACTACGGGCTGCGCTTCTCCGCGAGAGCACTGTCACGCGTCTCCTAACGCCGGGTCACAGAGCCGGTTGGACTTGGTGTCAGCGAGCCGGCTACGTCAGGGGTCGAAGGATGGCTGTTTGCTGGCTGCTCGGATGGGGGCCTCATGGCCGACGACACCGACACGATCGACGAGGAGTTCGCGGGCCTCGACGCCGACGCGGGCCCCGCCGAGGCCCCGCCCGACCCGCTCCGGGATCGGCTGTGGGTCCCGCTGCTCCTGCCGCTCGGGGCGATGGCGGCAATCGCCCTGTACGTGCTGAACATCTCGCGCGTGTTTCTCGCCGGCGCCGGCGCCGCCTCCGTTGTTACGGGCATCGTCGTGACCGTCGCGATCCTCGTCGGCGCCGCCGCCATCTCGGCCAGCCCCCGGCTGCGGTCCTCCACGCTGACGCTCACCGTCGCCGGACTCCTGGTGCTGGTGGTCTCGGCCGGGCTCATCACGCTCGGGCCGAGCGAAGGCGAGGGTGAGGGCGAGGCTGGCGGCTACCAGGAACCCGCCGGCAAGCCCACCGCGTCGCTGCGGGTCGTCGCACAGCCGGGAGCGAGTTTGGCGTTCGACCAGTCGGAATATCAGACGCCGGGAGGCATCCTCGAAATCGACTACGTGCAGGGCACCGGCACCCATACGCTCGTGTTCGAAGAGCCCCGCTTCGCCGGCTTCAACTCAACGTCCCTCCGAGCGACAAGCGCAAGGTGAAGATCAGCGAGGGCGAATACACGATCTACTGCGACATCCCCGGCCACCGCCAAGGGGGCATGGAGGCCACGCTGGTCGTCACCCCCGGCGGCGAGGAGCCTGCCGAGGGCGCGCCCCCGACCGCGACCGGGCCTGCTGACGACGCTTCTTAGCCTGCACCCCGAGCGTTGAGCAGCGCGGAACCCCGGCGTGTATGCCCTGGTCCGAGGGGGCAGCGAACCGCAGCTCCTGTCAGGTTGCCCTGAAACCTGCGCTCAGCCCGCTCGCGGCGCGCCCATCCTGATGTGGGTTTTTGGAACACACACGGGATCATGAAGAAGCCAACGAACGCGAGCCTCCAGCAAGCACCGGCTCGAGCGCTTTCACCTCCGTGTCAACGGCGCTTTCACCTCCGTCGAGTCTTACCGCACAGACCACGTGCTCCACTTCGGCGAAGTGCCGTTCGATGTGGACGCTCTCCGTCTCGGCGGCGGGGTGGTGCTCATCGGCAACTCCGAGACCTTCGACCGTTGGTGACCATCGGAACGTTCGAATTGCCGGCCTGCAGCCAGCACGCCGGCTCCCGGTTCGAGCGCTGCCCAAGAAGAGCCATTGTGGCGACGACGTCGAGCGCGGCGCGTGCGAGGTGCCGCGCCAGGCCAGCGCCATAGGAACCAGTGCCTTCGACCCCGACACGCCCCACGGGCCCGAACGAACCCAGCCACCCGACCAGCCGCGCGTAGCCGACCTCGGTCGTCGGGAACGACTCGACACCCAGCACACCACCGACCTCATCGACGACAGCAGCGACATGAACCTGCAGGTGGGTGTCGACACCACCAATGACGGGACGTTGCTTCTCTACGATGGTCATGGCCATCCCTTCGCTCTCAACGGTCAAGGGGTGGCACGCACTTGCCGGGAGGGTGACCAGCGGACCCCGGGCCTGTTGCCGCAGACCCGGACCAGTCCCCACCCGACCGGTGAGTGCCGTTC
>JBOGFI010000239.1:0-1620 GCA_050743365.1 Acidimicrobiia bacterium | reverse complement strand
GCCTCGAGGAGCCGTAACTGGAACGAGCGGCACTCGTCGCTCGTCGGCTTGGTCGACCAGCGCCACGCGCCGGTGAAGCGCCCCGCGAAAGCCCGGACGTCGGCTCGTACGCGGCGGTCGCTCTTGCGGACGACGAGGGTCGGGTGGAACGAGTGGTCGGCGCGCTCGAGGTGGTGCGGGTCGGTCATCGTCGTGCCCCCGCTGCACGAACCGCCCATTCCATTCAGCGTCCCGTGCCCTCCGAAGAAGAAGTCGCGGATGCGGATCGGGCACCGATGGGGCCACCAGCCATAGCTCTCGGTGCTGTCGATCTCGACCCACCAGTGCCCGAACGTGTCGCCGACACGCGGGTTGGTGCGCTTTATTGTCACGTACGGGAGCACGCGGGGCGCCGGCGGTCGTCGGAGCGCGCGGAGGGCACCGGTGAGTCCGTCACGGTCGCGCTCGACCACGCGTGGCGGACGGCGGCGCAGGTCGATGGCGCTGAGCACGGCGCGCAGCAGCCGCGGACGGGGATCGAGGACGGTTGCGATCGCGGCCTGCGCGCCCCGTCGCCTTCGACTGGCGCGGACGTGCAACACCGCGAGCACACCGAGCGCGCCGAGGCCCAGCGCCAGCAGCAGAATCAGGACACGCCGTGCCGTCACGCGTTGGCGCCGCGGGACGGGGGCGGATCGCTCGAGAACAGGAGCCGGCCCGTCTACCTCCGTCACAGGTCGGGGGCCGGCAACCTCCCCGACGGGAACGGTCACGACTTGCCTTTCTTCGCCTTCTTGCGTTGGGTGCGCGGCCCGTTCCCCTTCTTCTTCATGTCCTTCTTCTCGTCTTTGATGCCGCCGCCGCCGTCGTTCGCGAGAGCGTCGTTCACGAGGGGAAGTGCCCGGACGACGCGAAACAGGCCCGTGCCCGCTGCGCCCGTTGCGGCGAGGAGCCCGCCGATGATGAGCCGCCGTTTGCGCATGCCGCCACCTTCCTCAGCCAAGAGAGCGAGCAACGATAGCGTGTAGTAGCTCGTGCGCACGCACCGTCAGGACACCGACGAGGTCACCCTACGAGACCGGCCGGGCCGGCCCGCTGCCGCGCTCGCCGGTCTCGTCGGTGCGGCCGTCGCGCTGGGCATCACCGAATTGGCGTCGGGCGTGAACCGGCGCGTGCCGCCGTTGGTGGCCGCGGTCGCGGACCTCGTCATCGACCGCGCCCCGCGTTCGGTCGTCGAGTCGGGCATCGCCGGCTTCGGGACCCGCACCAAAGGCGTGCTCCTGACGGGGATCGTCGCGGTGTCGCTGCTCGCTGGCGCCGCGTTGGGTGCCGCGGCGGCGCGCCGGCGTTGGCTGTTCATCGTGGGGTGCGCGGGGTTCGGGCTCGTAGGTGTCGTGGCAGGCGCCCGCGACCCGCAGGCGTCGGGCCTGCTGGGGCTGGCGTCGGCGGTCCTGGGGGTCGAGGCCGGGATCGGGACGTTCGTGGGGCTGCTGCGTGTGCTCCCGAACGGGGCCGGTTCCGAGGGCCTAGACGAGCGGGGGTCGCGCCTCGGCGTCCGCCTGCGGGGTAGGCGCGCCTTTCTGGGCGTGCTCGGCGCTGCCGCGGTGACCGCGGCGGGAACGGCGTGGCTCGGCCGCGTGC
>JBOGFI010000238.1:0-19001 GCA_050743365.1 Acidimicrobiia bacterium | reverse complement strand
GCGCCGGGTATCCCGGCGCCGCAGCGAGCGCGACCAGGATTAGGGCGCGTGGAAGGTCACGCCGATGACCCGGGGGCCGGCGTGGGTGCCGATGACCGGTCCGATGTGCCCGATGACGATCTGGTCGCGGGGCACGATCGGGTCGAGCATGTCGAGCAGCTGATCGAGGTCGGGAGCTTTGCCATGAAGGACGGCGAGGTTCTCCACCGGGCCCTCCTTCACGTGGTCGACGAGCAGCCGCAGCGCCTTGGAGCGGGTGCGGACCTTGCCCGCCTCCTCGACGACCCCGTCGCGAACCTCGACCACCGGCTTGATCGCCAGCATCGAGCCGAGCAGGGCGCGGGCGTTGCCGATCCGGCCGCCCTTCTTGAGGAACTCGAGCGTGTCGAGCGTGCCGTAGAGCTTGGTGCGGTCGCGGTGGTCGAGAACGTTCGCGACGATCGACGAGAGCGAGTCGCCTTCGGCGGCGCGGCGCGCCGCGAGCAGGCACAGGTTCCCGAGCCCCATCGACACGTGGAGCGAGTCGACGACCTCGACCGGGCAGTCGTCCGCGACCGCTTTGGCGGCGACCTGCGCCGCCTGCATGGTGGCCGACAGCTTCGACGAGAGGTTGATGCACACGATCCCGCTCGTGCCGGTCTCTCCCGCGACCTTGCGGAACGTCTCCTCGAACGCCCCCGCCGACGGCGCCGATGTCTCCGGCAGCACCGGTGACGCGGCGAGGCGGCGCCAGAACTCGTCGGTGGTGAGCTCGCGCCGGTCGACGAGCTCCTCGTCACCGAAGCGGATCGTGAGCGGGACGATCTCGATGCCCAGCTCGCCCACGAGCTCATCCGGCAGGTCACACGCGCTGTCCGTGACGACTCGAACGCTCACGGCACCCCCTCCGGCCCCGGATAGGACCCGGTGCCGGAAAGCATCGTTACATGCGGGACCGCGGCCTACCAGGGACGAGGGTCCGCAGGGTCGCCAGCTCGGGGACCCGGAGCGCGACCATCCCGGCGATATAGAGGGCACCGCCGGCGCCCATGCCGGCCGCGGTCGTGACGACGGCGCGTCCCGTCGTCTCCCAGCCCAGGCCCCGAGCCACGAGCCACGACACGCCGGCGACGGCCAGCCCGGCCGCGAGCACCCGCGCCGCGGTGTCAGCCACGGGGCGACCGTCGAACCCGTCGAGGCGGCGGCGCAGCACGGCGAGGGTCAGCACCGCCGCGGCGGCGTAGGCAGCCGAGAACGAGAACGCGAGGCCGGGGATCCCGAGCCACGCGTAGAGCGGGATCGCGAGCACCACGTTCACCGCGTTCTCGAAGCAGTTCAGGATGAAGGGCGTCCGCGTGTCGGGCAGGGAGTAGAAGGCGCGCAGGGCGAACAGGTACACCGAGAACGGCACCAGCCCGACCGCGAACCCGACGATGGTGTCGGCGACCACGGCGGAGTCGGCGCCCGAGAACGCGCCCCGCTCGAGCAGCGCGACGACGACCGGCCGCGCCAGTCCCACGAACACGGCCGCCGCGGGCAGGACCGCGACGATGGTGAGGCGCAGGCCGAATGACAGGCGCTCGCGCAGCCCGGGCATGTCACCGCGACCGGCGGCGCTCGCCATCTCGGGAGCGATCGTCGTCATCAGCGACACCGCCAGGAGGCCGTGGGGGAGCTGGAAGAACGCGTACGCGCTGAGGTAGAGGAACGGCCCGCCGTCGACGCCGTTAGCGAGCACCAGCACGACCCAGAGAGCGACCTGGTTCGCGACCACGTATCCGACAGTCCAACCCGACAGCCGCACCATTTGCGCGACCGCGGCGTGACGCCAGTCGAGCAGGGCCCGCAGCCGCGCTCCGGCGCGCAGGAGGGCGGGGACGAGCGTGAGCGCGACCGCAGCGATGCCGGCGGTGGTGCCCAGGCCGAGAAGCACGACCAGGCCCGTGTCGTTCCTCACCCGATCGAGGGTCAGCGGCTCGTCGGCGATGCGGGGGAGCGCGAGGAAGAGCGCGATCACGACGACGTTGTTGAGCACCGGCGCCAGCGCCGCGGCCGCGAACCGCCGGCGGGCATTGAGGAGCGCGTTCTCGAGCGCCACCATCCCGTAGAGGAAGATCAGCGGCATGAAGAGCCGGAGCAGCCCGGTGGCCAGCTCCTGCTGGCCGGCACGGTCGGCCCCCTCGACCCGGAACGTGTACAGCCGCACGATCCAGGGCGCGACGACGACGCCGATGACGGTGAGCGCGATCAGCGCGATCGCCGAGACCGTGAAGACCGCGCTGGTCGCGTCGTCGTCGTGCGCCTCGACCTGGCGCACGAATAGCGGCACCAGCGTGGCCGTCAGCACGCCGCCGAGCAGCAGCTCGTAGAGCATGGAGGGCGTCTGGCTCGCGTAGCTGTAGACACCCGCCACCGTCGAGCCCCCGAGCGCGTAGGCGATGGCCGCGACCCGCACGAACCCGGTCACACGTGAGAGCGCGGTCCCGAGGCCGACGACCGCGCTGGAGCGGAGCAGATGTCGAGGCGCCCGCGGCTCGATCCACCCGGCCGGGCCGGGCTCCGTCACGGCTGGGGCACGGGCGCAGGCCCTTTGGCCCCGACCGCCCGGCGCCGGCGCTGCCGGAAGTGCAGCGCCCACCAGAAGGCGAGGAACAGCACCGCGCCCACCGTCAGGAACACGCCGACGCCACTCACGAACGTCGATCGGACCCGCACCTGGGTCGACTGGATCGGGAGCTGCCCGTCGACCGACGTGACGTCGAGCTGGAGCGGGAACGTCCCCGCCGCGCGCAACTCGACGGTGAAGTTCACGGTACTGCTGTGAGGCGGGAGATCGACCTCACGCGCCGCCCCGTCAGGGAATAAGAGCTTGTCGCTCTCGAGGCGGACCTTGACCCGGAGCGTCTGGTCGCTCTCGTTGAGGAACGTGACGGGGATGCGGCCCCTCCGCGCCGTGAGGGTGATGGTGCTCCCGACGGGCACGCGGATCTGCGAGAGCACCTGGTCGATCGACGTGTCGATGACGGCCAGCTCGGCGAGGGCGCGCTCTCGCCCCCGCGGGCCGTCCCACGCCGATGACACCGCGAGAACCAAGGCGCGTTCGCCGCGCACCAGTCGCAGGTCAGCCCGGCCGACGAGGGACCGGAACGCCTCGAGCCGGCCCTGGGCCCGCAGCAACGTCGCCGCGCTGACCGGCGGCGCCGGGGGTGACGCCGGCACGAGGTCACGCACGATGGGGTCGCCGTCCTCGGTCTCGGCCGGTACCTCGGCAAGGAGCTGGTCGACGCCGACCGGCCCGAGAAGTGGATGCTCGTGCAGGCCGGCCAGGACGGCGGCGAGCAGCGCCGGCGGCGCGTCCCAGTCAGGCGGGTTCAGGAGCGCCACTCCCCGGGCGATGTTGGGCTCCTCGGTCGCCACCAGCGCCAGCCCGGCGAGGATCTGATGGGCTCGCAGCAGCGGTGGGGCGTCGCCCGTCAGCAGCGAGGTGAGCCCGGGGTCGGACGCGACCGCGGTCGCGACGCGGCCCTGGCTCTGGAGCAGGAACGGCCGGGCGGGCGTCCGAACCGTCTCCCGGGCCGCGAGCGCCTCGCCGTTGACGATCAGCTGGTCGACGTTGGCGTCCCGGAGTAGCACGAGAGCGTCGTTGTCGAGTGGGCCCGGCAAGGCGGTGCGCGGGTCGAGGCGCCGACCGACGAGCGCGTCGAGGGCCGAGCCGCCGCGACTGCGCTGCGCCCCGACCTGCGCGCCGAGCCCGCCGGCGATGAGCGACGGGATGTTGACCGGCACGTACGGTCCCGGGAGCACCTGGTCGGCGGCCATGGCGGTTTGCAGCTCGGCGAGGCTGGTGGCGAGGGCGGGGTCGTCGCGGGCCAGGATCGTCCACGCCTCGAGTGTCTCGGGACCGGGCGCGAGCGTGACCGCGATGTCGGTCGCAGTCGCCAGGGCGCGGGCCTGGCGGCCGAGGCGGCCGGTGGGCTGGAGCTCGCCCACCACCTCTGGGTCGGGTCGACCGTCGGGCAGCGAGGAAGGCGGCGCCACCAGCGGCCACACCCACGCCACCCTCAGCCTCTCGCCCACGTCGGCCGCGGTGCCACCGGGCCCGGGCGTCACGACCACGAGCGGCAGGACGAACTGCGACAGCTCGGAGCCCTCGTCGTCGTGCAGCTCGACCTCGAGCGGGTAGACGCCGGTCCGGGACAGCGGGAAGCGGCCCGGGTCGCGGGGTGCCGCCGGATCCTGGAGGCCGATGGGGAAGACGCGAGCGCCGGTGCCCGCGTCGATCGGCAGCGCGTCGAGGGGGATGGAGACCTCTCCCTGCGTCGACCCGAGGCTCTCGCCCGAGAGCACGCGATCGAACCTGAGCCGGGCGTCGACGATCCCGTGGGCGACGACGCTGACCTCGAGGCCCGTGCGCGCTCCGGTGCCGGTGACCGTGAGCCCCATGGTGACGGTGCCCCCGACCGGCACCCACGCGGGGATGCCGGCGAGCTCGATGCGGGGCTCGTCGGCGGGGCTCTTCGGTGGAGCCGGCGAATCGGCCGGCGCGGCCCCGCTCCCGGGCCACCACGCCAGCGCCACGGCGCCCGCAGCGAGCGCGCCGGCGATGCGCCGCAGGCTCATGGTCGTCATCTGGTGGCGAGCGTACCGAGCGAGCGCGACCAAGCGGTGAAGGCCTGGCGGCAGGTACCCCGCCGCCGAGTGAGCGCGACCAAATGGGGCAGTACCGTTCCCGGCGATGCTGCTGGTCGCCGTCGATCCCGCATTCGCAGAGCACGACCCCGGCCGCGGACACCCGGAGCGCCCCGCTCGCCTCCAGGCCGTGCACGAGGGGATCGGTGACTCCGGCCTCTCGGTCGACCCGCTTCCCCCCCGCGACGCCGCTCCTGGGGAGCTGGAGCTGATCCACACGCCCGAGCACCTGGACCGGCTCGAGCGGTTCTGCACGTCTGGGGGTGGCGCGCTCGACCTCGACACCGTGGCCTCGTCGCGGTCGTGGTGCGCAGCGCGCCGAGCAGCCGGCGCCGGTCTCGCAGCGGTGGCCGCGCTCGAGTGCGGGGACGCCGCCGCCGCGTTCCTCGCCCTGCGCCCGCCCGGCCACCACGCCCGGCCGGGAGCGCCGATGGGCTTCTGCCTGCTGAACAACATCGCGGTCACGGCGGCGGCGCTGGCGGCGCGAGGCGAGCGGGTGTGCGTGGTCGACTACGACGCGCACCACGGCAACGGCACCCAGGAGGTCTTCTACGAGGACCCGCGCGTGCTGTACGTCTCGTTCCACGAGTGGCCGCTCTACCCGGGCACGGGCCGGATCGACGAGACCGGCGCCGGCGCGGGGACGGGCGCGACGTGCAACCTCCCCCTGCCCGCCGGCGCCACCGGCGACCTCTACCTCCGCGCCCTCGACGACGTGGTGGCGCCCCTGGTCGAGCGGTTCGACCCGACGTGGGTGCTCGTCTCGGCCGGCTTCGACGCCCACCGCGCCGACCCGCTCACCGGCCTCGGCCTCACCGCCGGCGACTACGCGATGCTGGCCGCTCGCATGGCCGAGCTCGCGCCGGGACCGGGCCGCCTGGTCGTGTTCCTGGAGGGCGGGTACGACCTTCAAGCCCTGCGAGCCTCGGTCGCGGCGACCCTGGGGCCGCTCGTCGGCGAGCCCGCACGCGCCGCCGAGCCCGCGACGTCAGGCGGTCCCGGCGGCGAGGTGGTGGAAGCGGCGCGCCGGCTGTGGTCGGGGGGTCAGGCCGACGGCGCCTGAATCTCTGCCGGCCTCGCTTGGCCGTCGTCGAGCAGCATCTCGGCGAGCCCCCCGGCGGCGCCGAACCAGCCCGCTCAGCTCGGTGGGGAGGATCGGCTCGATGACGACGGCCAGCCGGCCCACCCAACGCATCGCCCCTTCGTGGTCGTCGTCGCTGGCCTCGCGCGCCATCCGGCGGCCCAGCGGCGCGAGCAGGCCCAGCGAGACGCCGCTGCCGACGACGAAGAGGGTCCACTGCACGACGAGCGCAGCGCCGAGGAACGCGGCGACCGCTGCGAGCGCGGCACCGAGCGCGAACGAGATCATGAAGAACAGGAACGGAGTGATGATCTCGCTCAGGGCCAGGATCACGACGGCGGCCAGCCAGAACCACTGCCAGGCGTCGGAACCGGCAGCCATTCTCGGGCCTCTCTCGTGCGCGGGCTCGTTCGCGCGCCCGTCGTGACGGTAGCACCGGTGGTCGCCGACCGCCGCGGCGGAAGGCATCCCGTCGTCAGCTGGCGCGGGCGCCTCGGAATGCGCGGGCGAGGAGGGGGCTGCGGGCGTCGAGGAGGTCGGCGGGATCGGGCGCGCGGCGGTCGTGGAGCTGCCAGCCGCGCGGCGGCACGAGGGAATCGGCGTGGCGGGCGCAGAGCCGTCCGGCGGCCCCCGACACGCTCCCGAGGCGATCCAGCCACACGATGCCGTGGGCGCTGCTGAACGTGAACGTCGCCGCCGCTTCTGCGTTACAGCCCGGCCGCTCGCACAGCCTCATTCACTCACCACCAGATCCGGCGCACCGCGCTGCTTCCGTACGCGGCTCGGGGTGACCGTACCGAACCGGCGACGCGAGTTGGCGGATGCCACTCGGGCGAATGCCGGTCCGGGTCGCGCCGGGGCGAGCGAGAATGAGGCGGTGACCGAAGTTCCCGCGCGGCTCCGCCCGCTGCTCGATCCTGACTCGCCGGTCCAGCAACTGGCCGGGCGGCTTCGCGCCGCCGGTCACACGTGTTACCTCGTCGGAGGCACCGTGCGCGACGCCCTCCTCGACCGTGCCCACGAGGACGCCGACATCGCCACCAGCGCGCGTCCCGACGAAACCGGGCGCATCGTGCGGGGCTGGGCCGATCATGTGTGGCTCCAGGGGCAGCGGTTCGGCACGGTGGGGTGTGAGGTCGCGGGGATGCGCCTCGAGATCACCACGTTCCGGGCCGAGGTCTACCGGCCCGAGAGCCGCAAGCCCGAGGTCGCATTCGCCGACGACCTCGAGACCGATCTGTCGCGACGCGACTTCACGATCAACGCCATGGCGCTGGAGCTGCCCGAGCCCAGGCTGGTCGACCCGTTCGGGGGCGGCGGCGACCTGGCGGCGCGCCGTCTCCGCACACCGCTCGGGCCCGAGGTCTCCTTCCTCGACGATCCCCTCCGGATGCTCCGCGCTGCCCGCTTCATTGCCGCGTTCGACCTCGAGCCCGACGTCGCGCTCGTCGCGGCGGTCGTCGAGCTGCACGGCCGGCTCGAGATCGTCAGCGCCGAGCGCATCCGCGACGAGCTCTCGAAGCTGCTGGTGACACTCGACCCCTCGGCGGGGCTGTGGTTCCTCACCCGGACCGGCCTGTCCGACGAGTTCCTGCCCGAGCTCAACGCGATGCAGCTCGAGCAGGACCCGGTCCACCAGCACAAGGACGTGCTCGCGCACACGATCGCCGTGGTGCGCAACACCCGGCCCGAGCTGCGGGTCCGCCTCGCCGCGCTCCTCCACGACATCGGCAAGCCCAAGACCCGCTCGATCGGCCCCGGCGGCGTCAGCTTCCACCACCACGAGGTGGTCGGGGCGCGCATGACCGAGGAGCGGCTCCGGGCGCTGCGGTACCCGCGCGAGATGGTCGACGAGGTGGCCCGTCTGGTCTACCTCCACCTGCGTATCCACACGTACGCCATGGGCTGGACCGACCGCGCCGTGCGCCGCTACGTGCGCGACGCCGGCCCGCTGCTCGACGACCTCAACCATCTCGTGCGCTGCGACTGCACCACCCGGAACCGGGCCCGGGCGCGGGCGCTGAACCGGCGCATGGACGACCTCGACGCGCGCATCGCCGCGTTGCGCGAGCAAGAGGAGCTCGACCGGATCCGCCCACCCCTCGACGGCCGGCAGGTCATGGCGTTCCTCGGGATCCCGCCCGGTCCGCTGGTGGGCGAGGCCCTCGACTTCCTGCTCGAGGCCCGCCTCGACGAGGGCCCCATCGACGAGACCGACGCCTACCGCCGCCTCGAGGGCTGGGCCCGGGAGCGGGGGATCGAGCCCCCGGGCGAGTCCGGCTGACGGACGCGCCCCGGACGGCGGCCGGGGCAGGCCCGGGCCGCGGCGGCTTCCCTACATCCCCTCCTTGCGCGCCCGCCAGACGATCGTCGAGGGCACCGGGGTGTCGGCTCCCGTGGGGCGGGGCTCCACGACGACCTCCACCCGGAAGCCGGCGCGGCCCAGCTCCGCGAACACGCCGGCGATCGTGCGCGGGTAGACCTGGACCGGCTCGCCGTCGCGCTCCACGGCCATCGGGCCCGGCTCGAAGTACGAGCGGACCACGGCCGTCCCCTCCTCGCCGGTGCACAGGGTCATGGGGTGCTCGTAGGAGAACACGAACACCGAGTGGGGTCGCAGCACCCGGTGCACCTGCCGGAAGAGCCGGCCCAGGTCCTCGACCTCGGCGACGGCGAAAGCGCTGAACGCCAGGTCGATGGAGTCGGCTCGCAGGAAGGCGAGGTCGGCGAGGTCGCCCTCGTGCCACTCGATGCGGACCTCCTCGCGGGCGGCCAGCCGCTTGCCTCGCTCGAGCTGCCGGGCCGACGCGTCGACCGCGACCGCGTGGGCACCCTGCTTGGCGAGCGCGATCGCAGCCTGCCCCGCCCCGCAGCCGAGGTCGAGAGCCCGCTTGCCCTCCACGTCGCCGAGCAGGCGCAGGTCGCTCTCCGAGGGCCCGTCGGGCCCGTAGCGCACGGCGTCGGTGGGCGGGTCGGTGGTGGCGCGGGCGGCGACGCGCTCCCAGCTCTCGGTGTTGCTCACCGCGCCATCGTAAGGTGCCGCTGCGCCACCGGCGCGCTTACTCGCCGACCGCGAACGACTCCACCATCTCGCGGGCCTCCTCGTCGCGGTACTGCACCGGCGGCGACTTCATGAAGTACGCCGACGGGCCGAGGAGCGGCCCGCCGATGCCGCGGTCGAGGGCGAGCTTGGCGCACCGGAGGGCGTCGATGATCACCCCCGCCGAGTTGGGCGAGTCCCACACCTCGAGCTTGAGCTCGAGGTTGAGCGGGACGTTGCCGAAGTTACGGCCCTCGAGCCGGATGTAGGCCCACTTGCGGTCGTCGAGCCAGGGCACGTGGTCGGACGGGCCGATGTGGACGGCTCCGGGCTCGAGCCCGTGCTCGACCTGGCTGGTCACGGCCTGGGTCTTGGAGATCTTCTTCGACATCAGGCGCTCGCGCTCGAGCATGTTCTTGAAGTCCATGTTGCCGCCGAAGTTGAGCTGGTAAGTGCGGTCGAGCACCATCCCGCGGTCCTCGAACAAGCGCGTGAGGATCCGGTGCACGATCGTGGAGCCGACCTGGCTCTTGATGTCGTCGCCCACGATCGGCACCCCGGCGTCCGTGAAGCGCTGCGCCCACACGGGGTCGCTGGCGATGAACACCGGGATCGCGTTCACGAAGGCCACGCCCGCGTCGAGGCATGCCTGGGCGTAGTGACGCTGCGCCTGCTCCGAGCCCACGGGCAGGTAGCTCACGAGGACGTCGGCTTTGGTGCCGCGCAGGACCTCCGCGACGTCGATCGGCTCGGCGGGCGACTCCTCTACCGTCTGGCGGTAATAGGTGCCGAGACCGTCGAACGTCGGCCCGCGCTGCACCTCGACGCCGATCTCGTCGACGTCGGCAAAGTGGATCGTGTTGTTCTGGCTGGCGAAGATGGCCTTGCCGACGTCGAGGCCGACCTTCGCCGCGTCGACGTCGAAGGCGGCGACGAACTCCACGTCACCGACGTGGTAGCCGCCGAGCACGACGTGCATGAGGCCCGGTACCCACTCGGCGGGGTCGGCTTTGCGGTAGAACTCGACGCCCTGCACGAGGCTGCTGGCGCAGTTGCCGATGCCGGCGAGGGCGACTCGGATCTTCTTGCCAGTCATGCCGTGGCTCCTTTCGGTGTGTCGTGGGGAAGCAGTCTCCGCTCCGCAGCGATGAGCTCGGCGACCCACTCGAGGTCGCGCTCGAGGGACTGCGTGCGGTGCTCCACGAGGGAGCGGGTGTAGCGATCGGCGCGGCCGGGTCGCGCCCGGCGTGAGCGGCCGAGCCGGTCGGTGAGGTCGGCACGGCGCTGCTCGAGGAGCTCGAGGCGCGCCGCGCTCGGCAGGTGTCGACAGAAGGCGAGCTTGAGCGCGAAGGCCCTCTCCCCGTCGCCGGTCGAGGTGTCTCCGGCGGCGAGCAGCTCGGCGAAGCGGTGGTCGCCGCGCTCGGTGATCCGGTAGGCCTTGCGGGCCCGCCGGTTCGGCTTCGGCACCCGATGGAGGCGGGCGGCCGCCGCCTCGCCGCTGATCGACCCGGTGGCGGGCATGCTCGCCCGGGTCGACCCCGGGGCCCCGGTGGCCCCCACGGTCTCGATCGCGCCGTCGCGCTCGAGGCGGCGCAACGCCGGATAGAGCGACCCGAACGACACCCCCCAGAGGACCCCGAGGGTCTCGCCCAGGCGCTTCTTCAGCTCGTAGCCGTGGAGGGGCTGCTCCTTGAGCAACCCCAGGATGGCGAGGTCCAGCACCGGTAGCACCCCAGTATATCGGCTCGATATATCGTGTTACACAGGGGCCGGATTATGCGCCCCCGGCGCGTCACCGTCAAGACCCCGTCCGTTCATCTCGGCTCGTTCGTTCCCGGCTGCTCGGGTAGCCGGGCGCGGCTGGGCCGACCGGCTCCTACACTGCGCCCGTGCCCGGGCACGTCGACTACGTCCTGGCCCGCAGGGCCGTCCTGCGGGACTTCCGCCGGGGCGCGCTCACCCGCATCGACGTGTGCGATGCGCACCCCGAGCTGCTACGCGCCGGCCGCAACGTCGGAGAGCCGGCCGCGCGCGACTGCCCGATCTGCGGCGAGGGGAACGTACGGCTCGTGTCCTATGTGTACGGAGACAAGCTCAAAGCCGCGAACGGGCGCTGCATCACCAACGACGCCGAGCTCGCGAAGCTCGGCGCGGCGTACGACGAGTTCGTCTGCTACGTGGTCGAGGTGTGCCTCGACTGCTCCTGGAACCACCTCGACCGTCGCTACCTCCTCGGGCGCCGCCACGCCGTGTGATGCAACCCGGCCCGGTCCGCACCGGCGTCAGGGGACGTCCTCCTCGTCTCCCGACTCCACCGGCTCGTGCGGGTACTGGGAGCGACAGGGGACGCACCAGAGCTCGGGCGCCTCGATCACCTGCGAGGAGGCGGGGGTGTCCCACGACTCGGGCGTCACGTACACCCGGCGCACGAGCCCGAGCTCCTCGTCGGGGAACCCGCAGTTCTCGCACACCACTTCCACCGCCTCACGATAACGAGGGGTGGGCTACGCTGCCGTCGCCGCCGGGAGCCGTGGGTGCCCTGGACGGTGGAGGTTCGGAGATGGCTGCTCCGGAGCGCACGGTCAGCGCGCCCGACGTCCGGGCCCGCAAGGGCGAAGGCCCGCCGCTGGTGATGGTCACGGCCTACGACGCACCGTCGGCGCGGGTGGCCGACGACGCCGGCGTCGACATCATCCTGGTCGGCGACTCGGTCGCCATGGTGGTGCTCGGCTACGACGACACGCTCCAGGTGACGACCGCCGACATGGCGCACCACGTCGCCGCCGTGGCCCGGGCGCGGCCCCGGGCGCTCGTCGTGGGCGACCTGCCCTGGCTGAGCTACCACCTCTCCCGGGAGGAGACGGTCCGCAACGCCGCCGAGCTGGTGCGGGCGGGTGCGGCGGCAGTGAAGCTCGAGGGCGGCCGCAAGCGCCTCGACGCCGTGCGAGCCATCCTCGACGCCGAGATCCCCGTCATGGGCCACCTCGGGCTCACCCCGCAGTCGGTGCACGCCCTGGGGGGGTTCAAGGTGCAGGGCAAGCAGCTGGACGCGGCCCAGGCCATCGTCGACGACGCGGTGGCGCTGGCCGAGACGGGCTGCTTCGCCATCGTCCTCGAGTGCGTGCCCGACGCGGTCGCCCGCCTCGTCACCGACGCCGTGCCGGTCCCGACCATCGGGATCGGAGCCGGCCGCCACTGCGACGGCCAGGTGCTCGTGTACCACGACCTGCTCGGCCTCGAGGACCGGCTCACGCCGAAGTTCGTCCGCCGGTACGCGTCCCTGAAGGCGGACGCCACCTCGGCGGTGGCGCGTTTCGCCGACGACGTGCGGTCGGGGCGGTTCCCCGCCAGCGACGAGACCTACCATCTCGCCGATGACGTCGCCGAGGCGCTCGGCCTCTACGCCGCGACCTAGCTTCCCTTGGGGCGTCACACCCAGGCTGGGACCGAGCCTTTTTCTCGCGTTCGTCGCGGTCGCCGGCATAGCCATGGGCCTCATCGCCCTCGCGAGCCGACGGGACCACGAGCCAGCGCCGCTTCCAAGCGGGACCGGGATCGCCGCCGCGCTCGAGGATGCCGCGCCCGCCGGCGCCCGGTTCCCCGGGCTCACCGAGGTTCGCCTGGCCGTCGGTGACCGGTGCTTGCGCCTGGTCGTGGCGGACGAGCTCCAGGAACGGGTCGACGGCCTGCGGGGCCGGGAGGGGCTCGACCCCTACGGCGGGATGCTCTTCGTGTACGAGGCCCCGTCGACCAGCTCGTTCACGATGTCGGGGGTGGCGGTGCCGCTCGACCTCGGCTTCTACGACGGGCGGGGCCGGCCGGTCGACCGCGAAGAGCTGGAGCCGTGCCCGCAGGCGGACGCGTCCTGCCCGCCCTACTCGTCCGGGTCTCCGTACCGGTTCGCCCTCGAGACCCTCCGGGGCGAGCTGCCGTCAGGGGCGCTGTCGGCCTGCGCCGCCTGATCCGACGCCGTCACGTACGACACCCCGAAGTAGAGGGCCATGCCGGCGTAGATCGGAGGCAGGCCACCGCATTGAGGAAGGCGACCGCGATCGACAGCCCGTAGACGACGGGGCCGACGAGGGTCCGCCGGTGCGCCCGGCGGAGGGCGGCGGCGGGGAACCCGGGCGCCTCTGCGCACGGCGTCATCGAACGGGGGCGCATCGCGGCTCTCGAAGCTGTCACAGCCTGCCGGTACTCTGGAGGCGATAGGCCGCGTCGGAGGCGCTTCCACTAGGTTGCGCGCTCGATCGACGAAACCGAGTCCTGCTCCCCGCCCGGGTGACCGGCGCCGGGAGCCCGCAGCCGAGGCTGCGGTCCGAAGGAGGTACGGGCCCTTGCGGCCGTACGAGGTCATGATCATCTTCGACGCGGACCTGGAGGAGGAGACGATCCGGGCCGCGGTCAGCCGCTACACCCAGTCGCTCACGTCGCAGGGCGCCGAGCCCGGCTACGTCGACTACTGGGGGAAGCGGCGCTTCGCCTACGAGGTGCAGCACCGCTGGGAGGGCTACTACGTGGTGCTCCAGGCGATGGCCGAGCCGAAGGCGATGGACGAGTTGCACCGGGTGCTCTCCCTGGCAGACGAGGTCATCCGCCACAAGGTGCTGCGCATCCCGCGGGAGGTCTACGGGCCGCCGAAGACGGCGAGCACGGGCGTGGCGGACGCATAGGGAGGAATCACCATGGCCAATGGCAACACCGTCACCATCATCGGCAACCTCACCCGCGATCCCGAGCTCCGCTACACACCCAGCGGTGCGGCCAACGCCAGCTTCGGGGTGGCGGTCAACCGTCGCTGGATGAACCGCCAGACCAACGAGTGGGAGGAGCGGGTCAGCTTCTTCAACGTGGTCTGCTGGCGCGAGATGGCCGACAACGTCAGCGAGTCGCTCGCCAAGGGCTCGCGAGTCGTCGTGACCGGCCGGCTCGAGCAGCGTTCATGGGAGACGGACAACGGCGAGAAGCGCAGCGTGGTCGAGATCGTGGCCGACGAGATCGGCCCGAGCCTGCGCTTCGCCACCGCCCAGATCACCAAGAACGATCGCCGCGGAGGCGGCGACTTCGGTGGCGGGGGCGACTCGGGCGGCGGGGGAGGTGGGGGCGCCACGCGCCCCCAGCCCG
The DNA here is from genome assembly GCA_050743365.1 of Acidimicrobiia bacterium. GTDB lineage: Bacteria > Actinomycetota > Acidimicrobiia > IMCC26256 > JACDBD01 > JBOGFI01. The sequence goes on along the minus strand of JBOGFI010000238.1, from coordinate 5,088 downwards.
CGCCCGCGAGCTACGACGAGCTCGGCGAGGAGCCGTTCTAGATGGCGAAGGACCGAGACCGCCGCAAGGCGGCGGCCGACCGGCGGCGGGCACCGAAGAAGAAGATCTCGGTGCTCAACTCCGAGAACATCACCTGGGTCGACTACAAGGACGTGAACCTGCTCCGTCGGTTCATGTCGGAGCGGGCCAAGATCCGAGCCCGGCGGGTCACCGGCAACTCGGCGCAGCAGCAGCGCGCGGTGGCACGGGCCATCCGGGTCGCCCGTGAGATGGCGCTGCTGCCGTACAGCGTCCGGCAGGTGACCCAGCGCAGCAAGGGCGGTCGTGGGCGCGATCGCGACCGCGACCTCGGGCGCGATCTGCCGCGCGAACCGGTGGACACCGCCGCGACCGAGGCGGGTGCGCCGGACGTGGCGACCCGCGACGACGGCGCTGCTGAACCGACCAATGAAAGCGCAGCACCCACCCTCGCGGCGGCGGCCGGTGACGAGGCCCCGACCGGGGAGGGGACCGGCGAATGAGGGTGGTGCTGCGCGCCGACGTCGACGCCCTGGGCCAGAAAGGCGACCTGCTGGACGTGTCCGACGGCTACGCGCGCAACTACCTCGTGCCCCGAGGGCTCGCCATCCGCGCCACCAAGGGCGTCGTCAAGCAGGCGGAGGCCATGCGCCGCAACCGCGACGCGCGCGACCGGCGCGAGCGTGAGGCCGCCCAGGCGCTGGCAGATCAGCTCGCCGGGCGTCGCATCGAGGTGAGGGTGCGCGCCGGTGAGGGTGGCCGCCTGTTCGGCTCGGTGACCGCCGCCGACGTGGCCGGCGCAGTGCAGGCGCAGGCGGGAGTCGAGCTCGATCGTCGGCACCTCGCGATGCCGGAGCCGCTCAAGGCGCTCGGCCCCGCCGAGGTGCCGGTGCGCCTCCACTCCGACGTCGAGGTCGTGCTCGCGGTCGAGGTCGTGGCCGAGTAGGCCCGACCCCTTCTGCGGGGGGCTCTCTCCCCCGCAACCCCCCAGGCTTCCCTGACACTTTCCCCGATAGCCGTCATACCCAGGCGCGATAACGGGAGAGTGTTCCCCAGCCGCGGTGCTCCTATCCACATGCTGTCCACAGCGAACCCACAACAAATTGCCACTACCGCTCCACAGGCGGCCGGTGCGACGATGCGAATCCTGCGCGCCGGTGAGCGGCAGGTGACGCGCACGTGAACACGGCGGCCGACGGGAGGCAGGTGGTCCAGTCGATCGAGGAGGTGCGGCGCCGTTCGACGGGCCGGGTGCCGCCCCACAACCTCGAGGCCGAGGAGTCGCTGCTGGGCGCGATGCTCCTGTCGCGCGACGCGATCACCGCCGCGGTCGAGGCTCGCGTCGACGCCTCCGACTTCTACCGGCCCGCCCACACCCACATCTTCGAGGCGGTCATGGCCCTCTACGGGCAGGGCGAGCCCGTCGACCCGGTCACGGTCGCCGAGGAGCTGCGCCGGGCCGAGCTGCTCGACGCCCTCGGTGGGAAGGCGGCCCTGCTGCGCATCCAGGCGGGCACCCCCGCGTCGGCCAACGCCGGCCACTACGCCCGGATCGTGGGCGAGCTCGCGCTGCTGCGGCGCCTCATCGCCGTCGCCGGCGATATCGCCGAGATGGGCTACGAGGCGCCCGACGACGTCACCGACACGCTCGACCGCGCCGAGTCCCTGGTGTTCGAGGTGGCCGAGCGCCGCGTGTCGGAGTCGCTGACCGGCATCTCGGAGGCGCTCCAGTCCACGCTCGACCAGCTCGAGTCGATGTACGGGCGCGACACCGACGTGACCGGCGTGCCCACCGGTTACCACGACCTCGACGACCTCCTGCTCGGCCTGCAGCCGTCGAACCTCGTCATCGTGGCGGCGCGGCCGGGGATGGGGAAGACGAGCTTCGCCCTCGGCGCCGCGGCCAACGTCGCGCTGGTCAGCCACCGACCGACGCTGTTCTTCTCGATGGAGATGGGCAACCTCGAGCTCACCAAGCGGCTGCTCGCCGGCGAAGCGCGGGTCGAGGCCCGCAAGCTCTGGACCGGCAACATCCCCGAGGGCGACTGGACCCGCCTCAGCCACGCGGTCGGGCGCCTCGCCGAGGCCCCGTTGTTCATCGACGACAACCCGCACTGCACGGTGATGGAGATGCGGGCCAAGGCGCGGCGGATCAAGGCCAGGCACGGCGACCTCGGGCTGATCGTCGTCGACTACATCCAGCTCATGAGCAGCGGCGTCCACCGAGCCGAGAGCCGACAGGTCGAGGTGGCCGAGCTGTCGCGGGGGTTGAAGATCCTCGCCCGCGAGCTCGAATGTCCGGTGATGGCGCTCTCACAGCTGAACCGGCAGCTCGAGTACCGGCAGGACAAGCGGCCCATGCTCGCCGACCTCCGCGAAAGTGGCGGCCTGGAGCAGGACGCCGACGTCGTCTGCTTCATCTACCGCGACGAGCTCTACGCTCCCGAGTCCGACCAGCGAGGAACGGCCGACATCATCGTGGCCAAGCACCGAAACGGGCCCACCGGCTCGACCCGCCTCGCGTTCCTCGACCATCTCACCAAGTTCGCCAACATGGCGCGCGATTGATCGACGACAGCTCCTCGGACGAGGGGTTAGCGTTGTATCCGTGGGGTCCGACCATGTGATCGTGAAGACCGAGGAGGGCTTCACCACGATCACCATGAACCGGCCCGAGCGGCGGAACGCGTTGTCGCTCGAGCTGATGGAGGAGCTCACCGAGGCGTTCGGTGCTGCCGGTGACAGCGACGCCCGGGGCGTGGTCCTTGCCGGCAACGGCCCGGTTTTCTCGGCCGGCCACGACTTCGCCGACCTCGCCGGCGCCGACCTCGGCACTCTGCGCCGCCTCCTCGCCGCGTGCACCGAGCTGATGACCACGATGCAGTCAATCGCCCAGCCCGTGATCGCGCGAGTACACGGCCTGGCCACCGCAGCCGGATGCCAGCTGGTGGCGACAGCCGACCTCGCGGTGGCGGCCGACACCGCCGGGTTCGCCACTCCCGGCGGAAAGGGTGGCTGGTTCTGTCACACGCCGCTCGTCGCCGTCGGCCGCAACGTCGGCCGCAAGCGCGCCCTCGAGCTGGCGCTGACGGGCGACACCATCGATGCCCGCACCGCCTGCGAGTGGGGCCTCGTGAACCGGGTCGTGCCCGCCGGCGAGCTCGACCAGGCGACCATCGACCTCCTGCGCCGGGCCGCCCGCGGCAGCTTCGCATCCAAGGGCCTGGGGAAGCAGGCGTTCTACGCCCAGATCGACCTGGCGCAGCCCGCTGCCTACGACTACGCCATGGACGTCATGGCCCAGTCCGGCGTGACGCCCGATGCCCAGGAGGGCTTCGACGCCTTCCTCCAAAAGCGCAAGCCGCGCTTCGATCGCGGTTGAGCGAAGCTCAGAACAGACGCGGGTCGATCGGCGCCCCCGCCCGCAGCTCCTCGAGATCGACCTCGATGCACTCGACACCCCGGCTCGCGGCGAACACGCGTGCTTGGGGCTTGATCCTGGTCGCCACCAGCACTCCGCGGGTCGGCGCCAGCGTGGTGTCGCCGTCGAGCCGCTCCTGGTAACGGAGCAGCTGCTCGACCCCGGCGATCTCACCGATGCGCTTCACCTCGATCACCACCGCCCGGCCCTCTCCGTCCCGGCACAGCAGGTCGACCGGACCGATGTCCGTCGGGTATTCGCGGCGCACGATCCGCAGGTCGTCTCGCAGCGCACCCACGCGCGCCGCGATGAGCTGTTGGAGCTCGGCTTCCACGCCGTCCTTGGCCAGGCCGGGGTCGTCGCCGAGGTCGACGGCCTGGTCCGACACAACGTCGTGGAGCTCGATCGTGAGCCGCTCGCCCCTCGGCGTCGTCGCCGTGATGCTCGCGTCGTCCTCGCGGATGGTGCAGGGTGGGCTCATCCAGTTGAGCGGCTTGTACGCTCGGCTGTCGGAGTGCACCGCGATCGAGCCGTCGGCCTTGAGCATCACCAGTCGGAGGGCGGGCGGCAGCCGGGCGCCCAGCCGGCCCTCGTACTCGACCGAGCACCACGCGATCAGCAGCCGCACGGCGCGCGTTGTACCACAGGTCCCTCCTCGCCGGTGGCGGGCGTCGCCAGGTCTGCGTAGCCGCGACCACGCCCGACTCCCTACGATGACGCCGTGAGCTTCTACGACACCGTCATGCGCGAGCTCATCGCGGCGCTCGGCGCGGCGCTCTTCATCGGCAACCTGGTCGCGCTCGCTCGGCGGCGTGCCGATGCCCGTCGCGCTGGCGCCGCGCGCGCGAGACGCGCCTCGTCCGACAGCCCCGTGAGGGCAGAACCGGGTGCGCCCACCACGCGCGGCTCGGAGCTGCCGGAGGCGCCGATCGCCCGCACGCTGCTCTACATGCTCCTCGGCTTCGTCGTGATGATGTGGGGGATCGCCACCCTGCTGGTCGACTGACCGCGGTCAGGCCGGGTACACCGAGACCTCGGTCGCCTTGACCGACGCCCACACCGGGGAGCCCGCCTCGAGCGCGAGCTCGCGGACGGCCGCGGGTGTGACTTCGGCGACGAGCGCGATCGCGCCGCCGAGTTGCACCCGCGTCCGGTCACCTTCGAAGTCGAGCGCTTCGACCGTTGCTTCCCACACGTTCCGGGGGCTGCCTTCGGGCGCGCGGCGATGCAGCGCCACGGCATGGGGGTGGATGACGGCCAGCACCTCACCCGGGCCCGGTGGGCGCTCGGCGGCCGTGAGGCGGGAGCCGGTTGCAAGCGTCACGTCGTTGCCGGAGGCGTGCCCGCGCAGCAGGTTGACACCGACGAGGTCGGCCACGTACCGGGAGCGCGGGCGCGCCCGCACCTCCGCCGGCGTCCCCGACTGCACGACGCGGCCGCCCTCGAGGACCACGATCCGGTCGCCGAGGGCCAGCGCCTCGACCGGGTCATGGGTCACGAGGACGCGCACCCCGTCGTAGGACGCGAGGTGACGCCGCAGCTCGCGGCGGGTCTGTGCCCGCGCGGTCGCGTCGAGCGCGGCCAGCGGTTCGTCGAGCAGCAGCAGGCGGGGCTGCGTCGCGAGCGCGCGCGCCAGCGCGACCCGCTGC
>JBOGFI010000237.1:0-17965 GCA_050743365.1 Acidimicrobiia bacterium | reverse complement strand
GTCGCCGACGGCGCCGTCGGCGAGCCCCCCCTCGCCACCTTCCTTCTGCACGTCCCGGTGCTGGCGGACCCGACCGCGGAGGTGCCGGCTTGGTGGGCGGACGCGAACAAGGGTGGCGGCTGGCTCGGCGCGCACGGCTCCCAGGTGATCGACCAGGTCCGGGCCACGCTGGGCGAGTTCGAGGGCGTCAGCGCGTCGCTGCCGCTGGTTGCAGACCGCGCGATGACGGCAGAAGACGGGTTCATCGTGCACTTCCGGCTCCGCTCGGGCGTGGTGGGCGTGTTGCAGGGCACGTCGGGTGACTTCGGGCCGCCGATCATCGTGACGCGCATCGTGGGCTCGAGGGGAACGGCGTGGATCGAGGGCTTGGGTGACGAGGTGCGCGTGGCCGATCGCAGCGGGGCGCGGCGACTTCCCGTCCCCGACGACCTGCGCACCGAGCCGCCCGGCGCACCGCCGGCTGACGCCCTGCACACCGACTACGAGCGCATGATCGCGCACGGGCTCGACCTCGGTCCCTACATCCGGCTGGCAGAGACGTTCCGCGACCGGATCCTCGGGCGTCCCGTCGACGCTCACCCCCGTGCCGCCACCTTCGCCGACGGGGTTGCCGGCATGGTCGTGCTCGACGCCGTGCGCCGGTCGGCCGCCGAGCTCACGTGGGTGCCCGTCCCCGCCGGGTAGGTACCGTCCGCTCGTGCCCTACGACCCGTCCTCGATCCTCCTGACGGACCGGGTCGCGGTCGTCACCGGCGCCGGGCAGGGCGTCGGAAAGGCGACCGCCCTGCTGTTGGCGCGCTTTGGAGCCCGGCTGGCGGTGTGCGACCGGGTGGCCGAGAGGTTGGACGAGACCGAGGCCGAGCTGGCCGCGGGCGGGCAGCCGGCGCTGGCGTGTCACCTCGACGTGCGCGACGGCGAGGCCGTCAGCGCCTTCCTGGCCGACGTGGTCGCCACCTGCGATCGGGTCGACGTGTTGGTGAACAACGCCGACGGCACGTTCTTCGCGCCGTTTCTCGAGGTGAGCGAGAAGGGCGAGGCGGCGCTGGTGGCCGAGAACTTCTCGCAGGTGACCGCGCTGGTCCGCGGCGTCATGCCGCTGATGCCCGAAGGTGGCGCCATCGTGAACCTGACCTCGATCGAGGCTCACCAGGCCGCGCCCGGGTTCGCGATCTACGGAGCGATGAAGGCCGCGCTCGCCCACCTCACGCGCACACTGGCGTTGGAGCTCGCACCGAAAGGCATCCGGGTCAACGCAATCGCGCCCGACGCCGTCCCCACCGGCGGCGACGAAGACGTACGGGGCGAGATGCTGGCGGCCGGAGCCGAGTACGACCCCGCGGTCGTCCCGCCGCTGGGGTACATGGGCACACCCGACGACGTGGCCGCGGCCGTGCTCTTCCTCGCGAGCGACCTGTCGCGCTTCGTCACCGGGACCACGATCCACGTCGACGGTGGCAACTGGGCCGCCGGCGGCTGGCGCCGAATGGCGACATGACACCGCAGGAGGACATCTACTTCTCGGCCGACATCTTCGCCAACCTGTTCGAGTGGCGCGGCCCCTAGGGGCGGCTACGGCTGTTCGCCCTGCTGCACCGCGAAGATGGGCCGGTACGGGCCGGTCGGAGGCACGAGGCACGGGCGGGGGTCGTGGCGGGCCCAGCGGGCCGGCTCACCTCGGATCAACTCCTCGCCGTGCGGTGACTGCCTCACCAGGTCGGTGTACGAGAAGGCATCGGCGGCGGCATAGGTCTGGAGGAGCAGCGGTCGCGGGTGGTCGGACCGGTTGGGTGCCGACCCGTGCACCGTGCGGCAGTTGTGCACCGTGATCGTCCCGGCGGGCCCGACCGGATACTCGGCCTCACTCACCCCGGCGCGTTCGACGTCGTCGTCACGGAGCGCGCCCACCCAATGATCGTCGCCGTCGTAGAGGTCGAAGAGCGGCCCGTCGTGGCTCCCCGAGACGAACCCGACCTCACCCATCCCGGCTTCGACGTCCTCGAGGAACACGCCGATCGTGAGCAGGTCGTAGTTGGTGTGGGGCCAGAACTGGATGTCCTGGTGCCACTTGACCTCCTCGCCCCCGCGCGGCGCCTTGAAGTTGAGCTTCGAGTGGTGGAACTTCAGGTTGGGCCCGAGGAGATCGACGGCCACGTCGGTGATCACGGACTGCGACGCGAACTCCCAGTACGTCTCGTGGAGGTCGGTCGGCGAGCTCAGCCGGCGCAGCCTCGGCTCGGCGGACGAATGCCCCTCGTCGAGGTCGTACAGGATGTTCGACTCGGTGAGCTCGCGGCTCGCGTCCACGAACTCATCCGTCACGCGGCGCAGCCGCCCCAGCCATTCGGCGTCGACGAGACCCCGGACCGCGAGCCAGCCGTTCTGGTGGTATTGCTCGCGCTGGGCATGAGTGACGACCGCGGTGTCGAGCACCCGCCGAGCCTATTTCAGCTGTGCATCAGCCGACCGGCTCACGCAAGGGGACCGGCGCGTAGATCGCTGTCGGTGCGGATTGGCCTCGCAGTGCCACGGTACCGAGCGCGCTCCACCGGGAGGCCTCATCGCCGGCTCGCTGCACCGCGCCGGCGGAGGCCACCACGCGCCCGGGACGCCCTTTGGCGAGCTCGGTGAGACGGGCGGCTTCGTTCACCGGCCCGCCGATCACGGTGTACTCGTAGCGCTGCTCGGTCCCGACGTTGCCGGCGACCAGGGTGCTTCCTGGAGCGTCTCCAGCGGATCAGCGACCGAGCGGGCCGTGACCACGGTCATCAACAGCCCGACGAAGAGCCCTGCCAGCGATAGCGCGACGACGGCTCCGGCGATGTCGGCGCGCTCGTTGGCATTGCCGGCGGCAAGCGGCAGCGCGACGAGACCGGCGAACGGGACCGCCGAGCCGAGCGCCCACGTCAGCAGCAGCCGGGGACGGACGCCCACCGTGGTGACCTCACGCGGCGGTTCGCTGGCGAGCGCCTGGGCGAAGACCGGGCGCAGGGCCCACTCGAACAGCAGGAAGACCACGGCACAGGTGATGAGGCCACCGTCGAAGACCGTGATACCGACCCGAATGGCGTGCCCGGCGCTAAGACCGTCGACCAGCACCGCATAGAGGGGGAAGCCCACCGCCGCGACCGCCCACGCCACGAACGACTGACCCGCCTCCTGCAACGGCCGCCGCAGCGTGCCCTCTGCTCCGACGCCGTCGGCGGGCGCTCCTCTGTCCTCCAGACCAGCGCCCGGTCCCAGCTCCGCGTCGACCACCATGCCTCGAAGGCCAGCGCCGCCAGTCCGAAGAGGGTGAACGCGACGGCATCGGCGAACCACCCGAGCCGACCCGGTTCGGCCTGGGTGATGGCCACCAGATACACGAAGACGAACAGGGCGCCATCGAGATTGGCGAAGGTGCAGATGCAACCCAAACGGCGGTAGAGCCGCTTGCGGTCCGGCGCCCCCCCGGTGCGCAAGTCGAACAGGCTACGACGACCGACCCGCGACAAGCACCGTGCCATCGGTCACACCCGTCGGCATGACGTATCCTGCGCCGGTGGCGACCGTTGCCGAGCGGCTGCGTGACGTTCGGGCCAAGATCAATACTGCGCTCGAAGCCGTCCGGGCCGATCAGGGTGCGTCACCGGTACTGATCGCGGTGGTGAGCGAGTTCGCCGCCAAGGCCAGCAAGGCGGCCGGCGCCGAGGACGAGCGGGGAGCTGTCATCGAGCTCGAACAGGCGGGCGACAGCGCCAAGGTGGCGGCCGAAGCCGACACTGGCGTCTCAGATTCCACCCGCCAGACGGTCCTCGACGCCCACCTCGCCATCTGCATCGCCAAGTCCAAGCTGTGACGGCGGGCGGGCCGCCGCTTGCCGATCTGGTGACGCCGATGGCCGTCCGGGTCGCGGCGACGCTGCGGCTGGCCGACCACATCGCTCTCGGGCTGCGGACCGCGCCGGAACTCGCCGAAGTCGAGCACGTCGATGCCGACGCACTCGATCGCGTGCTGCGGCACCTCGTCGCGGCGGCGGTGCTCAGCCGAGACGAGGCGGGCCGGTACGCCCTGACCGAGCGGGGCGAATGGCTGCGTGACGACCACCCGTCCGGCCTGCGCGCCGTGCTGGACATCGAAGGCGCGCTCGGCCGGGCCGACCTGTCGTTCGTCCACCTGCTGCACTCCGTTCGCACCGGCAAAGCCTCCTTCCCTGTGTTGTTCGGCCGCGAGTTCTGGGACGACCTGGCATCGGACCCCGCCCGACGAGCGTCCTACGACGCACAGATGGGCGCCGACGTCGCGGCGTGGGCGCCGGCCATCGTCGCCGCCCACGACTGGGGATCCATCGGGAACGTGGTCGACGTCGGTGGCGGCAACGGGACGCTGCTGGCCGCCCTGCTCCGAGCCCACCCGACGCTGCGAGGCACCGTCTTCGATCAGCCCGCCGCGGCCGACGCGGCGCGAGAGACCCTGGCGGCTGGGGGTCTCACCGACCGTAGCGACGTCGTTTCGGGAAGCTTCTTCGATCCGCTGCCGCAAGGCGCGGGCGGATACCTGCTGTCGGCCATCCTCCACAACTGGAACGACGAATCGGCCGGCGCGATCTTGCGGCGCTGTGCCGACGCGGCCGGCACGACCGGTCGCATCTTCGTCGTCGAGAAGACCGGCCCCGACGGTGAGTCACCCCGCACGGATATGGAGCTCCGCGTGCTCGCCTACCTCGGCGGCCGGGAACGGGGCGTGACCGAGCTCAATGCGCTCGCCGGGGAAGCGGGTCTCCAGGTGGCCGCGGTGCGTCAGGCGGATGACCTCTCCATCATCGAGCTCACCGTCTCCGACGCGACGGCTCCCCACGGCGAAGCTACCGATGACACCAATGAGCAGACCGAGGGCCTGCCTGCCCAGTCCGATCAGTCTGACGACCTCTGCACCCCGTAGACCGGCACCGGCTCGGCGAAGCCCTTCAGCACGAGCGGGTCGAGCGACGGGAAGGCGAACGAGGCCGCAGCCGCGTCCCGGACGGTCTGCGAGACCAGGACCGAGGATTGCGTTGCCGAGCGCACCAGACGCGCCGCCAGGTTGACCGTCGCTCCGTAGTAGTCGCCGTACAGTCCCACGACCGGTCCGTGGGCTAGCCCGACGCGTACGGGGTGCGGAGACGCCTCTACCAGGCCCAAGCCGACATCACAGGCGCGGCCCGGGTCGTCGACCACGAACATCGCCTCGTCGCCAATCAGCTTCACCACGCGGCCACCGGCCCGACTGACGAGATCCCACACCTGCTCCTCGAACCGGCGCACCATCGCGGCCATCTCCTTCACGGACAGGCTGCAAGACGTCGGTGGACCCGACGATGTCGGCAAATCCCACGGTGCGGTCGAGGGTGACGGCAGCGTGCTCCTCGTCGGTGTCCCAGAGCTGGTACGAGACAGCAACGAGGTGGCGTCGGAACAGCGCGTCCAGGGCATCGAGAAGGACCGGGAGGAGGTCGCGCACCAGGACCGCGTAGTCGTCGACGACGTGCAGGTATGGCGTGCCCGCCACCCGGTGGGGAACCTCGACGCCGACGCGGAAGGCTCCCGTGAGCGCTTCGGTCATGCGGGCAAGCGACGAGCCGACGGTGCGGGCGAACGCGAGGACGACGTCTTCCCCGAGCAGCTCGGTCATCGCGGCGATGACCCGGAGCGCCTCGGCCGCGTCGGGGGTGACCGGTACCGGTAGTGCGTAGGAGTCGGGGAGACCCAGCGCCAACCACAGCCGGCGCACCAGGTCGGGATCGAGACCTGACCCCTCGGCGAACTCGGGGAGCCAACGGGTCTCGCCCGGCGGCCGCATCACCAGATCGAGGAGGAGGGGCCCGAGGCCGTAGACGTGCGTCGCCCGGACAACCTCGTCGACGGTCGCGCCCATCTCGAAGGCGCGGGTCAGGAGGCCCAGCTGCTCGGCGGCGTCGGGAGCGTCGCGGTCGTAGACACCGAGCCGCTCGAGTTCTGCCTCGTCCGGACGTTCGCCCACGCCGGCATCTCAGCACCTCGTCGGCCCACTCGCCCAGGTCACCGGAACCACCTGAGGCGGAACCTCGGCGAGGCTGGCGGTGTATCAGGCACGTGAAACGACTCCTGTGCACCGCCGTCCTGTTGGCGCTGATGCCCACACCGTCGGCGGCCACGCCCGCCAAGGGAGGGGACCCGCTGCCGCCTCCGGTCGAGGTCCGGCAGGAGCCCGAGGGGGGCATCACGCTCGAGGACCCTGCGTTCGAGGCGCTGCCCGGGGCGACCGCTGACTTCGGGCGGCTCGGCGGGTCCGTGTACAAGATCGAGGTACCAGACGACTGGAACGGTCGGCTGGTGCTGTACATGCACGGGTTCGCGGAGTTCGCACCCGAGACCAACGCCGCGCCGATGGACTTCCGCCGGTACCTGATCGAGCACGGCTACGCGTGGGGCGCGTCGAGCTTCAGCAGCACGTCGCTCATCCCCGGCCGTTCGGCGGACGAGACCGCCGCGCTCTGGGACTACTTCGCCCGTACCTATGGCCGGCCGACCCGCAGCTACGTCAACGGCCTTTCGATGGGAGGTGCCGCCAGCAACATCGCCGCCGAGCGCTACGGCGACCGCTTCGACGGCGCCCTCGGCCTGTGCGGCGCCGCCGGCCAGACCGAGGCGTTGATGATCAGCGCCGACGTCTTCGTCGCCGGCGCCTACGCCGCCGGCGTCACCCAGGCGGAGTTCGACGCCAGCCCCGACGTCGGCGCGCTGATCCGCGACGGAATCCGTCCTGCGCTGGAGGATCCTCAGGCTCGCGAGCATTTCGAGAACATCGTGCTCGACCTCACCGGCGGGCCCCGCCGGTTCGGGCGCGAGGGGTTCCGGGCGGAAGAGGAGACCAACTGGCGGCGGGTGGCGTTGGCGATCGCGGCGCGGCTCGCGCTCAACCGCGATAGCTACGAGCTCGGACCGCTCAGCGAAGTCACCGACGAGGAGTTCAACCGCGACGTCATTCGCCTTCCCGTCAACGAGGACCTGCTTGCCGGCTTCACCGAGGGCGCCGAGACCACCGGGAACATCCAGATGCCGTTGCTGACGCTGCACTCCACCGGCGACGGCCAGGTGCCCATCGAGCAGGCGCAGATCTACCGGCGCCGCGTCGACGACGCGGGTCGGGGCGAGCTGCTCGTGCAGCGCGTCATCCGTGACCCGGGCCATTGCGGGTTCACGACCACCGAGCAGGAGGCCGGGTTCGAGGACCTGGTCGCGTGGGTGGAGCACGCGGAGAAGCCGAAGGGGACCGACGTCCTGATCGGCGATCTGCGACAGCTCGACGGGAGCTTCGAGCTGTACCCGCGGGCGGGAACTCCCGAAGCTGAGGCGGTCCCCGGTTTCGACGATCGCGTCGTCGTCCGCGGCAATGCCACCCTCGACGGGGCCCCGTTCGATGCCCGGTTCCTGGGCGCCAGGGTCGAGCGGAACGCTCTGATCACGCCGTGCCCGGGGGTGGTGGCAGTGAAGGACGGGCGGTACGAGATCACCGTGATGGCCGACGCCGAGTCGAGCGGCTGCGGGGCGAAGGGCGCTCAGATCATCCTCTGGACGTTCGTCGACGGCGAGGAGCTCTACAGCAGCGAGGCGTTGCCCTGGCCGGGGAACGGACGCACGACGACCTTCGACACCGCCTTCTCGACCGCGGCGCCCAACGGCGCGGTTTCGCCGACGGTCGGGTTTGTCGGCGAGGTGTACGACCGACGCGGTCGCCACCTGCCGCCGGGCACGCGTGTCGAGGCGTACGTCGGCGACACCCGCTGCGGTGTCGCGTCCGTTCGCCGCACAGGCAGCTTCTCGGGATTCAGCCTCGGCGTGGTGGGGCCCGACTCGGTCGCAGGATGTGAAGCCGGCGCCACCCTGACCTTCCGCATCGATGGCAAGCCGGCGGCCGAGACCGCCGTCAACGAACCCGGTGGGGAGAGATCGCTCGACCTGAGCCCGCGCTGAATGCGGCAGACTTCCACCCGTGCCCAGGCTCGTGACATTGACGGCGGCGGTGACAATCGCGCTCGGACTCGCCGCGCCTGCAGGCGCCGCGGGTGGGAAGGCGCCGGCACCCTGCTCGCTGCTGACGGAGAAGCAGGTCGCCGACCTCCTAGGTGAGCCGGTCGAACAGCCCGACGACGTCCTGGCGCGCTTCGCCGACGACATTCCCGTCCCGGCCTCCTTCATGAGCCGGACGGCGTTCGGCACGGAGTACAACGGCGGCGGCGCCTTCGGCGGCGATCTCACCATCGACGAGGTGGTGGCGTACTACCAGGAGGCGCTGCCCGGCGCCGGCTACGAGGTCGGGGAGCCCATGACCGAGGACGTCGACGGCGTGACCACGACGGTGCTCCCGTTCTCGGGCCCGGGCCGCATCGGGGAGATCGAGATCAGCCCCAACACCGATCCACCCGGCGCGACCCTGCTCTTCATCTCCTACCAGGAGGACGTCTGAGCACGGGCACCACGCTGCACGGAGCGTCCGTCCGGCTGCGACCGGCCTCTCGAGACGACATTCCCGACCTCGTCAAGATCCGCCAGAAGCCGGAGGTCTACCGGTACTGGCGGGGCGGCGACGACCTGGTCGCCGCGGTCGAGGAGGACCTCGCCGAGTCCGACATCACCGCGTACGTGATCGAGCTCGATGGCCGCGTCGTCGGTTGGATCCAGTGGGAGGCCGAGAAGGACCCCGACTACCGGCACGCGTGGATGGACATCTACCTCGATCCCGACGTGCGCGGGCGCGGGTTCGGCACCGACGCGGTCCGGACGCTGGCGCGCCACCTGATCGTCGATCATGGTCATCACCGGCTGACGATCGATCCCGCGGCCGACAACGCCGCCGCCATCCGCTCCTACAGCAAGGTCGGCTTCCGCCCCGTCGGCATCATGCGCAACTACGAACGCGGCCCCGACGGCACCTGGCACGACAGCCTGCTGATGGATCTCCTGGCCGAGGAGCTCGCCGAGTAGCGCAGCCGGATACGGTGCGGCTCCCATGCCCGAGCGGATCGATGCCGACGTGTGCGTGGTCGGCGCGGGGTACGCGGGGCTCACGGCCGCCCGCCGGCTGAGCCAGAGCGCGAAGTCGGTTGTCGTCCTCGAGGCCCGTGACCGCGTCGGCGGTCGGATCTGGACGCACCACCTGCCCGACGGCTCACCGGTCGACCGCGGCGGGGCGTGGTTGGCCCCCAAGCACGACGCGATCTTCGGGCTCGCCCGTCCAGGTCGACACCGGCGATCTCACGGTGTCGGCTGAGCACGCCATCGTCACGGTTCCGCCCGCGCTCGCGCTCGAGATCGCGTTCGACCCGGTGCTCCCCGACGATCGCCTGAATCTGTACCGCAATGACGTCGCCGGGCACGAGACGAAGACGCTGGTGGTCTACGACGAGCCGTTCTGGCGAGCCGAGGGGTTCAGCGGCCAGACCTCCGAGCCCGACTCCGTCGCCGAGGTGACCCTCGACGCGTCACCCGCGTCCGCGACCCCCGGCGTCATCGCGTCGTTCACGTTCGGACCGGTGGCCGAGCGCGTCGACGCCCTCGACCCGGCCGAGCGGCGGCGCGCCGTGGTCGACGCGCTCACGGCCCGGCTCGGGCCTCGAGCGGCGTCACCGGCCGAGTTCATCGAGACCGCGTGGTGGAGCGAGGAGTGGTCGCGCGGCTGCTCGATGGCGCATCTTCGCCCCGGGATCCTCACCCGCTACGGACCGCTGCTCCGGGAGCCGTTCGGGCGGGTGCACTGGGCCGGAACGGAGACGTCCACGACGTCGCACGGGGCAATCGACGGCGCTGTCCGTTCGGGCGAACGCGCCGCGGCCGAAGTACTCGATCGCGCGTAGCATGCGCTCCACCCCGAGACGGAAGGAGAAGGCCTGTGCCCGTCCTGATGATTGGTGAAGTCCCGAATCTGACCGAGGAGATCTACGCCGGAATGGTGGGCCAACTGAAGCCAATCATGCGCACTTCCAAGGGCTTCATCTCGCATGCCGGCGGGCCGAGTCCGAGCGGCGGCTGGCGGGTCGTCGAGGTCTGGGAGTCCGAGGAGGACAGCCAGAAGTGGTTCGACGAGAACGTCAAGCCGAACCTCCCGCCCGGCGTCGTCCCCGACCGGACGCACCACCCGATCCACACCGCCTTCACCAAGTAGATCTCGTTGCCAGCGGGGCGCGCGACTCGCCACTTCCTGCCACCCGCATAGGCAGCCGGCTGAGCGGCGAGGTCGAGGGAGAGGTTTTCGTGGTGCCGCGCGGGGTCGAGCACTGCCCGAAGGCCAACGACGAGGCTCACGTGTTCCTGATCGAGCCGAAGATTCGCGATCGGGCCGATGATCTTGGCGCCGCGGCCCAGTCGAAGGAGGAGAGAAGGGAGGACAGATGACTCCGAAGGACCCGGTGGCCGAGCGGAACCTCGACGGCTACGGCGCCCCCATGATTCCGTGGAGCCGCGTGCGCGAGCGCCTGGACGAGGGGTTCACCCAGGCGCCGGAAACGGGCGGGCCCAACCGGCACACGGCCTGGCTGGCGACAGTCGATCCGGATGGGGCGCCCCACGTCGTACCCGTGGGGGTCATGTGGGTGGACGGTGCCTTCTACTTCACCACCGGCCCCAACACCCGCAAGGGGAAGAACCTGGCGCGGAACCCGAAGTGTGCCGTGACGGTCGCGACCCATCCGTTCGACCTGGTCGCGAAAGGCGCGGCAGTGAAGGTGACCGATGACGCCAAGCTCCAGCGCATTGCCGAGGTGTACGCGGCCGCAGGATGGGCGCCGACCGTGCGCGACGGCGCGTTCTACGCCGAGTTCAGCGCACCGAGCGCGGGCCCTCCCCCCTGGGACCTCTACGAGGTGACCCCGGCGACGCTCTACGCCTTGGGAACGGCCGAACCCTTCGGCGCGACCCGCTGGCGCTTCTAGGCCTTCACAAGGAGGACACCATGGGGAAGATCGTGTCGAACTTCTTCATCTCGCTCGATGGGGTCGTCGAGTCCCCCGACCAGTGGCACTTCCCCTACTTCAACGACGAGATGGGCGCCGCGGTCGACCAGGGAGCCGAGAAGTGCGACGCCTTCCTGATGGGGCGGGTGCTGTACGAGGAGTGGGCGGACTACTGGCCGAAGCACGACGTGGGCCCGGGCGTGCCCGGCGAGCCCGAGGAAACGGCGGACGACTTCGCCTCGTTCATCAACAACGTGCCCAAGTACGTCGTGTCGAACACGCTCACCGAGGCGACGTGGAACAACACGACGGTCGTGTCCGGTGACGTCGCCGCCCAGCTCCGAGACATCAAGGAGCGGACCGACGGCGACATCGGGATGTCGGGGAGCGCCACGACCGTGCGCTGGCTGCTCGCCAACGGCCTCCTCGACGAGCTCAATCTCCTGGTCCACCCGATCGCGGTCGGGCACGGCCACCGACTCTTCGAGGACACGCCCACGCACCCGCTGCAGCTCGTCAAGAACGAGACGTTCGAGACCGGCGTTCTGTACCTGACCTACGCACCCGCGGCCGGCTGATCGCTCTCCGGCATGTCGATCTCCAGGCCGTGGCGCAGGCGGTAACGCCGCTCGTCGTACACGTACCTCGTCTCGTAGGCGATCATCGCCCACAGCAGCACGTTGAGTCCGATGAGCGTGACGAGCGGGTCGACGTGCACCGCCGCCGCGATGAGCGCGAAGAGCACGACCGCGAGTGCCAGACGCTGGACGTTGAGCGAGCGGGCGTTGCGGAGCCGCAGCACGACGTGGGCGAGGAGATAGATGGCGGTGCCGCCGAGAAGTGCGAACGCGTGCACGCCGTCGAGCGGCTCGTCGACGTGGGCCAGAGTCTCCTCGAGCCCGAAGGCGCCGAGCACGATCCCGGCCACCATCGGGAAGTGCAGGTACGAGTAGGAGTCCCGGGCCAGCGCGTTGCGCTCGCGTCCCTCGGCGGCCTGAGTCAGGCGCCGTTCGGTCACCAGGGCGACGACGTCGAAGTAGATCCACCACAGCGCGCACGCCAGCCCGATCCCGAGTACCGCGACCGTGAGCACCGCGGCCGTGAGGTCCACCCGGGCGCCGACCCCGAGCGCCACGATCGACTCCCCCAGCGCCAGGATGATGACGAGGTTGTGTCGCTCGGCGAAGTGCGCCGGGACCAGTCTCCATCCCGCCACGCCGAACAGGGACGGTCCGCCCCAATCCAACAGGATCGCGACTCCCCAAAGGGCCGCCTGCGCGCCGCCGTCGAGGAAGGACGCGCCGACCAGCAGCCCGATCGCGATGCTCGTGCTGATCGCGAGGCTGAGGACCGAACGCCGAAGGCCGGGCTTGTCGCGGCTGGCGATCCAGAAGAGCGCGATGTGCCCCGCCCGCACCACGCCGTAGGCGATCGCGAAGGCCAGGGCACGGTCGCCGAAGGCCTGGGGGACGCACAACGCGACGACGAGCAGTCCCGCCATGGCGGCGAACATGGCGATTCGAACCGCGCCCTCCTCGGGCTCGATCACGCTCGTCAGCCACGCGTAGCCCGCCCAGGCCCACCAGAGCACCGCCAGGACGAGCATGCCCCGGCCGATCCCCGCCCAGGTCGGTTCGGCCACCATCAGCGCGGTGCATTGCGTGAACCCGAGCACGAACACGAGGTCGAAGAACAGCTCGAGCGGCTTGACCGTCTCCCGCTCGCGCAGTTCGGCGCTCAGCCGTCGTCCGCGAGCCCGGGCGGTCCTGCGGGGTGTCATCGCCACCCTTGATACCTCGGTACCGCCGCTCGTGCAGGCCCCGACCGATGAGTTTCGGTGCTCCTCGTCGTCGGAATGGGGAAAGATCGATCGAGCCGGATGAGGAGCGAACCGATGATCATCATGTCCGGAAGCATCTACGTGGCGCCGCCCCGCCGGGACCCCTTCGTCGCGGCTTCGCTCGAAGCGGTGATCACCGCCGGAATGCCCCGGGATGCCTGGACTTCGTGGTCTCCGCCGATCCCCTCGAGCCCGATCGCGTCAACGTGTACGAGCGCTGGGAGACCGGCGCCGCCGTCGAGGCGTTTCGGGGCGAAGGGCCCGGGCCCGACCTCACGTCCGACATCGCCCGGGCGGAGGTGTCGAGGTACGACATCTCGTCGACGGGGCCGGCGTAGGACAGGGTGCCGTCGATGTCGGTTCGCAAAGCGGTGGTCGAGAGCTACATCGAAGGGTTTCGCCGGGTTGATCACGCCCAGATCCTGTCGTGCCTGACCGACGACGTCGTCTGGGAGCTCCACGGCTACACCACCGTGACCGGCAAGGACGCGTTCGACCGGGAGATCGAGAACGAAGCTACGGTCGGCCCCCCGAAGTTGACCATCGATCGCCTCGTCGAGGAGGGCGACACCGTGGTCGGGGTCGGGAGCGGGGAGGTCGACAGGAGAGAAGGCGGTCTCCTCAGGTTCGTCTTCTGTGACGTCTTCAGTTTCACTGGCGACAAGATCAGCCGCCTCGAGACCTACCAGGTGAACCTGAGCTGACGGGTTGTCTCGGGGCGATGAGTTCGGACCCGCTGAGCAGTCGGAACGGGTACACCACAGAGGAGGCGACTGATGAGGAAGCTGCTGGTCAACACGTTCATGACCCTCGACGGGGTGATGCAGGCCCCGGGCGGGCCCAAGGAGGACCCGACCGGTGGGTTCACCCACGGCGGATGGTCGGTTCCGTACTTCGACGAGGTCATGGGCCAGACCATGGGCGAGTTCATCGGCAAGCCCTTCGACCTCCTCCTCGGTCGGAAGACCTACGAGATCTTCGCCGCCCACTGGCCCCACGTCACCGAACGGGAACGCGAGGCCCGGGGTGGCACCCCCAGCGACGTCGAGGATCCCGCGGCCGAGGCGCTGAACCGCGCGACCAAGTACGTGGCGTCCCGGACGCTCGACAAGGTCGAGTGGAA
Organism: Acidimicrobiia bacterium; assembly: GCA_050743365.1. Lineage (GTDB taxonomy): Bacteria > Actinomycetota > Acidimicrobiia > IMCC26256 > JACDBD01 > JBOGFI01. Next base: position 4,060 of record JBOGFI010000237.1, on the reverse strand, counting down.
CAACTCCCAGCTCCTCGAAGGCGACGTCGCCGACGCGGTCGCCAAGCTCAAGACCGGGTCCGGGCCGGAGATCCAGGTTCACGGAAGCGGGAACCTGATGCAGACCCTGATCAAGCACGACCTGGTCGACGAGTACCAGCTGATGATCTTCCCCGTGCTGCTCGGGAACGGGAAGCGCCTCTTCTCCGACGGCACGATCCCGTCCGGGCTGAAGCTCGTCGACACCAAGACGTCGGGAACCGGGGTCGTGATCGCCACATACGAGCGAGCCGGCGAGGTCGAACACGGGTCGTTCGCGTTCGAGCAGCCGACCGACGAAGAGGTCGAACGCCGCCGCCACCTCTGATCACCGAGGGGTGACAGACTCACATCCGTGACCGAACCTCGCCGTGAGGTCGACCTGGTCGTGGTGGGCGCCGGCCTCGCCGGGCTCTACGCCCACCACCGGCTGCGCCAGCTCGACCTGACGCTCCAGGGCTTCGATGCCGCCGCCGACGTCGGCGGGACGTGGTGGTGGAACCGCTATCCCGGGGCGCGCTGCGATGTCGAGTCGATGGACTACTGCTACTCGTTCTCGCCCGAGCTCGAGCAGGAGTGGACCTGGTCGGAGCGCTACGCCACCCAGCCCGAGATCCTCCGGTACGTCAACCACGTGGCCGACCGGTTCGACCTGCGCCGCGACATCCGGTTCGAGACCCGGGTGACCGCGGCGACCTGGGACCAGGCGGCGCAGCGATGGCACATCGCCTCCGACCGCGGCGACCGGCTCTCGGCCCAGTTCTGCATCATGGCGACGGGCTGCCTGTCGGCGGCGAAGCAACCAGAGGTCGACGGGATCGACACGTTCGAGGGCGAGACGTTCCACACCGGCTGCTGGCCCCACGAGGGCGTCGACTTCACCGGTCTGCGGGTCGGGGTCATCGGCACCGGCTCGTCGGGCATCCAGTCGATCCCAATGATCGCCGAGCAGGCGGCGCACCTCACGGTGTTCCAGCGCACCCCGAACTTCTCGATGCCGGCCAAGAACGCGCCCCTCGACCCCGAGGCCATCGAGGCGCGCAAGGCCCGCTACCGCGAGCACCGCCAAGCGATGCGCGAGTCACGTGCCGGCGTCGTGGTGCCCGTGCCCGAGCACTCGGCGCTCGAGCTCGACGACGACGCGCGCCAGGTCAGGTACGAGGCGGCCTGGGAGACCGGCACCTTGTACGGAATGGTCGCAGCCTTCAACGACCTGCTCGTCGACCGCGACGCCAACGAGACCGCAGCCGACTTCGTGCGCGCCCGCATCCACGACATCGTCGACGACCCCGAGGTCGCCGAGCGCCTGACCCCCCGCAACCACCCGTTCGGGACCAAGCGACCCTGCCTCGACAGCGGCTACTACGCCACCTTCAACCGCGACAACGTGACGCTGATCGACGTCAGCTCCACCCCGATCGTCGAGATCACGCCCGCCGGCGTCCGCACCACAACCGACGAGTACGAGCTCGACGCGCTCGTGTTCGCCACCGGGTTCGACGCCATGACTGGGCCCCTGCTCGGCCCCGACATCACCGGCGTCGGCGGCGTGGCGCTGAGGGACAAGTGGGCTGCCGGGCCCCGCACCTACCTCGGCATCGCCACCGCCGGCTTCCCCAACCTCTTCACCATCACCGGCCCGGGAAGCCCGTCGGTGCTGGTCAACATGGCTGTTGCGATCGAGCAGCACGTCGACTGGGTCGCCGACTGCATCGCCTACCTGCGCGAGCGAGGCCTGGCCTCGATCGACGCCACCGTGGCCGCGGAGGACGCCTGGGTCGACCACGTCAACGAGGTCGCCGACCTGACCCTGTTCCCCCACGCCAACTCCTGGTACATGGGCGCCAACGTGCCCGGCAAGCCGCGCGTGTTCATGCCCTACATCGGTGGCTTCCCCCACTACACCGAGGTCTGCAACGACGTCGCCGCCAACGACTACCCGGGCTTCACCCTCACCCCGGCAACCGCACCGGAACAGGAACCCTCCGTCTCGCGCACGGCCTGACGACCGGTACCACGGCGTCCCGATCCCTACTCGAGTTCGAAGCCGACCAGCGCGACTCCCGCCGCGGCTCCGCACACCACCGCAGGCACCGTCATCAGTGGATGATCGTCGGCGAGCAGATGGAACTGCACGGCCGCGGCGTAGAACGCGACGAGCCCTGCCGCAGTCACGGCGCCTACCCGCGGCTGCTTGAGCCCGACGAGCAGTCCTGCCGAAGCCGCGACCTTGATCGCGGGGAGCAACGGTCGAACAGCATCGGGAACACCCAGATGATCGAGATGGGCCTTCACGTATCGACGGGGCAGTGCTGCGGCGATCGCATCGAGCAGCTGGAAAGCGGCCAACCCGACCGCCAGCCGCTTGGCCGCGCTGGACGCGAGTGTGCTGAACGCCACCGCGCCTACCGACCTGCTCCGTCGACCGCTCCGGTAGCGACGACCTTGGCGACGTCCTCGAGCATCTCGTGCTCCAGCGGTGGTGCGGTGCCCTTCTGTTGTTCCTTCTTGTAGGCCCAGTAGCCGAACAGAGCGACGGCGGCCCAGATCACCCAGCGCCGGGCGGCGGCGAGGGCCAACCGGAACGGTACGAGCGGTTTCCAGAGCCTGCTTTTCGAGAGCAGAACCTTGTCGAGATCGGCCATTGCCTGGCGGAAGATGCGGTCTGATTCCCGCTTCGAGGGGCGGCGCAGCGTGCCGGCGGCGGGGTCTGTCACGGCCCCGAGTTGGTAGAGGAAGTCGTGGATGATCGCGGCGCGGCCGTGGCGACCCCAGGGGGCGATCCAGAACCAGAACGGGCGGGGCACGGAGGCGAAGTCCGTCTTGAACCCGGGCGGGGCGGTGGCGACCTCGGAGGGCTCGCGGTCGAGGAGCCGGTAGGTCATGGGTTCACACAGCTCCCACTGGTGCACCCGCCCCGAGAGGTGGTTCACCACCTTCACGTCCTCAGTGAAACGGGCCACTCCATGCCTCCTTGCGCAGCGGGTCGAGCACCTCGTCGGCGAGCCGCGTGATCTGCTCGCGGGCCGCCTCCGGCGCCACGCCGGGCACGTGCACCCGGAGGTTGAGTGCGTCCGCTCCCGCACGCGTCGCCGCGTCGGCGAGCGCCTCGGCGACCTCGGCCGGGTCGGTCGCGGCCGCTAGCTGCTCGTCTTTCCAGTGCTGCTGCGCACCCTCCTTGGCGTAGCTGCGGTACACGTCGAGCTGCTGCTCCAACTGCTCACGGGGCGGCTTCCCCACCCAAGCCCGGCGGATGAGGATGGACGGCCCGGTGCCGCCGGCGGCGCGGTAGATGTCCGTGAGCTCGCGGCAGCGCTCGGACGTCGACAGCGAGTCGAACAGGAGGCCGACGCCCAGGCGAGTAGCACGACGCACCGCGACGCCGCTCATCGCCGCGCTTACCACCGGGACCGGGTGCTCCGCACACGCCTTGATCGCCGGGTCCTCGGCCAGCCCGTCCGGGTCCGTCCCGCTCAGCATGCCGACCAGTGCCTCGCGGCCGGTGGTGAAGCGGCCGGCGAGGTCGCCCATGTCCAGGCCCATGATGTCGAAGTCGTCTCGGAGCGCGCCGGCGGCGACGCCGAGTCCGATCCGGCCCGGGAAGCGCGCCGCCAGCCACGCCGTCTCCTCGGCCACGAGCGCGGGCGGCCGCAGCGGGAGCAGCAGGGGGCACGGCGCCGCCCAGCCCGTCGTCATCGCCTCGAGGCACCAGCCCGCCTGCTGGAGCGGGTTGGGGAGGTAACCGGCGAAGCCGCCGTGGTGCTCGCTGGTCATGACGCCGTCGAAGCCGTGATCGGCGGCGAGCGCGGCCTGGGCCCGCAGCTCGTCGACGATCGCCGGCGCGGGCAGGTCGTTGTGGGGGTACAGCCGTAGCGAGACCGAGCCGGGGCCGAACGGCGTCATCCGGTCAGCCCCGGGAGTCCTCGTAGCCGTGGGGCAGCTTGATCGGCGGGTTCGGGAGCTGCACGACGCCCCGCTCGGCCAGGAAGCGCTCGTAGCCCTCGGGGTCGGCCGGGAACGAGCGGGGGTCGCCCATCATCAC
>JBOGFI010000236.1:0-4099 GCA_050743365.1 Acidimicrobiia bacterium | reverse complement strand
GGCTCCTGCTGTACGGCGGCGCCGGCCAGTCGAACTACGTCGCGGCCAAGGCAGGCGTGCTCGCGTTCACCGACGCCCTCGCAACGGAGATGGCGCCGTACAAGGTGACCTGCAACACCATCATGCCGTCGGCCCAGACCCGGATGGCGGCGGTGGGATGGCGCATCGACCGCGCCCGGGCCGAGGAGGAGGCGTTCGACCCCACCGACCCGGTCCACGTGGCCGAGATGGTCTGCTACCTAGCGTCGCCGGCGGCGGGCTGGATCTCGGGCCAGAGCTTCCAGGTGCGGGGCGGGGTCGTCGAGCACGTGCGGGCGTGGGAGGTCGCCGACACGTTCGAGCGCCACGACGCCGGCTGGACCGCGGCCGAGCTCGCCGCCGCGGTGCCGCGGCTGTTCGGCGCGGGCGCCAAGCGGTCCGACCCGCCACCCAGGGAGTGGCAGGAGCAGTACCGGGAACGGAGAGAGGGAGGACACTCGTGAACGACAGCCCGATCGACCTGGTGCGCCGGTTCTGCGCCGCGTGGTCCGACGGCGACATCGACGCCCTGATGGGGTACTTCGCCGACGACGCGGTGTACCACAACATCCCCATCGACCCGGTTACCGGTCGCGACGCGATCCGGTCCACGATCTCCGGCTTCACCCAGGGCGTCGACAAGATCGAGTTCCGCGTGCACAACATCGCCGCCGACGGGACCACCGTACTCACGGAGCGGGTGGACGTTTTCCACCTGCCCGGGAACACGGTCGAGCTTCCGGTGATGGGCACCTTCGAGGTGCGCGACGGCAAGATCGCCGCCTGGCGCGACTACTTCGACCTCAACCAGTTCATGGCCCAGATGGCGCCGCCGTCGAGCTGAGGGAGGGACGATGTCCGAGGTCGAGGTGGTCGCAGGAAATCTGTTCGCGGCGGATGGGCCCGTCACCGTGCACGCTGCCTGATGGTACGTGACTAACGGAACGGTGCTGGTTAATCCCCCGACTCGCCTGTGAGCCGGCGGGCACGCCGCTCCGCCCGATCGGCCGCCCGGGCGGCTTCCTCCATGGCCCGCCGAGCCTTCGCGGCGCGCTCCTCGGCGCTCTCGGCGCTGCGCTGCGCCGCCGCGAGCTCCTTGCGCGCGGCGGAGACCCGATGGTTCGCCTCCTCGAATGCTCTCGCAGCTGAGTTTTCCTCGGCCGCAGCGTCCCTGGCCCTACGGCGTTGCTCGTCCGCGTCGCGCTGCGCCCGCTCCACTTCCACCCGCGCACGCGTTGACACGGGCTGCTGCGTGGCCCGCCTTCCGCGCTTCTCCTTCTCCGGTGGTGGAGGAACGACCGTCAGGCTCGTGTCGAGCCCCAGCCCCGCCGGCGCGCTCGCTTCCTTCGTCAGCAGGCCCGCGGCCACCGTGGCCGCCAGGTCCTCATCGACAACGGCAGCCTCGAGCGTCGAGCTGATCGGACTGCGCTGAGCGTCCGGGTTGCCCGCGCCGAGTCGGCGCAACTCCTCGACGGCAAGCCCCGCAAGTTCCTCCACGAGGGCCCCACGCCGGCGGCCGAGTTCGCGCAGCGCCTCTCCCCCACGACCCCGCAGCGCACCCATCTGCGCGCCTCGCAACTCGGCGCCGAAACCGAGGAGCTGCTCGAGCGCGCCAGCATGACGACCGGCGAGGCGGTTGACGGCCCATGCCGCCGCTGTCGGTTTGCGTAGCGACTGGACGCGCTGGGCGTCGTCCCTTCGGCCCGCCTGGCGCAGGCTGCGGGTGAGCGCCTGGCGGGCAGCGACGAAGTCGTCGGGACGGCGCTGGTAAAGGTCGCGGATCGCCTCCGCGAGGTCATCCGCCTCTGGCGTCACCATCTCCAAGTTGCCGCATCGTGCCGAGGAGCGCTCATTGACGAGTTCGTCAACCTGCTCTCGGCTCTCAGCGTCTCAGCCGATTCCCAGCGAGAGACGCAACCATGTGAGGGCAGCTGGAGTCGTCACCTCGGCGCCAGAGGGCGGGCGAAGCTCAGCTCGTGGCCGTCTCGGTCGTGGATGTGGAAGTAGCGCTCGCCCCACGGTGCGTCCGCCGGTGAGGTTTCCGGATCGAAGCCGGCCGCGAGGGCGCGTCGGTACATCGCGTCCACGTCGTCGACCCACAACACGACTCGACCCCAGACGGGTCTTCGAGGAGAGCCGACTGTGTCGAGCTGAAGGTTGAGGTAGCCGGAGCCGACCCGGAAGCTCGTGAACGGTGCCTCCTGTCCTCCGTAGAGCAGATGGAAGCCGAGCGCTTGGTAGAAGGCCACCGCCCCAGCCATGTCGACGGTCAGCAGCGTTACCGCGCTGATGCACTCGACCGGCTCTCGTTGCGCCTCCACCCGGGCCAGCCTTGCAGGAAGAAGGTGAGGCTGGATCGATCGCCTGACGCCGCGCTGACGGCGCCTTGCCGGTGATCGCCTGGGGTGGCTCCTACGCCGCGCAGTGGCCACCCGCGACGCCGCCGTGGCAGCAGCAGGCAATGTCGCCGAGCTCGTGTCCCGTCAGGGGGGCCACGACGTGACGGCCTGGGTCAACCCGAACCTGGCCACGATGACCCCGTTCTTCTTCGAGCACATCGTCAGCTCGTAGCATCTGCTCCGGGCCATGCACGTCATGGGCCGCCACTTCGGGGAGGGCAGATGAGCGAGACCAGTCGCTTCTTCGACGTGAAGACCGGCGGAGAGATGCAGCTGCGCCTCCGGCGGCACGGTGACGAGTTCCAGATCCTGCGTAAGTTCGGATACCGGGATCCCGGTTACGTCGAGCCGTTCATCGTCCCCGCTGACCCCGAGCACTTCCGAACTGATCTGGCATCGATCCCGTGGGTCTTCGCCTGGCTGGTGCCGGGGCTCGGGACGCACCTCCCGGCCGTGCTATTGCACGACGCTCTCGTCGTGAACGGAGGCAAGGACCATGAGGGCGCGGACATCGATCGCGAGGAAGCTGACCGGATCTTCCGGGACGCCATGCAGAACCTGGGCACGCCGAAGTTGCGGCGCTGGTTGATGTGGGCGGCCGTGATCCTGGCCACGGCCTGGTCGGCCCTGGAACCGCGTTGGTGGTGGCGAACCCTTATCGTCGTGACGTTCGGGAGCGTGGTCGTCCTCGGCACCGTGGCCACCTTCGATCTGCTCGACGTCTGGGCCTTGCTGCCGTGGATGAAGGAGCGCGCCTGGTGGGTCGAGCTCATCGCGGGCGCAGCCTTCGCGCTGATCATCCCGCTCGGCTTCTCGGTCCTGTGGCGGCGGCTGTGGAGAGCAGCGGCAATCGGAGGCGTCGCCCTCGCCTTCCTGCTCCACGTCACCGCGGCGGTGATCTTGGTCTTCGGCATCTACTGGCTGGCCGAGAAGGTGGTCTCCCGCCGCGAGGGAACCGGACCGAGTGTCAAACGCAACCTTGCTCGCCAGGCCGCGTCCGTCTCTGCGCCCGACACCCGGTGATGATCATCGTCACCGGCAGTGTCCGAGCTCGACCCGACACTCTTGACGAGGTGCTGGCCATCAGCCTCGAGCACGTGCACCGCTCCCGGGCCGAGCCCGGCTGCCTCGTGCACTCGGTCCACCAGGACGTCGAGGATCCGCTGAAGGTCGTCTTCCTCGAGCACTGGAAGGATCGGGACGCGCTCGTTACCCACTTCGGGGTCCCGGCATCGCTCGCTTTCGTCACCGCGATCACGGCGCTGGCCTCCGAGCCTCCCGTCCTGGACGTCTACGAGGCAGATCCCGTCAAGCTCTGACGCGGCCGGGATGGCCCACGTTTCACGAGCGCACGAGTTGTCCCGGTCTCCCGCACGCGTCCACAGTGCGTCCGTGGCGCGGCGCGCGCCGACCGAGGTCGCGGTCGCCGTTTGGCGGCTCAGCCGACCTGCCATCTGGCTGGTGTCGGTCCTGCCCCTGTGGACCGGCCACCTCCTCGCGACGCGCGAGCTCGTCCCGACGACCGTGGCCGACGGGTGGCGATTCGGTCTCGCCGTCATCGTGATGGGCCCACTCGGCTGGGCGGCGGCGTCGGCCATCAACGACGTTCACGACCTGTCCGCCGACCGGCGCAACCCTCGCAAGGTCGACGCGCCCCTCGTGCGCGGCGCCCTGAGCCCGTC
>JBOGFI010000235.1:0-5743 GCA_050743365.1 Acidimicrobiia bacterium | reverse complement strand
TCCAGGAGGGCAACCTCGGCCTGATGCACGCGGTCGAGAAGTTCGACTGGCGCAAGGGCTTCAAGTTCTCGACCTACGCCACCTGGTGGATCCGCCAGGCGATCACCCGCGGCATCGCCAACACCGGTCGCACCATCCGCCTGCCGGTCCACGCCGGCGACACGCTCGCCCGGCTCCAGAAGGCCCGGTCGCGCCTCGAGCTGAAGCTCGGGCGTCCTGCGACCCTCGCCGAGCTGTCGGCCGAGGTCGAGATGCCCGAGGACAAGGTCACCGAGGCGCTGCGCTTCGCTGCCGAGCCGCTCTCACTGTCCGAGCCGTTGCGCGAGGACGGCGACGCCGAGCTCGGCGACATCGTCGAGGACCGCTCGGCCGAGTCGCCGTTCGAGGTCGCGGCCACCGCGCTGCTCCCCGAGGAGATCGAGAAGCTCCTCGCCCCGCTCGACGAGCGGGAGCGCCAGATCCTGGCCCTGCGCTTCGGCCTCGACCGCGGCGAGCCCCGCACGCTCGAGGAGGTCGGCGAGTACTTCAACCTCACCCGGGAGCGGATCCGCCAGATCGAGGCCCGGGCGATGTCGAAGCTGCGCCATCCCTCGGCGGACACGGGGGCGCGAGACCTCCTCGCGGTTTAGGCGGGGACTCGACCGGCAGACCGACAACCCTCGCGGCGCGTTGCATTCGCGCGTCATACGTGACGAGTGCGTGGAGGTCGTCGGCCACGGACATGGCAGTCGCCACGTGCACGGCGTCGAGGCTCCTCAGGATCCGCGGGTCCAGCATCCCCGCCCGGTCGAGTATCTCGTCGCTGACGTCGAGGAGGGTCACGACGCCGAGTGCCATCGCTGCGTGCTCGACGGTACCGACCCCGAGGTGGCGGACGGCGCGGCGAGCCTCGGTGCGCAGGAGCGCAGACGAGGTGAGGTCCCGCCCGGTCAGGTACTCGTCGAGCGGGTCGCTCTGGGGCTCGTCGATGAACAGCTTGACGAAGGCCGAGGCGTCGACGTAGGTCAACATCGGGCCTACTCGTCCCGCATTCTCGAGACCATCTCCGACGGGAGTACCTCGCCCGGCGGCACTGGTATCCGCGGACCGAGGTCGGCGAGGGTCTTCGTCGCCCTGGTCACTCGGCCCTCGGCTTCGAGCCGAGCGATCCCACCGGGCCGCGGCGCAGGGACGAGCACGGCCACGAGGCGCCCGCGGTTGGTGACCTCGATGGCTTCGCCGCGCGCGACGCGGTCGAGGTACTTGCTCGCGTTCTGACGGAGCTCTCGGACGCCGATGCGGTCCATGTGCTACATGATAGCACGTCGGCGTTCCGCGGAACGCCGGGATGTCAACGCGTCCCTCTCGCCGAGCGTCTGCCGGGGTGATGATGGGCGCGATGGCGTCGCCGAGAGCCTGGTGGCCGAAGGGGTCGTCGCCGCCGACTGGTGAACCTCCGCCCGCACGTGCGGCGGCGAAAGTCAGCGGCCGCTCACCATGTCGATGAAGTCGTACGGGTAGCCGCGCTCGATGGCGCTGACCTCGTCGAGGACGCGCTCCTGGTCGGCGTCGAGGCTCCATCCGGTGGCGCCGAGGTTGTCCTCGAGCTGCTCGAGCGTGCGGGCGCCGAGGATCGGCGCGGTCACGCTGTCGCGCGTCAGCACCCAGTTGAGCGCGACCTGCGCCGGGGTCTTGCCGGCCTCGGCCGCCACCTTTCCCACCGCCTCGGCGGTGGCGAAGTTCCGCTCCGCCTTCAGCCGCTCGCGCATGAGGAACGCCGACGGGGTGCGGTCCGCCGCCCGCGTGCCCTGGCGCGGCTCCTCGCTGCGGCGGTACTTGCCCGTGAGCAGGCCGCCGCCGAGCGGGCTCCACGGCAGCACCGCCAGCCCCTCCTCCCGGCACAGCGGCAGCAGCTCGCGCTCGAGGTCACGGCAGACGAGGGAGTACTGCGGTTGGAGCGACGCGAACGGCTCCCAGCCGTGGAGCGTGGCGACACCGAGCGCCTTCGCCAGCTGCCAGCCGGTGTAGTTGCTCGCGCCGACATAGCGGACCTTGCCCTCGCGCACGACGTCGTCGAGGGTAGACAGCGTCTCCTCCAGCGGCGTGCGCGAGTCCCAGGCGTGGAGCTGGTACAGGTCGACCCAGTCGGTCCGCAGGCGGCGCAGCGAGGCCTCGATGCCCTCCCGGAGGTGGCGCCGCGATGCGCCGCTCGAGTTCGGGTCGTCGCCCATCGGCATGCGCACCTTCGTCGCCAGGACGATCCGGTCGCGGCGCGGACCGAGGGCACGGCCGAGGATCTCCTCCGACGCGCCGCCTCCGTAGACGTCGGCGGTGTCGACGAAGTTGCCGCCGGCGTCGAGGTACCGGTCGAGGATGGCGCGGCTCTGATCCTCGTCGATCTCGCGCCCGAACGTCATCGCCCCGAGGCACAGTTCGGTGACGCGCACGCCCTTCCGTCCCAATTGCCGAAGCTCCACGAGCCCCTCCCTGCGTCGGTCACGGCGCGACGCATCCTCGCGCCGCGCAGTACCGTGACACTCTCCCGCAACTCCCGAGAGGAGCGCACATGAGCGACGAGCAGCAGGACCCGTCCGACGCGTGGCGGGCGCCCCAGGGCACCGGCGACGCCGAGAAGGTGCAGGACCAGGTGCAGCGCCAGGCCGGGATCCAGAAGGGCCCCAGTGGGGGAGGGACGCTGTTCACCGAACCGATCCTCGTCGTCAACCAGAAGCCGAAGCTGTTGGAGCTGGTCACCGAGCACGAGGTGTTCGACCAGGACGGCAACCCGGTCGGCTTCGTGGCCGAGGTTGGGCAGACCACGGCGAAGAAGCTCGCCCGCTTCGTGTCGAGCCTCGACCAGTTCATGACCCATAGCTACGAGATCCGCGACTCCGGTCAGCAGCCGCAGCTCGTGCTGACCCGGCCGCGCAAGATCATGAAGTCGAGCTTCGTCCCGACCCGACGGGAGCGAGGTCGGTCGCGTGAAGCAGCGGAACGTCTTCGGCAAGATCAAGTTCGCGCTCGAGGCCGGTGGCCAGGCGGTGGGCTCGCTCAATGCCGAGAACTGGCGAGCGTGGGACTTCAACGTCCAGGACTCGTCGGGTACGGAGGTGGCGCGCATCACGAAGACCTGGGGTGGCTTCGCCAAAGCGGTTTTCACCCAGGCCGACAACTACGTCCTCGAGATCAAGGAGCCGCTCCAGGACCCGTTGCTCAGCCTGGTGGTGGCGACCGCCCTTTGTGTGGACACGGCTCTCAAGCAGGACGCCCGGGGCCTCAGTTGAGGCTCGGTCGGCGGAGGTGGCAGGAATCGAACCCACCGGACGGGGGTCTCCCGTCCCGCTCGTTTTGAAGACGAGGGGGGCCACCAGACCCCGTTCACCTCCGCCGGGTGTCTAGCACGCCACTTCCCGAGTACGATCCCGTCCCGCACCGCCCGCGTCGACCAGGAGGCCCGCGTTGAAGAAGCTGCTGATCCTCCTCATCCTGATCGCGATCGGCGTCGCCGTGGCCCGCAAGGTCCGCGAGGTCTGATCGCCCGACCGAGCTCGTCACTCTCGCCCGGTGGCCCCGGCCCCGGGCGTGAGTCGCGCGCTGGCAGGCCTTCCTAGACGATCTGAGCTGGTGCCCTCCTCTCAATCCGAGAACAGGTCGGCGTACTTCCGCGCGAACAGCGCCACCGCGCCGCCGGTGTGCCAGAACACCACCGTGCCGGTGTCGCCCAGCTTGCCCTCGCGCACCCACCCTACGAGCCCGGCCATCGCCTTCCCGGTGTAGACGGGATCGAGCACGATGCCCTCGAGCCGGGCGGTCTGGCGGATGGCCTCCAGCGACTCGGGCGTGACCTCGCCGTAGCCATCGCCGAAGCGGGTGTGGTCGACGACGATCTCGGGGTCCGGCATATGTCGCCCGGCGTGCGCGGCCGCCTGGGCAGCCAGCCGGGGGATCACGGTGTCGAGGTCGGGGCGCGTGCCGACGTCTACGCCGATCACGCGCGCTCGCCCGCCGAGACCGGCGAGCAGCCCGGCGTGGGTGCCGCCCGAGCCGTCGGCCACCACCACCTGGTCGACCCGCCCGTGGCCGCCCGTTTCGACCTGGTCGAGCAGCTCGACTGCCGCGTGCACATAGGCGGCGGCCCCCGTCACGGACGCTCCTCCGATCGGGATCGCGAACGGGCGCCGACCCTCGGCAGCGAGCCCAGCCGCCAGCGCCTCGATGGCCGACTCACTCTCGTAGTAGCCCTCGACCCCGGTGAAATGCAGCGTCGCGCCGAGCACCCGGTCGAGTAGCAGGTTGCCGGTGTATGTCGACGGCTCTCGCCCGGCGATCGCGAGGTGGCACTCGAGGCCGAGGCGGTTCGCGGCCGCCGCGGTCATCCGCACGTGGTTGCTCTGGTGACCGCCGCCGGTCACCAGCGTGTCGCACTCCTGGGCCAGTGCCTCGGCGCACAGGTACTCGAGCTTCCGGGCCTTGTTGCCTCCGAGCGCGAGGCCGGTGAGGTCATCGCGCTTGACGAGCAGACGCGGGCCCCCCAACCACTCCGCGAGGCGATCCATCGGCTCCAGCGGCGTCGGCAGCTGGGCCAGCGGGACCCGAGGTGCGGCCGGCCCGGGCGGCATCAGGCGGCGTGCTCGCGCCGCCGCAGCCACCACCACACCGCCACGCCGGCGCCGGCGAAGGCGAGTACGCTGCTCAAGGCGATGGTCGGCCCGGCGGGAGGGACCGGCACCCGGTCGCGCAGGCGGACCGGGCGCGCGAACACCCGCACGTCCCACTCACGGTCACGCGCGAGGCGGGCGAGCTCCCTGTCGGGGTTCACGGCGACGGGATGTCCGACTGTTTCGAGCATGGGCGTGTCGGTGACCGAGTCGCTGTAGGCGTAGGAGCCGTCGAGGTCGATGCCGTGCTCCATCGCGAGCTCGCGGATGGCCTCGGCCTTGCTGGCGCCGTAGGCGTAGAACTCGAGCTCGCCCGTGTAGTTCCCGACGACGTCGACCTCGGCCCGGGTCGCGATGGCGGTGTCGGCGCCGAGGAACTCGGTCAGCGGCTCGACCACCTCGACCGGCGACGACGACACGATCACGACCTCACGCCCGGCGGCGTGGTGGTCGTCGATGAGCTCGAGTGCCTCGGCGTAGATGATCGGCTCGATGACCTCGGTGAGCGTCTCACGCACGATCGAGGCGACGTGGTCGCGGTTCCAGCCGCGCGTCATCGCCGACATCGCCACCCGGAGCTTCTCCATCTTCTCCTCGTCGGCGCCCACGAGCATGTACACGACCTGCGCGTAGATGCTCCTCACGATGGCGCGTCGCGAGAGCAGCCCCTCGCGATAGAAGGGCCTCCCGAAGGCGAGCACCGAGCTCTTGGCGATGATCGTCTTGTCGAGGTCGAGGAACGCCGCCTCCATCGCCGCAAAGATACGCGCCCTTGACACGCGTCACCGCCGCTCGTATCTTCGTGCCAGCTCCCCGTGCGGGGAGCTTCGTCGTTCCCCTCCGCTTCCCCGTTCGTGTCCACGCGCCCGCGCTCGGCGGGCATCCGAACGGAGGAGCGGCGATGCTGCTCGCGCTCTGGTCCCCGAAAGGCGGCTCCGGCACCTCGGTGCTGGCGGCCGCTTGCTCCCTCGTCCTCGCTCGGCACGGCGCCGGGGCTCGCCTCGCTGACCTCGGCGGCGACCAGCCGGCGATCTTCGGCCTCGCCACCGACCCGCCCGCCGGCCTGACCGACTGGCTCGCGGCCGGGCCGGAGGCGCCCAGCGAGG
>JBOGFI010000234.1:0-34776 GCA_050743365.1 Acidimicrobiia bacterium | reverse complement strand
GGTCGAGCCCGACGACCGCGCCGTCGGGACCCAACCGCCGCGCGGCCGCATCCGCCGCGGTGCCCGTCCCGGTCCCGGCGTCGAGGACGCGCGCGGTCGGGTCGGGATCGATCAGTTCGACGAGGTCATGCGCCAGCCGCCCGAAGAGCACCGGGGTCAGGCGGTCGTACTCCTCGGCGACCGCGTCGTACGACTTCCAGCCGGTCGGGCGGCTCATCTCCTCGCGGGGCTCGTGGCCGCCGCCTCCTCGGCATGGAGGTGCTGATGCACCTGCTGGATTACCACCGATCCCTCGCCGACCGCCGAGGCCACCCGCTTCACCGAACGGGAACGCACGTCGCCCACCGCGAAGACGCCGGGCACGCTGGTCTCGAACATGAACGGTGGCCGCTCGAGTGGCCATCCGGCCGCGACGTCGGGGCCGGTGAGCACAAAGCCGGGGTCGTCGCGCCTGATCTCCGGTGGGAGCCAGTCGGCGTGGGGCTCGGCGCCGATGAGGACGAACAGCGCATCGGCAGGCACCGTGCTCATGGTCCCGGTCCGGCTCTCCCGCAACGTCAGGTGCTCGAGCCGGTCCTCGCCGCCGCCGTCGACGACCTGGGTCGCGACCCCGACCTCGATGTTGGGCGCGGCATCGATCTCGTCCCGCAGGTACTGCGACATGCTGGCAGCGAGGCTGTCGCCCCGCACGACCAGCGTGACCCGGGCCGCGTACCGGCCGAGGTGCACCGCCGCCTGCCCGGCCGAGTTCCCACCTCCGATGACGTAGACCTGCCGGTCGGTGAACTCCTGGGCCTGCGAGACCGACGCGCCATAGAAGACGCCCCGGCCGCTGAGCTCCTCGAGCGCGGGGATCCCGAGGCGGCAGTAGGTGACGCCCGCGGCCAGGACCACGGCCCCGGCGAGCACCTCGGTGCCGTCGGAGATCGCGAGGATGTGGTGGTCGCCCTCGGTGCGCAGGTCGGTGACGCTTCGCATCATCAGGAACGTGGTCCCGAACACCCATGCCTGCTGGTAGGCGCGCTGGGCGAGCTCGGCGCCACTCAGACCGCGGGGGAAGCCGAGGTAGTTGCGGATCCGCGAGCTCGACCCGGCCTGACCCCCGATCGCCTCGCGCTCGACAACGAGCGCGCCGAGTCCCTCCGACGATGCGTACACGGCGGCGGCGAGGCCGGCCGGACCGGCGCCGACCACGACGACATCGAACTCCCGGGTGTCATGGAACTCGGTCAGCACGCCGTAGCCGCGCGCCACCTCGGCGTTCGACGGATCGACCAGCACCCGGCCGTCGAGGAGGATCACCACCGGCTTGGTCGATCCCTCCAGACCGGCTTCGAGGAGGCGATCGCGGCCTTCGGGTGTGTCGCTCCGGAGGAACCGGTACGGGACACCGTTGCGGCCGAGCAGGTCGCGCAGCTCGGCGGCACGCGGCGACGAGGGGTCGGCGACGATCGTGAGCTCGCGTGGTGTCGAGGCGTCGGTGCGCGACCACTCGTGCAGGAACTCGCTGATCGTCCGGTGGAATAGCTCGTCGGGCGACTTCCACGGTTTGAGCACGTAGTAGTCGATGCACCCGGTGGCCATGGAGCCGCGCACGGCCTCGGCCGTGGGCTGGAACCCCCACTCGCCCCACGTGATCAGGAGGGCGCGCTTGGCGTCGGGATGGAGCTCCCGAACTCGCGAGAGCAAGGCGGCTCCGGTGATCTCGGGCATCCACTGATCGGCCAGGACCACCGCGACCCGATCACCGGCTGCCTTCATCTCCCCGAGGCGCGCCAGAGCCACGGTCGGAGAGGTCTCGAACACGATGCGGTAGTCCCGGTCGTAACGCCGCTCGAGCTCGGCGCCAATCCGCGAGATCGCCGACGGGTCGTCGTCGACGGCCAGGATCACCGGCCGGGCATGGCTACTCACCCCGATGGCCCCGCCTCGGCGTATGCGAACAGGTGCCACTCACCGTCGAGTCCCCTGAGGGTGTGGATCCCGCGGTCCTCGAAGGTGAGACCGGAGGCCATCGCCAGGGCGCGAGTCGTGTCCGACACGAGGATCTCGTCGTCATCGGCCTGCGTCATGATGCGCGCCGCCTCGTGGACGGCGACGCCCCGGACGTCGGCGCCCACTACCTCCACCTCGCCCACGTGGACTCCGCCGCGCACCTGAAGATCCTCATGGCTTGCCGCGCGACGGATCGACGCCGCGCAGTGAAGGGCTTGGGCGGGGCTATCGAAGGTCGCTAGTAGCCCGTCGCCCGTGGTCTTCACCTCGCGGCCGCGGAACCGCTCGAGCTCGGCGCGCGCAGCCTCGAAATGGCCGGAGAGCAACGTTCGCCAGGCGACGTCGCCGAGACGCTTGGCGACCGCGGTCGAATTGACGATGTCGGTGAACAACAGGGTCGCGAGTGTCCGCCCGTGACCGAGTCGAAATCCACCGAATGCCCGAGTGCCCGCCCACTCGATGCTGATCACCTGCTCGTGCCCGATCGTGTACCCATCGTGCCCCGGAGGGATGTCGAACACGTCGTCGGGCCCCAGCTCGAACGTCGTTCCATCCTCCAGGCGTATCCCGAGTCGACCGGCGACGATGATCCCGACGTGACGCGCCTGACACAAGTCGCCGCCGATCTGCGGACGCACGTGCGTGGACCACCGCCAACCCGGCTCGGCGGTGTAGCGCCCGACCGTGATGTCGCCGAGGTCGACCAGATCGGCGGTGATGCCCGGGAACTGCTGCGTCTCCTCGGGCTCCCCGAGGTTCTTCGAGTGGGCCGTGCTCACGGGCGTCAGCGTATTCATCGCTGGTGGCGCGGGCACGAGAAGGTCGTGCGGCCGGCGACGGTGCGGCGTTCCAGCGGCGTGCCGTCCTTGGGGCAGGGCGTCCCTCCCTCCCGGGGCATGTCGCCCGTGTGCGACCCGCCCCTCGCCGTGCACACCTCGAGCGTGCGTCGGACGGCCCGGTGCAGCCGCCGGCGCTCGGCCGCGTCGAGCGCGTTCGCGGACCGGGCGGGGTCGAGGCCGGCCCGCCACAGCGCCTCGTCGGTGAGGAGGTTGCCCATCCCCGCCACCCGGGCCTGGTTCATGAGGAGGGCCTTCACCGGCGCCCGGCTGGCGGCGACCATCGCGCTGAGCTGCGCCTGCGTGAGCTCGAAGGCGTCGACGCCGAGCCGGTCCTCGTCGGGCTCGAGCTCGACCGCGCCGAGCCGGCGGGGGTCCCGCAGGTAGAGCGACCCGCCGTCGGTGAAGCGCACGCCGAAGCGGTGCCAGGCCGGCACCTCGCGGTTGCTGGCGTAGACGAGCGGATCGCCGGCGGCCTCGTCGTCGATCAGCACCCGGCCGCTCATGCCGAGATGGAGCCCGAGGACGGGACCGCCGCCGCTGGTGTCGACGAGCATGAGCTTCCCGCGCCGACGCGCTGCCGTCAGCATGCGCCCGGGGAGTGCGACGTCGAGCGCATCGGCACTGAGCCCTCGCTTGAGGTACCACGCGTCGGGCGCGAACACCGACTCGATCCGACGGGCGAGCCCGCGCTCCTCGATCAGCCGGCGCGCCGACTCCACCTCGATGATCTCGGGCAAGAGTGGCTAGACGTTCGTGATCGCGCCGCGCTCGGCACCCTGCGCGAGCTTGGCGTACTTGGCGAGGAAGCCGGTCGGGTAGCGGGGCTCGGGGAGCTTCCAGTCCTCGCGTCGCCGCGCCAGCACGGCGTCGTCGACGAGCAGGTCGACCGTGTGCGCCCCGGCGTCGATCACGATCCGGTCGCCATCCTCGACAAAGGCGATGGGCCCGCCGTCGACCGCCTCCGGTGCGACGTGCCCGACACAGAAGCCGTGCGTGCCGCCGGAGAACCGCCCGTCGGTGAGGAGGGCGGCGTCGGCGCCGCGCCCGACGCCTTTCATCGCGCCCGTCACCGCGAGCATCTCGCGCATACCGGGGCCGCCCTTGGGCCCCTCGTAGCGGATCACCACGACGTCACCAGGCTCGATCCGCCCGGCGAGGATCTCCACCATGGCGGCGTCCTCGCCGTCGAAGACGCGGGCGGTGCCCTCGAAACGCAGCTGGTCGATGCCCGCCACCTTGACGACGCTGCCTTCGGGCGCGAGCGATCCCGTGAGCACGGCGATGCCGCCCTGCGGGTGGATGGGGTCGCCGAGCCGGTGCACGACGTCGCCGTCGGGAGCGGGTGGGTCGAGAACGGCCAGGTTCTCGGCCACGGTGCTGCCGGTGACGGTGAGGCAGTCGCCGTGCACGAGCCCGGCGTCGAGCAGCTCGCGCATGACCACGGGCACGCCGCCGATGCGGTCGACGTCGGTCATGTGGTACTTGCCGTGCGGCTTCGTGTCGGCGATGTGGGGCACCCGGGCGGCGATGCGGTTGAAGTCGTCGAGCGACAGCGCGACCTGCGCCTCGTGGGCGATAGCGAGCAGGTGGAGCACCGCGTTGGTCGAGCCGCCGAGCGCCATGGTCACCGCGATGGCGTTCTCGAACGCCTCCTTGGTCATGATCTGCCGGGGTCGGATGCCCGCCTCGAGAAGCCGCATCACCGCCTGCCCCGAGGCGAATGCGAAGTCGTCGCGGCGGCGATCGACCGCCGGCGGCGACGCGCTGCCGGGTAGCGACATGCCGAGCGCCTCGCCCACCGACGCCATGGTGTTGGCAGTGAACATGCCCGCGCACGACCCCTCGGTCGGGCAGGCGCGCCTCTCGATCTCGCCCAGCTCGTTCTCGGTGATGGTCCCGGCGGCGCAGGCGCCGACCGCCTCGAACACGCTCACGATGTCGAGGGCCTGGTCCTTCCAGTGGCCGGGGAGGATCGAGCCGCCGTAGAGGAACACCGAGGGCAGGTTGAGCCGGGCCGCAGCCATGAGCATGCCGGGCAGGCTCTTGTCGCAGCCGGCGAAGGTCACGAGCCCGTCGAGCCGCTCGGCGTGCATCACGCATTCGACGGAGTCGGCGATGATCTCGCGGCTCACGAGCGAGCCCCGCATGCCCTCGTGGCCCATCGAGATGCCGTCGGAGATCGCGATCGTCATGAACTCGATGGGAAAGCCGCCCTCTTCCCGGACCCCCACCTTCGCCCGCTTGGCGAGCCGGTCGAGCGACAGGTTGCAGGGGGTCACCTCGTTCCAGCTCGAGGCCACCCCGATCTGGGCCTTCCCCCAGTCGGCGTCGGTCATGCCGACGGCGCGCAGCATGGCGCGCGCAGGGGCCCGCTCCATCCCGTCGGTGACCTCGTGGCTGCGGGGTTTCGTCTCGCCGGTCATGGGGTGAGCGTATTCGACGCCCGTTCCGTAGGGTGTGCGAGATGAAGGTCGACGGAGCGCTCGTCGGCGTCGGGCTCGACGATGTGGCGGCGCGCGCCCGCGAGCTCGAGGACGCCGGGTACGACGGTGTGTACACCTTCGAGGCGCCGCACGACCCGTTCCTTCCGCTGCTGCTCGCCGCCGAGCACACCGAGCGGCTCGAGCTGGCGACCGCCATCGCCATCGGCTTCGCCCGCAGCCCCATGACGCTGGCCAACATCGGCTACGACCTCCAGGCCGCCTCGCGGGGCCGGTTCATCCTCGGACTCGGGTCGCAGATCAAGCCGCACATCGAGAAGCGCTTCTCGATGCCGTGGTCGTCGCCGGCGGCGCGGATGCGTGAGCTGGTGCAGGCCGTCCTCGCCATCTGGTCGTGCTGGCAGGAGGGCACGCCCCTGCGCTTCGAGGGCGACTGCTACCGCCACACGCTGATGACACCGTTCTTCAACCCGGGGCCCAACCCCCACGGGCGACCTCGGGTGTGGCTGGCCGGGGTGGGGCCGGCGATGACCCAGGCCGCGGGTGAGGTGGCCGACGGGTTCATCGTCCACCCGTTCAGCACCGAGCGCTACCTGCGCGAAGTCACCTTCCCCGCGCTCGAGCGAGGCTTCGCCCGGGCCGGCCGCGGCCGCAACGGCTTCGAGATCGCGTACCCGCTTCTCATCGTGACCGGCGAGACCGAGGAGGAGCTGGCCGCGGCCAACACCGCGGTGCGCGCCCGGATGGCGTTCTACGGCTCGACGCCCGCGTACTCCCGTGTGCTCGACCTGCACGGGTGGGGCGAGGTCCACCCCGAGCTGAACCGGCTGTCGAAGGAGGGACGCTGGGCAGAAATGGGCGGCTGCATCACCGACGAGATGGTCGACGTCTTCACCGTGCGGGGGACGGTCGAGCAGATCCCGAGCATGGTGCAGGACCGCTACGGCGACCTCGTCGACCGGATCAGCTTCAACGCGCCGTCCCCCACCGACCAGGAGCGATGGGCGCGCGTGCTGGAAGGTTTCCGGGCCGGAGGCGGTTGAGCCGGGCATGGCGCACCTGCTGGTCGGGACCGAGGACGGGCTCGTCGAGGTGGACGGGTCGCGCCGGCGGGAGCTCGACGGGCACCGGGTCACGGCGCTGTCGGGCGCGGGCTGGGCGATCGTCGACGGCACGACCGTGATGCACCGAATCCCGCCCGGTGGGTGGCACAAGTGGCTCGAGTTCGGGGACGCCGGCTCTGGCCACCTCACCTGCCTGGCGCCCCGGGGCGACGAGGTCTTCGTCGGGACCAGCGGCGGGCAGCTCATGCGACACCGCCGCGACGAGAGCCCGCACCTCCAGCCCGTCCCGTCGTTCGATACGGTCGACGGGCGTCAGCAATGGCATGCCGTAGGCAGCTCGAAGCCCTACGTTCGCTCGATCACGGCAACTGCCGACGGCGTGCTACTCGCCAATGTCCACGTCGGCGGCATCCCCCGCTCGACCGACGGGGGCCAGACCTGGCACCCCACCATCGACGTCGACGCCGACGTCCACCAGGTCCGAGCCCATCCCGAGCGGCCCGAGCTCGTGCTCGCGGCCGCCGCCGTCGGCCTGTGCGTCAGCCGCGACGGCGGCGTCACCTGGACCGTCCAAACCGAAGGCTTGCACGCCACCTACTGCCGGGCGGTGGCCGTGGCGGGCGACGCCATGCTCGTGAGCGCGTCCACGGGCCCGTTCACCGATCGGGGAGCGATCTACCGGCGGTCACTCGACGGCGATGGGCCGTTCGAGCGCGTGAGCGACTGGCTCGACGGCAACGTCGACAGCGGCAGGCTTGTGGCGTTCAGTGATCAGGTGGCATTCGGTGATCCCGACGGGCGGCTCCATTTCTCCGACGACTACGGCGCGACCTGGACTGTTCGGGACGACGTACCGCCGGTGACTGCGCTCGCCTACTCCCGCACGTAGACCGACACGTGCTTGGGTGAGTCGTCCTCGAAGGGCTCGCGTCCCCAGTCGCTCCAGCGATGCTCGAGGCGGAGCCCAGCGGTCTCGGCCATCGTGTCGAGCTCGTCGGGGTACGAGTAGCGCAGGCGGGCCGGCCATGTGCGCACACCCTCGTTCGAGATCCACATGATCAGACCGTCCACCCGCTGGCGCTCGGGATCATGACGATTGGCCGAGAGCCGCGCCCCGTCGACCTCGACCGCCTGCACCTCGAGATGCTGGTTGCGCTCGAACCGGGACGGATCGGGCACGAACGCCTCGATGACGAAGCGTCCGCGGGGCGCGAGGTGGGCGGCGACGTTGGTGAAGCAGCGCTGCTGGGTTTCGACATCGAGCAGCGCGAAGAACGTGTTGAACGCGATCAGGACGAGGGAGAACGATCCGTCCACACCTACGTCGGCGAAGTCGCCGATCGTGACCGGGATGTGGTCGCCACCGGGTTTGGCCCGGAGCTGGTCCACCATCGCCTGCGACGCGTCGATGCCGTGAACGCGCAGATCGCGGGCAGCGAGGGGAAGGGCGAGCCGCCCCGTGCCGATCGCCAGCTCCAGGACGGGACCGGCCCCGGCGAGGTCGGCCAGGCATGCGACCGCCCGCTCGTCCGGTCGGTACATGCGGTCGTACACCTCGGCCACTTGGTCGCCGTAGGCGGGGGGGTCGTAACCTTCACCGAAGCCCACGGGTCCAATTCGATCAGGCCCGTCGGGTCGGGCACCACCGCTTTCAGGGCGGCGAACTCGAGGAGCGGGGCATGAGCCGCACCGACGCACAGCCCACCAGCGTGGCGCTCGCCGACCGGAGCGCGGTCAAGGAGCGCACGTTCGCCTGGAACGGCGAGACGCTCGACGACCACATGCGCTGGTTCGTCGACGGCCTCCGTCGCGCCATGGTGGCCGAGGGCTACGAGGAGATGCCGGCGCCCGGCCCCGAAGTGCAGGTGGTGCTCCACCACCTCGATCCCGAGGATGCCCGGCCCTACCGCCGCAAGTCCGCCCCCACGTTCGTGGTCGCGCTGGCGGCGATGCCGACGGTGCCCGACGACGTGCTGCGCGCCGGCTACCCGCTGCTCGTGCGCGGCCTCGCCAACCTGTGCGTCATGGTGAGCGAACGGGCCGGCGGCGGTGCCACCGCCCACTTCGTCACGCTGGAGCAGGGCACGTACGCCGTGGAGCATGACGGGAGCGACGACCGCTTCTTCGCCGGCGTGTTCGAGCGGATCGAGCCCCTGGCGTCGTCACGCCTCGTGATCGCCAACGAGTTCCGCACCGACCTTCCCGATGAGCTGTGGTCGGGCGACGAGCAGACCCGCCAGGTCCGCCGGGCCGGCGAGCGCCTGGACGCACTCGACCTGCTGCCGGCCGCGTTCCCCATCGAGGAGATCCTCTCCGACCGCGACCTGCGACACGTGAGGCTTCTCTACGGCATCGGCGGCCTGAGCTACGGCAACGTCAGCGCCCGTCGTCAGCCGCCCACGACATCTCACTACGGGCCCGAGTTCTGGATGAGCGCCAGCGGCGTCGACAAGGGCGCGCTGCACGAGATGGGGAAGCACATCCTGCTCGTGCGCGGCTACGACGCCGACCGCGACTGCATGATCCTCAGCGTGCCGCCCGACGTGAAGCCCAACCGGGTGTCGGTCGACGCCATCGAGCACTGGATGATCTACCGCGAGCACCCCGACGTCGGCGCGATCCTCCACGTGCACGCGTGGATGGAGGGCATCAGCTCCACCGAGATCAACTACCCCTGTGGCACGGTGGAGCTGGCCGGCGCCGTCGCCGACCTCGTGCGCCGCGCGCCCGACCCGTCGCGAGCAGTGGTAGGGCAGCGCAACCACGGGCTCACGATCACCGGGCTGAGCCTCGACGAGATCTTCGGGCGCATCGACGGCAAGATCGTCCGCAACGTCCCGATGGACTAACCGCTTCTGGTCCATTGAGGCCCGGAAACCGGGCTTCAAAGGACCACGAGCGCTTCAGGCGGCATCCGAGAGCGCGATCCGCACCTGCTCGATCACCCACTGCGGTCGCGTCGCCACGTCGTGCCAGGTAACCGGGATGATGCGCCACCCGGCCGCACCAACCTCTGCGAGCTTGGCGCGATCACGGCGAAACGCAGTCGCGCCGCCGTGGGTGTCGTATCCGTCGCACTCGATCGCGACCATCAGGTCGGGCCAGGCGAAGTCGAGGCGGTGCCTGTGCCCGCCGGCTCGGACCCAATGCTGTCGTACCGGACGAGTCAGGCCGCTCTTCTTCAGCAGTCGCCACATCTTCGCCTCGAGGGGGGATTCGAGCGGCGCGGCTCCCTTCCCGCGGTCGTCGAGCAGGGCGAGAAGCCGATCCGACCCGCGGCGCCCGGTGCCTCCGAGCTCGTTGAGCCGCCAACGGAGGAACGACTCCCGGTAGAGACCCCGGTGAAAGCCGCTTTCCATCACCACCTCGAGCTGCTCATCGTCGAGACTGCCGGCAACGTCGATCAGCGTGCGGGCCGCGGCGGTGCACGGGATGCTGTCCACCTCGTCGCGGTCGGCCTCCGGGAGAACGAGCGCACGGTGCACGACCACTCGGCCGCACCGCTTGCGCCGGGCCCGAGGAACGGTGACCTCGATCTCGTCGGACGACAGTCCGTCGAGCTTCCACAGGATGGCCGCCGTCCCGTGGGACACCGATGCACCGGATCCGGCCCACAACACCGCGGCCATCATCTGTTGCCGCCGAGTCACGGGCGCGCCTCGCACCCGATACACACCCGGCAGGACCATCTCCCAGGCGCCCGAGGCCACCCGTCGCTGGACCGCCGAAGCCGACATCCCCAGGGGGATCGCCTGAGCGAGAGAGATCACGCCGTACTGCCGAGCCGCGACCTCAGCTACGAACCGGGTCAGCGTCTCGTGGCGCAATGAGGCCCGGATTCCGGGCTCAGATGGACCACGAGGCGAGCGGCGGGTCCGCGGCGCGGCTGACATGGCCGGCCAGTACAGCCGGGGGATGTGACAGCTACCGCAGGCGCTGGTCGAGCAAGCGGGTCAGGAGCTGCGGGTCGGCCTTCCCCTGGGTCGCCTTCATGGCCTTGCCCATGAAGAACCCATGCAGCTTCTTCCGGGCCTTGTCGTCGCCCTCCCGGTAGCGCTCAACCTCGGACGGGTTGTCGGCGAGGATGCCGTCGACCAGGGTCGCGAGCTCGCCCTCGTCCCTCACCTGGGCGAGGCCGCGCTCCTCGACCACCTGCCTCGGCCGCTGGCGCTCGCGCAGGCACACGGCCAGCACGTCCTTGGCCAGGTTGCGCGAGAGCGTGCGGTCGGCGACGAGCCCGACCAACTCCGCCAGCCCGTCGGGCGCGAGCGGGAGCCCCCCGGGAGCACCCCCGGTCTCGTGGAGGTGGGCGAGCACGTCGCCGGTGGCCCAGTTCACGACGTCCTTGGCGGTCCCACCGTCGAGCGCGACCACCGCCGCCTCGGCGTATTCGGCCAGGCCGGGCACGCCCACGAGCACCGCGGCGTCGTGCTCGGAGATCCCCCAGTCGGCCGCGAGCCGCGCCCGCCGCGCCGCCGGCAGCTCGGGCATCGAAGCACGCACCCGTTCCCGCGTCTCGGCGTCGGGCGCGACCGGCACCAGGTCGGGCTCCGGGAAGTAGCGATAGTCGAAGGCCTCTTCCTTCGAGCGCATGCCGTGCGTGCGCCCGTCCTCCTCGTCCCAGTGGCGTGTCTCCTGCACGACGCGTTCGCCCGACTCGAGCAGGGCACGCTGGCGCTCGATCTCGAACTCGAGGGCACGTCCGAGCGAGCGGAGCGAGTTCATGTTCTTGATCTCGACCTTGGTGCCGAGCTGGTCGGTGCCGGCAGGACGCAACGACACGTTGGCGTCGACGCGCAGCGAGCCCTCCTCCATCTTCACGTCGGACACGCCGATGGCCTGGAGGACCGCCCGCAACTCGCTCACATAGGCCCGGGCCTGGGAGGATGAGCGAAGGTCGGGCCGGCTCACGATCTCCATCAGCGGGACGCCGGCACGGTTGTAGTCGACGAGCGAGTGATCGGCCTCGTGGATGCGCCCGCCGCCCCCGATGTGCAGGGTCTTGCCGGTGTCCTCCTCCATGTGGGCGCGCTCGATTCCGATGCGGACGCCGTCGACGTCGAGCCGGCCGTCGACGCAGATCGGCTCGTCGTACTGCGAGACCTGGTAGTCCTTCGGCATGTCGGGATAGAAGTAGTTCTTGCGGTGGAAGATCGAGTGCCCGGGCACGGTGCACTTCAAGGCCTCTCCCACTCGCAGGGCGAACTCCACCGCGCGCTCGTTGAGGACGGGCAGCGAGCCGGGCAGCCCCAGGCACACGGGGCACACGTTGGTGTTGGGCTCGGCGCCGAACTCGTTGGGGCAGCCGCAGAAGAGCTTCGTGGTCGTCGCCAGCTCGACGTGCACCTCGAGCCCTATCACCGTCTCCCAAGTGGTTGCCGTCGTCGTCGTCATGCCAGGCTTCCGGCGTGAGCGAGCGCCCCGCTCCCGACGCCTTCAAGATCGAGCGCAGCGAGGTGCGCAACGGTGTGTCGCTCGCGTACGTCCACGAGGGCGTCGGCGGCGACCCGCTGCTGCTCATCCACGGCTACCCGGAAACCAAGCGCATCTGGTGGCGCAATATCGGCTCGCTCGTCGACGCGGGTTTCGAGGTGATCGCGCCCGACCTGCGCGGCTTCGGCGACTCCGATCTCGCCCCCGACGACTTCTACGACGTGTCGGCGTACTCGCTCGATCTGTATGCGCTCGTCCACGACGTGCTCGGCCACGAGAACTGCGCGGTGGCGGGCGGCGATCTCGGCGGCGTCGTGCTGTACGACCTCACGCTTCGCTACCCGGGGTTCGTGAGCCGGCTGTGCTTCTTCAACACGCTCGTGCCGCTCCGGGACGAGCTGTACGCGGCCGCCGGCATCCCGCCCGACGAGCCCCACGCCACCCGCCAGACCGCCGACTACTTCCGCCGGCAGGGCACCGAGCCCGACGCCCTCCTGGCTGAGCTCGATACGCCCCAGCGGCGCCGGGCGTGGGTGGCGGGCATGTACGGCCACCGCTTGTGGGCGGCGCCCGGGCATTTCAATGCCGATGATGTCGACTTCATGACCGAGCCGTTCGCCGATCCCCACAAGCTGCGGGCGAGCTGGGGCGCGTACGAGACCGCGTTCGGCAACCGCCCGCTCGAGGACGTGCCCCGGCTGTTCGAGCCCTGCCCCGTCCCGGCCCTGGTGTTGTACGGACCCGACGACCACGTCGTACCCGCCAGCTTCCCGCAGCGGGCGCGAGTCGCGTTCCCGGAGTGCATCGGCCCGTTCGTGGTGTCCGGCGCCGGCCACTTCCTCCAATGGGAGCAGGCCGACGTGTTCAACCGGGCGCTCGCGTACTTCCTGCTCTGAGCTCACGGCGCGGCCGCCTCGATGGCCTTCGCCACCCGGAACATCACCGGCTCGCCCAGCGCGGGCACGAGCACCTGCACGCCGATCGGCAGGCCTCCCTCCCCGGCGCCGAAGGGCAGGCTCATGGCGGCGTGGCCGGCGAGGCTGGAGGGGACCGTGCACACGTCGGACAGGTACATCGTCAGCGGGTCGGCGGTCTTGGCGCCGAGCTCGAAGGCGGTCGTGGGCGAGGTGGGCGAGAGCAGCGCGTCGAAGTGGTCGTAGGCGCGCTCGAAGTCGCCGATGATCAGCGTGCGGACCCGTTGCGCCTGCCCGTAGTAGGCGTCGTAGTACCCGGCCGACAGCGCGTACGTACCGAGCATGATCCGGCGCTTCACCTCGGCGCCGAAGCCGGCGTCGCGGGTGCGGGCGTTCATGGTGGCGGCGTCGTCGCCGTCGACCCGGAGCCCGTAGCGCACGCCGTCGAAGCGGGCGAGGTTGCTCGACGCCTCGGCCGGGGCGATGAGGTAGTAGGCCGACAGGCCGTAGGTGGCACTGGCCACCGAGACCCGGTCGACGGCCGCGCCCAACTTCTCGAGGGCGCGGGCGGCGTCCTCGACCGCGGCCACCACCTCGGGGTGGATCCCCTCGGAGTCGGTGAGCTCGTCCACGATGCCGATGCGCAGGCCGTCGACACCCTCGTCGAGGCCCTCGTGCAGGCGCGGAGGGGGCGAAGCGATCGACGTGGAGTCGAGGGGATCGTTCCCACCGATGACCTCGAGCAGCAGCGCCGCGTCCTCGACGGTCGTCGCGAGCGGCCCGATCTGGTCGAGCGAGCTGGCGAAGGCCACCAGTCCGTAGCGCGACACCGCCCCGTACGTCGGCTTCACGCCCACGACGCCGCAGAGTGCGGCGGGTTGGCGGACGGAGCCGCCGGTGTCGGAGCCGAGGGCCAGCGGCGCGAAGCCCGCCACCACCGCTGCCGCCGAGCCGCCGCTCGATCCGCCGGGCACGCGCGCCGGGTCGTGAGGGTTGCGGGTGGGACCGAAGGCCGAGTTCTCCGTCGACGAGCCCATGGCGAACTCGTCGAGGTTGGTCTTGCCGATGGGGATGCCGCCGGCGGCGGTGACGCGGTCCACGACCGTCGCCGTGTAGGGAGGGCGCCAGCCCTCGAGGATGCGGGACGAGCAGGTGGTGGGAACGCCCCGGGTGCAGAGGTTGTCCTTGAGGGCGACCGGCACGCCCGCGAGCGGGCCGGGGTCGTCGCCGCGCGCGACGACGCTGTCGACGGCGCCGGCCGCGGCGCGCGCCTCGTCGGCCATCACGCGGTTGAACGCGTGCAGCTCGGGATCACGCGCCGCGATCGCATCCAGGTGCTCATCCACCACCTCGCGCGCCGACCGCTCACGCCTGCGGACGGCGGTGGCGACGTCGGTCGCCGTGCTGCTCACGGCGCCTCGCCGAGGATGCGCGGGACCCGGAAGCGGCCGTCCTCGGCCGCCGGCGCCTCGGCGAGCACCTCGTCCCGGTCGAGGCAGGGCCGGGGCTCGTCGGCGCGCAGCACATTGAGCAGCGGGAGCGGGTGCGCCGTCGGGGCCACCCCCTCGGTGTCGAGCGCCTCGACCCGGGCGGCGTGCTCCAGGATCACCCCGAGTTGCTCGGTGAAGCGCCCGATCTCGTCGTCGGTGAGCGCCAGGCGGGCGAGCGCGGCGACGTGCTCGACGTCGGCGCGGGTGATGCGGGTGGCCATACGTCGCGGAGTCTAGGAGTGGACCGCCGCGGGTCGATCAGTGATAAGGGTCGCCGGGGTTGCCCGGATGCTGCCACCAGTCGCCGGGCGCGGGCTTCCACTCGGGATCGGGGTAGATGCAGTCGACCGGGCACGCGGGCACGCATTTGTCGCAGCCGCTGCACAACTCGGGGATGATGATGACGTCGATGCCGTGGTTGAAGATCGCCCCGAACTGCTCGGGGCAATGGCGCAGGCACGCGTCGCAGTTGATGCACTCCGACATCTCGATGCGGAGCGGGACGTTCTTCCACTTCGGGTTGCGCTCGTGCGAGCCGATGCGGTCCTCGCGCGTCGCTGCGGGCACCCACACAGACTAGACCGGTTGGTCAAGCTGGACGGTCGGCGACACGATCGGTACATTCCCGCACCCGAAGCGCAGCACAGGAGGCACGCGTGGCGAAGCACCCCTTCCTCTCCGACGAGTGGTTCAGCCAGGCCGAGCAGCTCGTCGCCGCTCACACCCCGGAGGCCCCCGCGCAGGCCAACGTGCGGATCAACCTGGTCATCACCGACACCCCGTTCGACCAGGACGTCCAGATGCACATGGGCGCGAAGGACGGTAAGGGCGAGTGGGGAAAGGGCCACACCGACGGCGCCGACGTCACCCTGACGACCGACTACGGCACCGCCAAGGACATCTTCGTGTCGGGCAACCCTCAGGCCGGGATGCAGGCGTTCATGGCGGGCAAGGTGAAGGTGCAGGGCGACATGGCCAAGCTCATGGCCGCCCAGCAGGGCGGCGGCCCGGCCAACCCTGCCCTCTCGCAGGCGCTCCAGGACATCACCGCCTAGCTCGGTCGCGCGCGCTCGGCCGCCGGGATACCCGGCCGCCGCCCTGCGGGCCGCTCGCCGCTCTTGGCGTAGCGGGTTTCGGGGATCTCGATCATGCGGTGCTCATGCTCGCGCCGTGGCGCCTCCCGTGTCGCGGCCAAGGTTGAGCGCGGCGAACAGCCCGATGGC
Organism: Acidimicrobiia bacterium; assembly: GCA_050743365.1. Taxonomy (GTDB): domain Bacteria; phylum Actinomycetota; class Acidimicrobiia; order IMCC26256; family JACDBD01; genus JBOGFI01. The sequence goes on along the minus strand of JBOGFI010000234.1, from coordinate 19,377 downwards.
GGAGAGGGCCGCGCCGAACAGGAACGCGGTCGAGTAGGCCCCCGCGCCGGGATGTGCCGACGTCGCCGCCACCCCGCTGAGGACCGCCGACATGGTGGCGATGCCCATCGACGAGCCGATCGAGGCGCCCATGTTGAGCGCGCCGCTGGCGGCCGACAGGTCGGCTTCGGCGGCCTCGTTGGTGACGGTCGCCGCCGACGGCGGCGCCACCAGCCCGAGCCCGAAGCCGGACAGCACCAGCCCCGGGAGGATGTAGAGGTAGGGCGACCCGTCGGTGATCACGGCGAGGGCGATCATCGACGCCAGGATCAACAGCATCCCGATCGTCGCCATCCGGCGGCCGCCGTAGCGGGCGGCCATGTAACCGCCGATCGGCCCCATGATCCCGAGCGAGGCGGCGCGCGGCGACACCGCCAGCGCGACCTGGTCGGCCCGGTACCCGAACAGCCGGGTGTCGGCGAGCATGACCGACGTGATGAAGAAGCCGCCCATGTAGGCGAAGTTGGCGGAGAAGTTGGCTCCGACCGCGGCGGCGAAGCGGCGGCGGCGGAAGTAGTCCACGGGGAGCACCGGGGCCGGCGATCTGAGCTCGACCCGGGCGAACGCCACCAGCGCGGTCACGGCCACGATGGCCGTCGTGACGAGCGGGAGCGACGTCCATCCCCAGTCGCCGGCGATGCCGCGGTTGAAGACGAGCAGCAGCGCTCCGAGCCCGACTATCGAGAGGGCGGACCCGGCGAAGTCGAACTGTTCCTCGGTGTCTCCCTTCGACTCCCGCAGCACGATCAGCCCGAGCCCGAGCGCGACGACGCTGAACGGGAACTGGCCGAAGAAGAGCCAGCGCCAGCCGAACGCCTCGACGACGAACCCGCCGATGATCACGCCGAGGAGCGGCGCCACCGCGATCGTGGCCGACCACCATCCCAGCGCCTTCACCCGTTCCTCGGGGTCGAACGCCACTGCGATGAGCGCGAGCGCACTGGGGATGACCGCGGCGCTGCCGATGGCGGACAGCGCTCGGAACAGGATCAGCGAGCCGACGTTGGGGGCGAAGCCGCAGAAGAGCGACGCGGTGGCCGAGACCGCGAACCCCAGCAGCCAGGTGCGGCGGCGGCCAATCCGATCTCCCGCCTTGCCGAACACCGGCACGAAGATCGAGCGGAACAGGAACGGTGCCGAGATGACCCACGACAGGGACGCGAGCGAGGCGTGGAAGTCGCGGCGGACGAACGGGACCGCCGTAGTCAGCACCGTGATGGTGAGCCCGGTGGCGAACATGCCCGACAACACGGTGACGAGCACCCACCAGCGGTACGACTCTCGCTCCTGCACGTCGCGCAGCGCCGCGGGCGCGCGCCGGATCCACCACGGCGGGGCCTCGTAGAGCTCACCCTCGACGAGGAAGGAGGGCCGGTCCCGGTCCCGCGTATCGGTCACGCGGCGTGCGCGACCCGCAGCTCGGCGCCCCGCTCGCTCGAGCGGACGAACCCGGCGGCCACGACCGCCGGCACCGCCACCGCCAACCCGATCAGGTAGGCGAGCACGAACCCGCCGCCGCCTCCTCCACCACCCTGCACGGTCGCGAGGATCTGCATGCCGGCCACCGCGCCGATGAGCGTGACCATCTGCTGGGCGGCGTTGGCAACCCCCAGGTGCTCGGGCTCGACGGCGTTCGCGGCCGAGGTGATGAGCGACGGCGACGACGCCCCCAGGCCCAGGCCCGACAGCAGGAGGGCGCCGAGCACGAGCACGACCGACTCCTCGGCCGCAGCCAGCGCGAAGCACGCCATCGACGCCACGACCAACGCCGTGCCGGTCACGCTCGCCCGGCGCTCACCCACCCGCACGGCCACGTACCCGGAGACGGGCGACGACAGGCTGAACGACAGTGGCCGGCAGAGCATGATCAACGCCGTGCCCGACACCGTGTACCCGAAGCGGTTCTGCATGAGTAGCGGACTGATGATGAAGCCGCCCATGTAGGCGAACTGCGAGAGGCTCTGCGCGAGGAGCGCGGCCGTGAAGTTGCGGCGGCGGAAGAAGTCGAGCGGCAGCAGGGGATCAGGGGCGTTGCGCTCGACGCCGACGAAGACGACGACTCCCACGGCGCCGAGGGCGAGCAACGCGAGCGGGACGGGGTCGACCCAGCCCCGGTCGCGCCCGAGCTGGAGCGCCAGCAGGGGAAGCACTGTCGCGCCGGCGAGCGCGAGTGCGCCGCGGAGGTCGATGGGCACCCGCGGCGCCCGCGGGGTTTCGTGGAGCAGGGTCAGGGCGGTCACCAGCGCGATGAGCGCCAGGGGCACCTGAGCGAGGAACAGCCAGCGCCACCCGAACACGTCGACGATCGGGCCACCGGCCACGAGCCCGATCACCGGCGCGCCTGCACCCACGAGCGCCCACCACCCCATGGCCTTCACCCGGTCCTCGGCTGGGAAGGCACGCATGATCAGGGCCATCGACGCCGGCCCGGTGGCGGCGCCCTCGAGGGCACCGACGATTCGGATCGCGATGAGCGACGGCGCGTTCCAGGCCAGCGCGGTGAGACCGGTGAACACGGTGAACAGCCCGAACCCGAGGAGGTACACGCGCCGGTGGCCGTAGACGTCGCCGACCTTGCCCAGCAACGGCATCCCGAGCGCGTGGGCGAGGAACGGGCCGGTGACGATCCAGGTCAGGCTGGTGGGGTGGGTGTCGAGATCGCGCGCGATCTCGGGGATCGAGACCGCGAGCACCGTGATCGTGAAGCCGACGGCGAACAGGCCCGCGAGCACCGTCCACAGCACCCACCATCGGTAACGATCGCTCTCGCGCATGCGGCGGCGGAGGCGCTCGCGCAGGAGCAGCGGCCACGCGACCGCGGGGACCTCCTCGACACCGGAGTAGTCGGCGAGGACCGTCTCGGGCTCGCGTGGGTGCGCCGGGGGGGAGGTCGCGCCCGTCGGGTCCATGAGCGGACCCGATGCTAACGGGCGAGTCGCTCAGACCGACCGGCGTTCGAGCGCGGGCAACGGCGCGAGCGCGACCGCGTCGGTGAACTGTGTCGTGCCTGCCCACCACTCCCGGCGCAGTCGCGCCAGCGCGGCCGTCACGTGGTCGGGCCCCGGTCGCCCGACCGGACGCCCGAACCCGTTGCCGGGACGCTCCGGGCCGGGCCCGCGGGTGCCGCCGTGTGGGAGTCGTCGCATCACGTGCCCTTCTCTCCGGTGGTGGGCACGGTACGGATGCAGCCCGGAGGCGACAATCGCCCGATCGGGCGTTGACATGTGCATGGCCTCCGCCGCGAAGGCACCCGAAACGGCTAGATCGGTCGGGCGCAGACCACGGACTGCGCGCGCCGACCGCGCCGGCGAAGGCCGGGCAAACCGGACGAGCACCGCGAGGTTGGCCACTACGCGCGCGCGGCTGGACGCTCCTCGCGGGTGGCGGGCTACGGCGGGTAGCGCGCTCGGGCGGTGACGCGGGTCATTTCCCGGGAACGGCTGCGTTGAACAGCAGCTCGTAGATGCCCACGCCCTCGAGGTCCCCGGACACCAGGCGCATCGGCGCCTCCTGGATCGTGGTCGTGGCCGGGCGGAGCGGCAGCGCGGTGTGCGAGCGCTCGGCCGCGAGCTCGAACTGGAGGCCGCCCGCGACCTCCAGGGTGAGGTCGTAGCCCTCGGGCACCCGCCCCTCCCCCTCACGAGTGCGCCGATCGGCACGCACGATCGGGTGCACCTCGCCGGTGTCGAGGACGTACCCGTTGGCGCTCACGCTCCCGTGCGCATCCACGACGTGGAAGAGGTTGAAGGCCCGTTCCGTGCCGAACAGGCCGGTGACCCAGTGCCATTCGCGCACGCCGTCCCACTGGCGAAACCCCCACGAGTGGTCGCGCTGGCTCACGCCCTCGAACGCGAGCCGGCGACCGCCGACGAAGAGGTCCCCCCGCACGGTGCCGCTCTGCTCGTAGTGACCCCACGCCACCGGCTGCGGCAGCGGCGCGGCATTGTCCGCGTAGTCGAAGCACGGGCCCGCGCCCTCGAACTCGAGGAAGGCCTTGTTGTCGCCGTCGTCGAGCCGGAGGGTCCAACGGCGGAGCGGCTCAAGCATCCGGTAGCCCAGGCCGTCGATGGTGGCGGTGTCCCAGTCGGCGTCGGGCAGCCGGTCGAGCTCGCGGTAGTAGCCGTAGGCAGGGGCGCCGTCGAGCCAGGCGATGAAGAGCGCGGTGGCGCCAGGCTGGTTGGGCAGCATCGCCATGCGGGTCAGGAAGCAGTCACCCGACTCGAGGTCGAACCCGTTGAAGTAGAGCGAGTCGCTCCAGTGCGGGTCGGGATGCTCGACCGGGTGCCGTCGTTCGTCGAGATCCGTGACGGGCACCGGGGCAGGTTACAAGGCGGACCGGCGGGGACGTCCCGCTACGCCGCGTTCGTCGGCGGGCGTTACCCGGTCGGTCCCGCCGGCTCGGCGCGCGGGTGCACCTGGAGCCAGTAGTAGCGGAAGATCCCGCCCGACGCGAGCGCGAGCCATCCGAGGGTCAGGAGTGCCTGGAGCCCGTCCTTGCGGATCCCCGAGTCGTCGCCCGAGCCGAAGACGCCCGGTGCGATGAGCTTGAAGAGGTTGTACGAGCCGAAGCCGGTGGCGAACAGGAAGACGAGCACGACCGTGAAGCACGTGGCGTAGACGTAGGCGCGATCGGCTCTCCACGCCGCGCTGCCCTCGAAGCCGCTCTCCGCCAGGTACTCACGGCGGCGGCGGTGGTGGAACAGCAGCACGGCTCCGGCCGCGACGAGGACGAGCGCGCCCTGCACCGTGCCCTGGAGCACGCGGTCGTTCTCGCTCACGTCGGAGTCGTCGAAGAAGTCATCGTCGCCGTCGCCGTCGCCGTCGAGGATCCCCCGATCCTCGGGGAACGCCCCGTCCCGGGGGAAGTCCTCCGGGAACACGAAGTCCTCCGACGACTCGTCGTCGCCGATCTTCTCGGTCAGGGAGCTGACGACGGCGGTGCTGGCGATCAGCGCGGTGAACAGCGCGATGAAGCTGACCGCGGCCACGTAGAGCGTGAACGTCCGCCGGCCGGTCGGGTCGATGTCACGGCCGCCCGCCAGCACGAGCACGACGAGGGCGAGCAGTCCGAGGGGCAGGACGATGGCGAACGCGAGCAGGAAGGCGAAGCCCTCGTCGAAGAAGTCCATGGCGGTGAATCTAACGGCCGGGAATCGCGACGGGAAGGACCGGTCGACGTGTCAGGAGGGCTCGCCGGCCTGCATCCGACCGCCGTGCTGCGTGGGGAGAAACCGTGTACCGATCGTGATGAGCAGGTGGGCCACGCCGAGCACGAGGAAGAAGGCGGTGGGGGCGCCCTCGTCGGAGAAGGAGAACACGAACGGTGTCGCGATGAGAAAGGCCGCGAGCACGTAGTCGAGCACCACGTGGGCCGTGATCGAGAGCTGGCGCACGAGGCCGGTGGGGCCAGCGGTGCACGCGGCGACGACGAGGATCGCGACGCCGACGACCACGGCCACCGCGGTGGCCCGGCCCGAGTCGAACCCGAAGAGGAACGGCGCCGCGATGAACAGGACGGCCGCGAGATACTCGATGATCCCGTGGAGTACCAACGGCACCGGGCCGTCGCGCAGCACGAGGAGAGGGTAACCGGGGACCGACCCGGCAAAACGCCCTACTGCTGGAGCCGGGGCATCTCCTTCTCGAGCTCGGCCACGGTCCAGCGGTCGCCCTTGTCGAGGGTCTCCGTCATCGTCCAGGGCTGGAACAGCCGCACCACGCTGCCCTGGACGAAGAACGTCGTGCCGGTGAACGGGCAGCCCTCGGTGGCGAGGTAGGCGACGAGCGGCGACACGTTGGCAGGGTCCCACGAGTCGAAGGCCCCCGGGTCGTCGGGCTTCTTGATCATGTCCTCGAAGCCGGGCGTCTGCTCGGTGAGGCGTGTGCGCGCCGCCGGCGCAATCGTGTTGGAGCGCACTCCGTAGCGGCTCAGCTCCTGAGCGATGATGCCGGAGAAGGCGGCGATGCCCGCCTTGGCCGCGCCGTAGTTGGCCTGGCCCGGGTTGCCGAGGAGGCCCGAGGTCGACGACGTGTTGACGATCGACGCCTTGACCTCGTTCCCCGCCTTGCTCTGCTCCCGCCAGTAGCCGGCCGCAAAGCGCGTGGGGCAGAAATGGCCTCTGAGGTGGACGTTGATGACCGCGTCCCACTCCTGCTCGGTCATGTTGACGAGCACCCGGTCGCGCAGGATCCCGGCGTTGTTCACGAGCACGTGCAGCTCGCCGAAGGCCTCGACCGCTGTGTTGATCAGGCGCTGCGCGCCCTCCCAGTCGGCGACGTTGTCGACGTTCGCAACGCCCTCGCCGCCCATCTCCTTGATCTCGTCGACCACCTGCTGGGCGGGCGCGCGGTCATCGCCGGTGCCGTCGATGTCGCCGCCGAGGTCGTTGACGACCAGCTTGGCGCCCTCGGCGGCGAACAGCAGCGCGTGCTCGCGGCCGAGCCCCCGTCCCGCGCCGGTGATGATGGCGACCCGCCCGTCGAGTGCACCCATCCGGATCCCCCTACCTTCCTTGGTCGCGCTCGCCCGGCGGCCGACCTTACAGGAAGAGGGTGACTTTCGATCGCTTGGGCACGGTCGCGCCGGCCGAGGGATCCTGCGCCCGTACCCGTCGGCCCAGGCCGAAGTTCTCCACGTCGGCCGTGAGCCCCAGTGCCTCGAGCTGCGCGCTGGCCTGCTCCACGGTTGCGCCTCTGAGGTCGGGCACCGCCACCAGCTCCGGCCCCTTGCTCACGATCACCGCGACGGTGGAGTCGCGCGGCGCCTGCTGTGCCGCGGGCGGATCGGTGCCGACGACCTTGCCCTGCTCGACGGTGTCGCTGAACTCCTCCCGACACGACGCGCCGAGGCGAACGCCCGCCAGCGTCAGTGTGGCGTCGTCGCAGCTCTTCCCGGCGACGTCGGGGACCACGACGGGCGCGGGCCCGTTGCTCACGAGCAGCTTGACCTCCGAGTCGGGCGCCACCTTGCTGGCGGCGGCAGGCTCGGTGCCGACCACGGCGCCCGAGGGGACGTTCTCGTCGAACCGCCGTTCGACCACGACCGCGAAGCCCGCGTCGGCGAGCCGCAGTTGCGCCTCGCCCTCGGGCCTGCCGGCTACGTCGGGCACGGGAATCGGCCGTGGCCCGCGCGACACGATCAAGTGCACGGTGCCCCCGTCGCGCAGCCAGCTGCCGGCGTCGGGCGACTGGCCGATCACGATCCCGGTGGGATCGTCGGACGCGCGTTCCTCGACTTTCGTGACCACGCCCGCCTCGCCGGCGCGCCCCACCGCCTCCTCCTGCGAGAGGCCGACCAGCGCGGGGACCGTCACGGTTGCGCTCCCGGGCCGCGCCAGCAGGAGCGCGGCCGCGGCTCCGAGGGCGACCACCGCCAGCATCCCGACGACGAGCGGGACCAGCCGGCGGTCGGCGCCCCGCCCGCGATCGCGCTCGGCGACTGCCGGCGCCGGCACCACCGCAACGTCGCCGTTCCGGCCCGGCGGCGCGTCCTCGACGACGACGGCCTCGGCGTCCTGGTCGAACAGGGAGCCCGTGCGCGGGAGCCGGGTGGGGTTCGGGTCCGCGACCGCGGGAGGCAGCCCGGCCAGGGCGAGCGGGCCGGGCGGCGGCAGCCGGCGCGCCGCGTCGGCGATCGCGTCCCCCATGGAGCGGGCGTCGGGGTAGCGCTCGGTCGAATCCGGGCGCCCGGCGCGCTCGGCGACGCGCCCCAGGGCCCCGAGCTCGTCGGGCGCCACGATGCCCTGCCGGGTACGGGCGGCGAGGGTGCCGAGCGGCGTGTCGGCCGCGAACGGCACCCGTCCGGCCACCGCCTCGACGAGCACGAGCGCGAGCGCGTAGAGGTCGGCGCGGCCGTCGAGCGGCGCCCCCGTCACCTGCTCGGGGGCGGCGTACCGGGCGGTGCCCACGACCGCGCCGGCGGGCTCGGTCCAGCTCGCCTCGGCCAGCGCCCGGGCGAGCCCGAAGTCGGCGACGCGGACAATGCCGTGCTCGTCGAACAGCAGGTTGGCGGGCTTGATGTCCCGGTGTACGAGCCCGCGCGCGTGCGCGTAGTCGAGCGCCGAGGTCACCTGGCGCCCGACGTGGGCCGCCTGCGACGGCGTGAGCTTCGCGCCGCGGTCGAGCATCGATCGGAGGCTTCCGCCCTCGAGGAGCTCGAGCACCATGAAGGGCACTCCGTCCTCGCCCCAGTCGTAGACGGCCATGACGTGTGGATGGTGCAGCGAGGCCACGAGCTGGGCCTCGGCCCGGAACCGCCGGAGGAAGCCGGCGTCGTCGGTCAGCGCGGGATGCAGCACCTTGACCGCGACCCGGCGGCGAAGGCGCACGTCGTCGGCCACGTAGACGCGACCGCCCCCGCCCGCGCCGATCGACCCGAGCAGGCGGTAGCGGCCGGCGAGGACCCGGCCGGCGAGGTCGGCGACGTCGCTGATCGCCATCGCATCCACGCTATCGGCCGCGTCTCGCGACGCCGCGGCACGACCGGGGGCGACGACAGCCCCGGCGTTACATTCGGAGCGTGGCCCGCCGACCCTTCCTCCGGCACCCGGGGCGCGTCGCCATCGTGGTGGTCGGCCTGCTGGCCGTGCTCAACCTGGGCTACTTCCTGTCACGGGAGCAGGACAGCTCGGAGCCGAGCACCGACGAGCTGCCCAACGCGATCGAGCGGGTGGATCCGACCCCGGGCTCCCAAGCCGACCGGCGCATCGCCGTGACCGCCGACCTGCGCGACGACCTCACCGGCGTCCTCGTGATCGACGGCCAGCGCATCCCCGAGGACCAGCTCGAGCCCTCCGTCCCCAATCCGCAGGGGATCGTCAGCTTCCGGCCCCGGCCCGACCAGGCGTTCTCGAGCTTCGAGGCCGGTGAGCACACCGTCCAGGTCCTGTACTGGAAGCAGACCGAGGACGAGCCTCCCGACCCCGACTCCTACGGCTGGCGCTTCCGCGCCACGGCGTGACTCAGGCGATCTCGAGCACGGCCGCGCCGCGCACGGCGTCGGAGGCGATGGCCGCCAGCGCATCGTTGGCCGCCTCGAGCGGGTAGACCTCGAACGAGGCGCGCACCCCTGCCTCGACGGCAAGTGTCATGAGTTCCTCGGCGTCGCGTCGGGTCATGTTGGCGACCGAGCGCAGCGACCGCTCCCGCCAGAGGAGGGAGTAGTCGAGCGGCGGGATCGTGGTCATGTGGATGCCGGCGAGCGCGACGGTGCCACCCGCTCGTACCGCCCGCAGCGCCACCGGCACGACCTCGCCCGCGGGTGCGAACACGATGGCGCGGTCGCACGGCTCGGGTGGCTCGTCGTCGGTCCCCCCTACCCACGCCGCCCCGAGCTCCCGGGCGAGGGCGCGATGCTGCTCGCCGCGGGTGAGTACGACCGTCTCGCACCCCCAGTGGCGCAGCACCTGGAGCGCGAGGTGCGCCGACGCGCCGAAGCCGAGCAGCGCAACCCGTTCCCCCGGCTCGACGCCTGCCCGGCGCAGCGCGCGGTAGCCGATGACGCCGGCGCAGAGAAGGGGCGCCGCCTCGAGGTCGGAGAGCCCACCGGGCAGCCGCACCGCGAAGCGTTCGGGCACCGTGAGCGCGTCGGCGTAACCACCGTCCACGGTCCAGCCGGTGAAGTCGGCCGCCTCGCACAGGTTCTCCTCGCCGCGACGGCAGAACTCGCAGACCCCGTCGGCGCGGTGGAGCCAGGGGACACCGACGCGCTCGCCGACGGCGAGACGCACGCAACCGTCGCCGAGATCGTCGACGATGCCGACGGCCTGGTGGCCGGGCACGACGGGCAGGCGCGGGAGATCGAGGTCTCCCTCGACGACGTGGAGGTCGGTACGGCAGCAGGCGCATGCCGACAGGCGCACCCGGACCTCGCCGGGGCCCGGAACCGGCGGCGCGCGGTCCACGAGCTCGAGCGGCCGCGTCCCGATGGGCCCCGCCCGCTCGAGCACCTGGGCCCTCATCCCTAGCCTGGTCGCACTCGCTCGGCGGCAGGGTACCTGCCGCCGCCCTCCGGGGCGCTCGCCGCTCCCGCGCAATCCTGGCGCCAAGTCACGGGCTGGCAGGAACCGCGAACGTCGCCCAGCCCTTGATGGCCGTGCCGCCGTCCTGGCGGGTGCAGACGAGGTCGAGGTCGACCCGGCGCTCGCCGTCGTCCTGGTAGCGCTCGGTGACCGTGCCCTCGCAGGTCAGTGTGTCGCCCGGCCACACCTGCTCCCGGAACTGGAAGCCGAAGCGGCGCACGTTGTCGGGGCCGAGCCAGTCGGTGGCGAAGGCGGCGAGAATGCCCGCCTGGAGCATCCCGACCGAGAACACGGTGGGGAAGCCCGCGGCCTTGGCGTACTCCTCGTCGTGGTGGATGGGGTTGAAGTCGCCCGAAGCGCCCTGGTAGCGGACGAAGTCGGTGCGGGTGAGTGGGCCGACGACGAGCGGGGCGGTCGTCGCGCCCTCGGTGAGGTCGTCCCAGGCAACGCCCATCGCTATTTGTCCTCCTTGGGTGGCCGGCCGGTCTCGATCGCGGTGGAGCGCATCTCGGCCACGACGGTGCCGGACTCGTCGCGGAACTCCTGCACGGTCACGACGAACGTCATCGTGCCGCCCCGCTTGCCTTCCTTCTCGTAGATGTCCTCGACGCGCGTCTGCGCGGTCAGCCTGGTGCCCGCCTTCGGGGGCGGGCCGTGGAACACGAACTCGCGGCCACCGTCGAGGACCCGGCGCATGTCGAGGTTCACCTTGCGGAACAGCGAGCCACCCGGCCGCACTGCCGATGGAGTCCAAAACGCCGCTGTGACCAGGAAGGTCGGTTCCGAGACGGGCTGCGGGTCGTCGAGATAGGCGGGGTTCGACGACTTCGTCGCCGATGCGAACTCGCGCACCTTGCCCCGCTCCACCATCATCTCGAACGGCTCGTCGGCCAGACCGATCACCGACTTGTCGACCATGTTCAGACCTCCCCTGTCTCCAGCAGCTTCACGAACGCCTCCTCGTCGAGGACGGTGACGCCCAGCTGCTCGGCCTTGGCGAGCTTCGTACCCGGATTCTCCCCCGCCACGACGTAGCTCGTCTTCTTCGACACGCTGCTCGTGACCTTGGCGCCCCGGGCCTCGATCTCGGCCTGGGCTTCGTCACGGGTGAAGCGGTCGAGGCCGCCGGTGAGCACGAACGTCAGGCCCGCGAGCGTGGCGGCGGCGCCTTCCACTGCGGCACGGGCCGGTCCCTCGAAGTTCACCGCCGCCCGACGGAGCTTCTCGATGACCTCGCGGTTGCGGTCACGACGGAAGAACTCCTGGATGCTCTGGGCCAGTACGGGCCCGACGCCGTCCACCGCCACGAGCTCGTCGGCCGAAGCCGCGGCGATGCGATCGAGATGACCGAGCTCGCGCGCGAGGTCCTGGGCGGCGGCGGGACCGACGTTCGGGATACCCAGCGCGACCAGGAGACGGGCGAGAGGACGGGACTCGGACCCCTCGATGTTGTCCACGAGCAGCTGGGCCGAACGCTCCCCGATCCGTTCCAACGGCACGAGCTTCCCGACGGTGAGCGAATACACGTCAGCCGCGTCGGCGAGGAGACCGGCCTCGATGAACTGCCGGACGCGCTCCTCGCCGAGGCCGTCGATGTCCATGGCCGCGGCGAAGTGCACGATCCGGCCCCAGCGCTGGTTGGGGCAGTCGACGTTGACGCAGTTGGTGGCGGCCTCGCCCTCCACTCGCACCAACGGCTCGCCGCACACCGGGCAGTCCTTCGGGAACTTCCAGCGCTTGGCCCTCTTGGGCCGCTTGGCGACGATCGGCCCCACGACCTCGGGGATGACGTCGCCGGCCTTGCGCACGATGACGGTGTCGCCCTCTCGCACGTCGCGCCGCGCGACCTCGTCCTCGTTGTGCAGCGACGCCTGCTTGACGGTCGAGCCGCCCACGAACACCGGCTCCAGTTGCGCGAAGGGGGTGGCCCGGCCGGTGCGCCCGATGCTCACCATGATGTGGACCAGGCGCGTGGTCTTCTCCTCCGGAGGGAACTTGTAGGCGATCGCCCAGCGCGGCGCCTTGCTCGTGGCGCCGAGCTCGTCGCGCTGGCCGAGGTCGTCCACCTTCACGACCACGCCGTCGACCTCGTAGCCGAGGTCGTGGCGGTGCTCGAGCATGGATTCGCTGAACCGGTACACGTCGTCGAGCGACTCGAAGCGCTCGATGCGTGGATTGACCGGGAAGCCGAGCTCGCGCAGCCAGTCGAGGGTCTCGGTGTGCGTGCGCAGGCGGGGACCTCCCTCCTTCACGCCGGGCTGGTAGCAGAAGATGTCGAGGTCGCGCGACGCGGTGATGCGGGGGTCCTTCTGGCGCAGGCTCCCGGCGGCAGCGTTGCGCGGGTTGGCGAACAAGCGCTCGCCGAGGTCGCCCTGTCGCTGGTTGAGGTCCTCGAACGACGCCAGGGGCATGAACACCTCGCCCCGCACCTCGAGCCTCCCGGGCACTTCACCGTCGTCGTGCAGATGCTTCGGCACCGCCCTGATCGTGCGCACGTTGGCGGTGACGTCCTCGCCCGTGTACCCGTTGCCCCTGGTCGCAGCACGCACGAGCCTGCCCTGCTCGTAGAGCAACGAGACGGCGAGCCCGTCCATCTTCGGCTCGCACACGAACGCGACGGGATCGGGCACGATGCGCTCGAGCCGCTTGCCCCACGCGAGCAGGTCCTCGAGGGTAAAGGCGTTGTCGAGCGACAGCATCGGCTGCACGTGGTCGACCGGAGCGAACGTCGCCGACGGCGGAGCCCCCACCTGTCGGGTGGGCGAGTCTGGCGTGATCAGCTCGGGGAACTCGGACTCCAGCCGCTCGAGCTCCCGGTAGAGCTCGTCGTACTCGGCGTCGGAGATCTCGGGATCGTCGTCCTGGTGGTAGCGCTCGCGGTGGTAGATGACGCTGTCGCGCAGCTCCCGCACGCGCGCCTCGATCTCGGGCGGGACGGCCATCGCCCCGAGGTTACCGAGCCGTCGTCGACGACGGACCCGGGTCAGTTCGACGGCGGGGCCGTCGTGGTCGTGGGCGGCGCGGTGGTCGGCGGGGCCGTGGTCGGCGGCGCGGTGGTCGGCGGCGCGGTGGTCGGCGGGGCCGTCGTCGGGGGCGCGGTGGTCGGAGGCGCGGTGGTCGTGGTGCTAGTCGTGGTGCTCGTTGTCGACGAGGAGGGCGTCTTGGGGTTGTCACCGCCGTCGTCGCCACCGGCGAAGGCAGCGACCGCGAGCACCAGGACCGCGAGCACGATGACCACGATCAGCACGGCCGTGATCCGGCGGCGGAGGTAGTCCTCCCGGTCCTCGGCCCGGGAGGGGCGCTCGTGTCTCTCGACGGGAGCCGCGGGGGCGACCTGGGTGCGGTCGACCACCGGCACCGGCTCGGTCGGCGGCGCGGCGCCACCGCCGGCGGCGGTCGGCTCGTCGACGACCTCCGCCGTCATGGCGCCGGCGTCGACCTCGGTCCCGCAGCGGTTGCAGAACGCGGCGCCCGGCTCGAGCGCGGCACCGCAGTTGGCGCAGCGCGGCGGCTCCGACGACATGCGGCCTCTTACGCGCCGAGGGTGAGTCGAGCCGCGACCGCCTGGTCGTGCATACGGTCAGCGAGTTGGGACGCGAGCCGCAGCGCCCGCTCCGCCTGGGTGCGACCGTGACCGGCCAGCCCGCAGGCCGGGGTTACGACCCCCCGCGTCCGGAGCCGAACCGGGTCGCAGCCGCGCCGGGTCAACTCGCACCACACACCCACCAGTGCCCGCCAGAGCGGCTCGACCGACTCACCCACGGGCCGGTCGGTAGGCACCGCGCCCCACGCCAGCCACCCGTCGGCGTCGAGATGACGGGCGATGACGTCGGCGTCGTCGACGAGATCGGTCCCGACCTCGACCCCGAGCACCTGCGGCCCCGCCTCGAGCGCGAGCCGGCGGTCGCCCTCGCCGCACACGTGCACCCCGGTCATGCACCCCGGGGCTGCGAGCGCGCCCGAGAGCACGTCGATGGCGCCCTCGCGCTCCAGTGGTCCGTCGTGACGGCGCCAGAGGACCAGGGCGGGCTCGTCGAAGAAGAGGAGGAGCGACGTGCCCGGGAGCCGCGCCGCAACCAGGTCCTCGACGGCGACCGCCCAGCTTCGCGCCGCCTCGGCGCCCCGGCGAAAGGCACGGTCGGTGGGCATGCCGGCGTGAGCCAACGCGAGCCCGAGCGTGAGCGGACCGGCGATCTGCACCTTGACCCGAACCGGAGGCTCGTCACCCCGACGCGCGGCCACGTCGAGGAACGCCAGCAGGCCGCCGTGCGCGTCGGGATCGAAGCGCGGCGCGGGTGGGTCGAGGCGCTGCGCAGCGTCGACCTGGACGGCGCCGTCGGCCGAGACCTGGACCTCGGGAAGGGCGCGTACCCATTGCGCGACCAGACCCTCGAGGGGAGTACGGCCCGGCAGCTGCGGCGCGGCAGGAAGGTGCGGGTGGTGGCGGAGCACGACCTCGGCCGCGGCGCGCGGGTCGCGGTGGGGAAGGCTCCCGATGCCGGTGGCGAGCGCAGGGACCAACGCAGTCGCGTGCACGGTTCCGGCCATGGGGGTCGCAGTATACGGTCGCTGCCGTGAGCCACCCGGAGCCCGCCCGACGACCATGAGCATCTGGCTGCTGCGTATCGTCTGGGCGTCACTGCCCGTCACCGCGGGACCGGCCGCGGCCCGCGCGCTCGACGACTGGTCGGCCGGCCCGCAGCTCGCGGCGGCGATCATGCTATGGACGGCATGGGCGGTCGTGCTCCCGAGTGTGCTCGCACCCAGGCCTCCCGGGCTTACCGCGCTGCGCGTCGCCGCACCGGTGTTCTTCGTGCTCGCGATCGCCGCGGTGGTCGGGGGCGACGCGCCGTTCGCGACCGCGTGGGGTGCGGTGCTCGCCACGGGCGTCGCTCTCGTGCTCGCGGCGTCGTCCGCCGTGTCGGTCGCCGCCGCCAACGGCGTCGCCTACGGCGACGAGCGACGGTTCCCGCTGAAGACGCCACCGGCCCTGCTGCTCGGCCCGCTGCCACTGGCCCCGCTCGTCGTCGGCGCCGGGCTGAGCGTAGGCCCGCTCCTCCTCGCCGCCGGCCGCCCGGTGGCCGGTGGTGTCGCGCTCGCGATCGGGCTGCCGGTGGCTGCGTTCATGGCCCGGGCCCTGCACGGCCTCTCCCGGCGCTGGGCCGTGCTCGTGCCCGCGGGGCTGGCGCTTGCCGATCCGTTGACGCTGCCCGATCCGGTGCTCTTTCTACGCGAGCGGATCGTGGCGCTGCGCCCCGCCGACCCCCGCGCGCCGGTGCCGCCCGGGACGCTCGACCTGCGGCTGGGCGCGGTCGCCGACTCGGTCGCGCTGGTCCTCGACCGCGAGACCGAGTTCCTGTACACCCGACGCGGCGTGCGGGGCGTGGCGGAGGCGAAGAGCACCGAGCTCCGTTTCGCCGCCGTGCGCAGCAACGAGCTCCTTGCCATCGCGGCGGAGCGGAGGATCCGGGTCGGCTGACTCTCCTGGTCGCGCTCGCTCGGCGGCAGGGTACGTGCCCTCTCCATGGTCGGCTCGCCTCGGTCGCCGGGATACCCGGCGACCGCCCTTCGGGCCGCTCGTCGACGCGCCCTTCGGGCCGCTCGCCGCTCCCGCGCAATTCACGACGCGAATCGGTGGATGGCAGTCCTTCGCTCTCGGCCGTGGATGCCGCCGCGCGGGCCGGAGCGGTGCCTCAGGCCGCGAGGCCGCCGCCAAGCAGGATGTCGCCGTCGTAGAGCGCCACCACCTGCCCCGGGGCCACCCGGGCCTGAGGACGCTCGAAGCGCACCGCGTTGCCGTCAAGGCGGCCCGGAAGCGGCGCGCCGTGGGCACGCACCTGCACGAGCACACCGCGGTCGGGAGGAGGCACCAGGCCGTCGACGAAGCAGAGGCCGGTCACCGGCACCGTGTCGCACAGCAGGTCGTCGCGGCGTCCGATCGTGACCGTGGCGGTCGAGGCATCGACGTCGAGCACGTAGCGGCGCTCCCCGGCGGTCACGCCCAGCCCCCGGCGCTGTCCGATGGTGAACGCGGCGATCCCCTCGTGACGGCCCACGACCTCGCCCTCGGCGTCGACCACCGGCCCCGGACGACCGGGCCGCCGCGACGCGAGGAACCGCTGGCGGCCTTCTCGCCTCGAGATGAAGCACACGTCCATGCTCTCCGGCTTGCCCGCCGTGCGCAGGCCCAACCGCGCCGCGTGCGCGCGGACGTCGGCCTTCGTCATCTCGCCCACCGGTAGCAGGACGCGCCTCAGCTCGTGCTGGCCGAGCATGTACAGCACGTAGGACTGGTCCTTGACGCGGTCGGCGCCGCGCCCCAGGCGCCACCGGCCGTCGGCATCGCGCCACACCCGCGCGTGGTGGCCGGTGGCGACGGCGGCGAACTCCATGGCATCGGCGCGCTCGAGCAGCCGGCCGAACTTGACCGAGCGGTTGCACTCGACGCACGGGTTCGGGGTCCGGCCGGCGGCGTACGCGTCGACGTAGGGGCCGACGACCTGCGACTCGAAGTCGTCGACGAAGTTGAACACGTAGTGCGGAATGCTCAGCTGGGCGGCTACTCGGCGGGCGTCTTCCACGTCGGCGACGCTGCAACAGCCCGAATCGGACTCGCCGCCCCACAGCTTGAGGGTGACACCGGTGACTTCACGGCCCGCCTCAACGAGCAGGGCGGCCGCGACCGACGAGTCGACTCCACCGCTCATCGCCACCAGGACTGGGCCAGAGCCCATCGGGCCCTCGCTCACGGGGCTGGCGCGCCGACCCGCCGGAGCTGCTCCACCGCTCCGGGGAGGGCCTCGAGCGCGACGTCGACGTCCCCGACGGTCGAGGCGAAGCCGAGGCTGAGGCGGATCGACGCCAGCGCGTCATCACGGGCGACGCCCATCGCCTCGAGCACGTGGGACGGCTCGGTGGCGCCCGACGAGCACGACGACCCCGCGGCGGCGGACACCCCACGGCGGTCGAGGAGCACCAGCAGCGCCTCGGCCTCGACCCCGCGGAACCCCACGTGGCAGTTGCCGGCCACCTTGCGGCGCTCGTCGCCGTTGAAGAAGCACCCGGGGACCGACTCCGAGAGCCCGCGCGCGAGCCGGTCGCGGAGGATGCGGACGCGGGCGGTGTCGTCGTCGCGCGCCCGCTCCGTCGCCCGCAGGGCCGCAGCCATGGCGACCGAGCCGGCGACGTTGGACGTCCCCGAGCGCAGCCCGCGCTCCTGGCCGCCGCCTTCGATGAGCGGCGTCACCGGCCTGCCGCCGCGCACGACCAACGCGCCGACCCCTTTGGGCCCCCCGAACTTGTGGGCCGAGATCGCGACCAGATCGGCAGCCGCGGTCGCGGCGGCGACGTCGAGCCACGGCACCGCCTGCACCGCGTCGGTGTGGAAAGCGGCCCGAGGGGCGCGCTCGCGCACCAGCGCCGCGACGTCGTCGAGCGGCTGGATCGTCCCCACCTCGTTGTTCACGAGCATCACCGAGACCATGACGGTGCGCTCGTCGAGGGCGCCCGCGAGCGCGTCGAGGTCCACCACTCCGCCCCGGTCGACGGCGACCCGCCCGACCCGGAAGCCCTCCCGCTCGAGCCGGTCGCACGCCGCCAGGACGCCCTTGTGCTCGAACGCGGTGGTCACCACACCGTCGCCCAGGCCGGCCTCGCGAGCGGCGAGGGCGCCGCCCTTGACCGCCAGGTTGTCGGCCTCGGTCCCACCCCCGGTGAGGACCACCTCGCCCGTCTCGGCGCCCAGCGACACCGCCACCTGCTCGCGCGCCTCCTCCAACGCCGTCTTCGCGGCGCGGGCGGCCGCGTGCCCGCCCGACGGGTTGCCGAAAGTCTCCGAGAGGAAAGGCTGCATCGCCGCGACCGCTTCGGGCCGCATGGGCGTGGTGGCGGCGTAGTCGAGGTACGCCATGAGACGCGAGTGTAGGGACACCGGGGGTCCCCGGCCGCCGAGTGAGCCCCCCGGAATAACTGTCACACCCCCGGGCGATACTCCTGGTGTGACCACCCAGCTCCGCCTCGTGGATCCCCCGGCCCGCACCGGCCGGCGGGCGGTCCGTTGGCCCGAGTGGAGACTCGACCCGCGCACCCGGAGCATCGGCCGGCGGGGTGTCGCCCGGGCCAGGGCCGAGCTCGAGCGGGCGAGCCGGCCCGACCCCGGCGCTCCCCTGCCCAAGGCGAGCTGAGCCGATCCCGTCCTCTACCCTGATCTCGTCCGGCCACACGGCGAGAGGCAGATGGGCGATCCCGGCGACGAGTTCCCGCAGCGCTCGCTCGACGACTGGCGCGCCCTCGCCGGCGAGGAGGTCGGGGGCGACCCCGCCCGCCTGACCTGGGAGACCCTCGAGGGCATCGCCGTCGAGCCCCTCTACACCGCCGCCGACCTCGAGGGGCTCGAGGCGGTCGGCAGCCTCCCCGGCTTCGAGCCGTTCCTGCGCGGCATCCGGGCGACGATGTACGCCAATCGCCCCTGGACGATCCGCCAGTACGCGGGCTTCTCGACCGCCGAGGAGTCGAACGCCTTCTACCGCAAGAACCTGGCAGCCGGCCAGATGGGCCTGTCGGTGGCCTTCGACCTCGCCACCCACCGCGGCTACGACAGCGACCACCCTCGTGTCGTCGGGGACGTCGGCAAGGCCGGAGTCGCGATCGACTCCGTCGAGGACATGAAGGTGCTCTTCGACGGCATCCCGCTCGACCAGATGACCGTCTCGATGACGATGAACGGAGCCGTGCTCCCGGTCCTCGCGGGCTACATCGTCGCCGGCGAGGAGCAGGGCCTCCCGCACGACCGGCTCGCCGGGACCATCCAGAACGACATCCTCAAGGAGTTCATGGTCCGCAACACCTACATCTACCCGCCGGGGCCGAGCATGCGGGCGGTGGCCGACATCATCGAGTTCACGGCGCAACGCATGCCGCGCTTCAACTCGATCTCGATCAGCGGCTACCACATGCAGGAGGCCGGGGCGACCACCACGCTGGAGCTGGCCTTCACGCTGGCCGACGGCCTCGAGTACGTGCGCGCGGCGCTCTCCAAGGGCCTGGGCGTGGACAAGTTCGCGCCGCGGCTCTCGTTCTTCTGGGCGATCGGCATGAATTTCTACTTCGAGATCGCCAAGATGCGCGCGGCGCGCCTGCTGTGGGCGGAGCTGATGGCGCAGTTCGGCCCCAAGGACCCGCGCTCCTCCATGCTGCGCACCCACTGCCAGACCTCGGGCGCGAGCCTGACCGAGCAGGACCCGCTCAACAACGTGATCCGCACCACGATCGAGGCCATGGCCGCGGTGTTCGGCGGGACGCAGTCGCTGCACACCAACGC
>JBOGFI010000233.1:0-16366 GCA_050743365.1 Acidimicrobiia bacterium | reverse complement strand
CGGCCGGCGCCGGTGACCACGGCGACCCGGCCGTCGAGGCGGAAGCGGTCGAGGAGTTGCTCCACGCTCGGCAGGCTACGTTCGCCGTGGCGAGCTCGCCGGTTGGCGGGGAAGCGGGTGCATGGCGTGAAGCGCAGGGACGACGACTGGCTGCGGCGCATCCCCCGCGGCGAGCCGACCGAGGCGGTCCCGGCGGCGACCGTGGTGCTGGTGCGCGACACCGACGCGGGGCTGGAGGCCCTGATGGTGCGACGCAGCTCGAAGCTCGCGTTCGCCGGCGGCATGTGGGTGTTCCCCGGTGGCCGGGTCGACCCCGACGACGCCGCCCCCTACCGGCCCGGCGATGTCTTCGAGGCGGCCCGGCGGGCCGCCGTGCGGGAGGCACGCGAGGAGGCGGGGCTGGTCGTCGACGCCGAGGCGCTCGTTCGGCTCTCGCACTGGGTGCCTCCGCCGGTCACGCCCAAGCGCTTCGCGACCTGGTTCTTCCTCGCCCCCGCGCCCGGGGGATCGGTGGTCGTCGACGGCGGCGAGATCCACGACCACCGGTGGCTGCGTCCGGGTGACGCGCTGGCCCGGCGCGACGCCGGCGAGATCGAGCTCGCCCCGCCCACGTGGGTCACCCTGCACGACCTGGCTGCCCACGCCGATGTCGGTGCCGCCCTGGCCCACGCCCGGGCGCGCGAGCCCGAGCACTTCGAGACCCATGTCGCTCGGGTCGAGGGCGGCCTCGCCGCGCTCTGGGAGGGCGACGCCGGTTACGACGCCGGCGATGCCGACGCGCCCGGCCCCCGCCACCGGCTCCTGATGCTCGAGACCGGCTGGCGCTACGAGCGCGACGACACGTAGATGCCGTCGGAGACCGTCGATCGCCGAGCGTAGTGTTGGCGGTCTCGGAGGGAAGGTGCCGCCGATGGTCAAGCTGATCTGCTTCGTCAGGCGCAAGCCGGGGATGTCCGTCGAGGAGTTCCACCGTTACTGGCGCGAGACCCACGGGCCGCTCGTCGCGGCGACGAAGAGCGGCAAGTACGCGATCCGCTACGAGCAGAACCACCGCGCCCTCGACGACTACCCGCGCGACCCCGCCGGGTACGACGGTGTGACCGAGCAGTGGTTCGGGTCCCTGGCGGACTTCCACGCCTCGATCGAGGAGGAGGACTACTCCGAGATCGCGGCCGACATCCCCAAGTTCCTCGACACCGACAGTCTGCTCTGGATCATGACCGAGGAGCCCGACGTGATCGTCGAGGGCGAGGCGGGCGCGGGGGTGACGCGGTGAAGGGGCTCGTGTATGACGGCGAGAAGGCCGCCATCCGCGACGGCCTCGAGGTGCGCGACCCCGGCCCCAACGAGGTCGTCGTCCGCATCGTCGCCGCCGGCCTGTGTCACAGCGACCTCAGCGTCATCGACGGCACCATCCCATGGCCCTCGCCGTGCGTGCTCGGCCACGAGGGCGCGGGCGTCGTGGAGGCGATGGGCTCGGCGGTCACCAACGTGGAGCCGGGCGAGCACGTCGTGCTCCACACCCTCGCCTTCTGCGGCGTCTGCAAGTGGTGCAACACCGGCAGGCCTGCCTGGTGCCGCTCGAGCATGGGCAACGCTAGCCAGCCGTTCACCCTCGACGGCGAGCCGGCGTGGAACTTCGCCGCCGCCTCCTTCTTCTCCGAGCGCACCGTCGTCCAGGCCAACCAGTGCGTCGCCGTGAGCAAGGACGTGCCGCTCGAGTCGGCCTGCCTGATCGGCTGCGGGGTCCTCACGGGCGTCGGCACCGTGTTCAATCGCACGGCCCTCGGTCTCGGCGACACCGCGGCCGTCATCGGGGTGGGCGGTGTCGGCCTCAACGTGATCCAGGCATGCAAGGTCAAGGGCGCCAGCCGCGTGATCGCGATCGACGCCATGCCCGAGAAGGAGAGATGGGCGCGAGAGTTCGGCGCCACCGACTTCATCCTCGGCGGGAAGGGCGTCGACTCGGTGAAGGCCGTGCGGGGGCTGCTGCCGACCGTCATGCAGGGTCCGATGACGTTCGGCGAGGGTGGCGTCGACTACGCCTTCGAGTGCGTCGGCCACCCCGACCTGCTCGACGACGCGCTCGAGATGCTCGACTGGGGTGGGACGGCCGTCGCCGTCGGCGTGCCCGCGCCCACCGTCGCGGTGCCGGCGCGGGTCGTCAACCTGACCCACGTCGAGCGGAACCTGATCGGGTCGCGCGCCGGCTCGCACCGGCCGCATTACGACATCCCGCTGATCGTCGACCTCTACCAGCGGGGCCTGCTGAAGCTGGACGAGCTGGTGACGGCGAAATACCCCCTCTCGGACTGGGAGACCGCGGTCCACGACCTGCACGCGGGCAAGCTCGCCCGTGGAGTGCTCGAGGTCACGCCGGCGTGACTGCGGGCCCGATGGGGTCGATGCTCGGGAGGAGGCGGCGCGCGATCACGAATCCCAGCACGACCGCCATGAGCACGGCGCTGCCGACGAGCACCGCTCGGACGCCGAGCGCATCCGCGATCACGCCCTGGAGGATCGTCCCGAGGGGGTAGAAGGTGCCGAAGGTCATGAGCCAGAGGCTCGTGACCCGGCCCCGGATGCGGTCGTCGGACAGAGCCTGGATCGCGTTGTGGTCGATGGCGACGACGGTGAGGTACGACGCCCCGAAGACGACCATGAACGCCACGCCCACGACGAGCCCGGGCGCGAGCCCCAGCCCGAGCACTGCAACCACCGCGAGCACGAGGCCGCCGCCTAGCAGCCGGCTCGGCGGCACCCGCTGGTCGACGCTGCCCAGCACGAGCGCGAGCGCGATCGCACCGATCCCGAAGGCGCCGAGCAGCACGCCGTACGCCTCCGGGCCGACGTGGAGGACCTCGACCGCGAGCACCGGGATCAGCTGCACCACCGGCGCCGCGAGCAGCGCGAACGACGCGTGGGTCCCGATGGCGACGCGCAGACCGGGCTGCGAGCGAAGGTAGCGCACGCTCTCGACGAACCCGGCGACCATGCCTGTCCGCTCCCGTGGCTCGCCTCGGTCAACCGGCAGCCGCGCCGACATCGCCGCCAGCGCCGCCAGCACGAGCACGAAGCTGAAGGCGTTGAGGAGGAAGCAGATCCCCGCGCCGACGTGCGCGATCAGCAAGCCGGCCAGCATCGGACCCACTGCACGCGCGACGTTGAACTGCGTGGAGTTGAGCGTGATCGCGTTCTGGAGGTACTCACGCGGGACGAGCTCGGGCACGATCGACTGCCACGCCGGCGTGTTGAGCGCGATGAGGATCCCGCCGACGAGCGAGATCCCGAACAGCACCCAATAGGAGCCGTGCCCGCTCGTCCACGCCGCCCACAGCGCGAACGCCTGCACCATGAGGGCGCTCTGCGTGACAAGGAGCAGCCGCCGGCGGGGGAACCGGTCGGCCAGCGCGCCACCTACGGGTCCCAGCACGAGCAGCGGGGAGATCAGGACGAACGCGATCAGCGTCACCTTGACGGCGCTGTGGGTGGTGACCGCGACCACCCAGGCCAGCGCCGCGAGCTGCATGTTGTTCCCGATGCTCGACCCCACGGCGCCCGACGAGAACAGGCGGAAGTCGCGGAAGCCCAGCGCCCGCAGCGAACGCGGCAACGGCCGGGCGAGGTCGGGCTCGAGGGCGGGAGCCCCCGGCCCGACGCCGACGAACTCGGTCGTCACCTGCTCGGCTGGGTCACGACATGCCGCCGGGGACCTCGACGGTGTCGGTGTCACGGCCCGAGCGCAGCAGCCGGCCGGGCCGCTCGCCGGTGAGGCTCGTGCCGCGCACGATCTCGGTGCCGTTGACGAGCACGTGCTCGATGCCCTCCGCCTCGGCGTAGAGGCGGCCGGCGCCCGCGGGCAGGTCGTAGCGCGTGTGGACCGGGCCGGGCGCGATGCGGTCTTCGTCGAACACGACGACGTCGGCGTGCCAGCCCTCGGCGATCCGGCCCCGCTCGCGGATCCCGTACAGGCGCGCCTGCACGTCGGTGATGAGGTGGACGGCCTCCTCCAGCGGCAGGAGGCCCCGCTGGCGCACCGCCTCGTCGATCATCGCGGTGCTGTAGCTGAACGTCGACAGCATGTCGAGGTGGGCGCCGGCGTCCGACGCGCCGACGACCGCCCTGGGGTCGCGCCACACCTCGACCCTCATCTTCCACGACTCATCGTCGTCGCCGGCCGGCGGGGGCATGAGCACGGTGCGAAGATCGTCGGCCAGCACGATGTCGAGCAGGGCGTCGAACGGGTCCAGGCCCCGCTCGGCGGCGACATCGCCGACGCGCCGGCCGGCCAGCCCGGCATTGACGGCTGCGAACGTCTCGATGATGTCGAGGCGCTCCCAGCGCGCCAGCGCGCCGATCATGCCCGCCTCGGGGGACGCGGCTGCATCCCGCAGCCGCTTGCGCTCCTGGGGGTCGGCGAGCGCACGCATCTTCTCGTCGCGAGGCAGCGCCATCGTGGGCGCCCAGCCGGGCAGCGCATCGAGCAGGAACCCGGCCTTGAACGTGAGGTGGATGCGCATGACGTCGGGCACCGTGAGCGCGAGTACCCGGGCGCCGCGCTCGGCGGCGTAGTCGGACGCCGCCAGCAGCTGCTCGTGGCCTTCGGGCCGCGCCGAGTTGACCGCGAGCACGTTCCAGTTGAGCGGCCGGTTGGCGGCGAGCGACATCGCCGCCATGAGCTCGAGGTGCTCCTCGGCGAAGCCGCCGACGGCGGGGATGAACTCGAGGGTGGTCCCGGGGTGGTCGCGCACCTCCCGCGACAGGGCGACGAGCTCGTCGCGGGTGGCGAAGCGCGACGGCACCGGGTTGCCGTCACCGTCGTTGTGGGTGGGGGCCTGCGACGACGAGAACCCGAGACCCCCGGCGGCGAGCGACTCCCGCAGCAGCCGCACCATCGTGTCGACCTGCTCGCAGGTGGCGGCGACTCCGGTGCCGGCCGCGCCCATTACCGCCCGCCGGATCGCCGAGTGCCCGACGAGGAATCCGGCGTTCACCGCGAGCGTCCCGTCGAGCCGGTCGAGCCATTCGCCGTACGTGCGCCAGTCCCAGGGGACACCGGCGGCCAGCGACTCGAGGGGCATGCCCTCGACGCGGGCGAGCATGCGCATGAGGTAGTCGGCCTCGCTGGGCTCGAGGGGTGCGATCGTGAAGCCGCAGTTGCCGCCGACGATCGTCGTGACGCCGTGCAGCGACGACGGCGTGAGCGCCGGGTCCCAGAACACCTGGGCGTCGTAGTGGGTGTGGATGTCGACGAACCCGGGAGCGACGACGAGCCCGTCGGCGTCGATCGTCTGCGTCGCGGCCTCGTCGACCTCGCCCACCGCGACGATGCGACCGTCGCGGATGCCGACGTCGGCCCGCTGCCGCTGGGACCCGGTGCCGTCGACGACGCTGCCACCCGCCACCTTGCAGTCGAGCACCGCTCAACCTCCCGGGAAGTGTCAGTTCGCTGACGTGCCCGTCAGGCTACCGTCGGGCCGCCGCGGCTCGGGAGGGACCATGAGCGTCATCGCCGTCACCGGCTCGGCCGGTGGGATCGGCGGGGCCATCCGCGCCCGCATCGAGGCCGAAGGGCACGCGGTGATCGGCGTCGACGTGCGCGACGCCGAGGTGCAGGCCGACCTGGCGAGCGCCGAGGGACGGGCGGCCGCGGTCGACGCAGTGGCGCGCGCGGCGGGCGACGCCCTCGACGGCCTTGTTGTCGCCGCCGGCATCGGCGGCAGCACGGGGGCGCCGCCGTCGCTCGTGGCGCGCGTCGACTACTTCGGGGCGGTCGCGCTGCTCGACCGGCTCCGCCCGCTGCTGGAGCGGGGCGAGCGCCCGGCCGCGGTCGCGATCGCGTCGAACTCGGCCACCGCCGCGCCCATGGGCGAGGCCGCGCTCGTCGACCTGCTGCTCGCTGACGACGAGGAGGGAGCGGCCGCGCTCGCCGACAGCCTCGACGGTGAGCTCGTCTACGCCCAGTCGAAGCTGGCGCTGGCGCGCGCGGTACGGCGACGGGCGCCCGACTGGGGCCAGGCCGGCGTCCGCCTCAATGCGGTCGCGCCCGGGCCCGTGCTCACCGACCTCACCCGCCAGGCCCTCCAGCACCCGGTGACCGGGCCGCTCATCCGCGCCTACCCCATCCCCCTGGGCCGGTGGGGCGAGCCCGAGGAGATCGCCGAGGCGGTGTGGTTCCTCCTCGGCCCCGGCTCGTGGGTGCACGGCACCGTGCTGTTCGCCGACGGCGGCACCGACGCCCTCCTGAACCCCGACCGTCTCTGACTCCTGGTCGCGCTCGCTCGGCGGCAGGGTACCTGCCGCCGCCCTCCGGGCCGCTCGCCGCTCCCGCGCAATCCCGGCGGCCAGCATCGGGCTGGCAGGCATTTCTAGATCTCACATCCTGGCGATGACGGTGGTGGCGAAGTCCTCGGTCGCCTTCAGCTTGGCGTCGACGGCGGAGCGGTAGTCCTTGGCGTCCGACATCTCGGCCAGCATCCACGGCGCGCAGATCATGTCGGTGACGCCGGCGTCCTCGAACTCACGGTAGAGGTCGACGTCGGGGAGGGCGTTGAGCGCGAGGTAGATCGTGAACGCCTCGCCCTCGCGGCCGGCCGCCTCGAGGTGCTCCCGCATCTTCCCGAGATAGTGCCGGGCGTCGTCGGGGCTGTAGGCGCTGGCTGCGAGCCACCCGTCGCAAAGGCGCGCCGCGCGTCGCAGCGCGGGCTCGCTGTGCCCGCCGCCGTAGATCGGGATTGGCTTGTTGGGCGACGGGTTCATCTGGAGCGGGTCGAAGTCGTAGTAGGGGCCGTGGTGCTCGACCCAACCGCCGGACCACAGCGCGCGCAGCGCCGGGATCATGTCGTCGAGGCGCTTGCCCCGGTTGTGGAAGTCCTGCCCGGTGGCGTCGAACTCCTCCTTGCACCAGCCTGCGCCCACACCAAAGTGCACCCGGTTGCCCGAGATGTAGGCGGCGGTGCCCACCAGCTTCGCCACCGTGAACAGGTCGCGCGCGGGCGCGATGTAGACACCGCTGGTGAAATGGAGGTGCTGTGTGACCGCGGCCATCGCCGACGCCAGGCACCAGGTGTCGGGCCAGTTCGCGTCGGCGGACCAGATCGGCGACCCGTCCTCGTAGGGGGAGTACGTGTACCGCGACCTCAGCTCCTTCGGGTAGAAGAGGTGGTCGGAGATGTAGATGCCGGCATAACCCATGCCGTCGCACGCCTGGCACAGCTCGAGCAGCTGGTCCGTCTCGAGGAACGCCACCGCTTGGTGGAACCGCATCACGAGGCTCCGGCGGCGGCCTGCTCGGGGAGCGCCAGCAGCTCGACGGCCTCGTCGCACGTCGCCACCGGGCGTCCGACCTCGACGCACAGCTCGACGACCTTGGTGACGAGCTCGACGTTCATGGGCTGCTCCCTGCCCGCGTGGTCCTCCAGCCCGACGCGCACGTGCCCCCCGCGCTCGAGCGCGAGACGGGCTATGCCGCTCTCGATGACATCGCCACCGAGCACGGCCACCGCCCACGGCAGGTCGGTGCCGTCGAGCATCTCGAGGTAGGCGTCGAGCGCCGTGGCCGTGGGCGGAAGCCCGAAGCCGGCCAGGGAGCTGATCTCGCCGCCGAAGTAGAGCTTGACCATGGCGCCGGCGGGGAGGCGCCCGGCGTCGTGCCATGCCAGCGCGGTGCGCAGGAAGCCGGGCTCGAAGATCGCCATGCTCGGGCCCAGGCGGTACCGCTCGCACAGCCCGAGCTGGTGGCGGATGTCGTCGAACGAGTTCGCGTACACGAACCCGGCGCCGGGCAGACCGTCGGAGGCGTAGCCGCCGAGGTTCACCGAGCCGGGGTCGCACAGCGAGAGCCGCAGCAGCCCCGATTCGGCCAGCGGCGCGATGTGCGCGTACGCCGTCTCCACGTCGGGGCCGGCGTTCGTGGTCGGGTAGAGCAGCGCGTCGGGCCGCTCGGCGAGGATCGGCCGCCACCCCTCGAGGTACCGCGCCGCCGCTACATCGCCCTCGACCATGAAGACGTCGACGTGGTTGTGCACGACGGCCGCGCCCGCCGCGAGGCACCGCAGCGCGTCGGCCGCGATCTCGTCCGGGGTGACCGGCACGTGCGGGTTGCGTTCCTTGCTGGTGAGGCCGTTGATGGCGGCCTCGACGATCACCGGCGACTCGGCCACGGCGTCCCCCCTTGAACTTGAACTCGTTGCAGCCTGTTGAAGGTCGACGGTAGCGTCCAGGTTCCTGCGCATCGACCTCACCGGCGAGCAGCGCGAGCTGCAATGAGAGAGTGGCAACGAGAGCCGGAGGGATGGTTGCTCATGGAGATCACGCTGTTGGGCACGGGTAGCCCGATTCCCGATCCGCACCGCGCCGGGCCGGCGACGCTCGTACGTTCCGCGGGGTGCACGCTGCTCGTGGACTGCGGCCGTGGAGTGCTGATGCGCCTGGTCGCCGCGGGCGTGCTCCCGCCGATGTTGAGCGCAGTGCTCGTCACGCATCTCCACAGTGACCATCTCACCGACCTGAACGACGTCATCACCACGCACTGGGTCATGAGCGGGGAACCTTCGAGCTTGTCGGTCTTCGGTCCGCACGGGATAGGAGAGGTCGTCGACGCGACACTCGCCGCGCTGGCACACGACATCCGCTACCGGCTGGCTCACCATGCCGACCTGACATGGCGTCCGATGGTGGAGGTCACGGAGGTGGCGCCTGACGCTCGCTTCAAGGTGGGCTCGGCGGCGGTGCGCGTCGCCGCCACTGATCATCGGCCGGTCGAGCCCACCCTCGCGTACAGGGTCGAGGACGATGGGCGCTCGGTCGTGCTCGGCGGCGACGGAGTGCCGTGCTCGGGGCTCGACGAGCTATGCACGGGCGCCGACGTATACGTTCAGACCGTGATTCGGGAAGACCTCGTGCGACTCGTGCCCAATGCCCGCTTCCAGGAAATCGTCGACTACCACTCCACCGTCGAGGACGCTGCCCGTACTGCCACTCGCGCCGGTGTAGGCACGCTTGTCCTGACGCATTACGTCCCCGCCATGGCGCCCGAACAGCGCGACGACTGGCGTTCACTCGCCGCCGAGCATTTCGCGGGCGACATCGTGCTGGGCGACGATCTCACGACCATCGACCTCTTGAAGGCCGGTTGACCGTGACGAGCATCATCGAGGGAGTCGCCGCGTAGAGCTCTACGAGAACTGCGGGATCACCCGCTCGCCCAGGAGCTCGATCGAGCGCATCACCTTCTCGTGCGGGATCTTGTACGGGTTCACCAGGCAGAGCAGCAGGTCGCAGCCGGCGGCCTCGTAGCGCCTGCCGATCTCGATGCAGCGCTCGGGGTCGCCGACGACGGCCGAGCCGCTCTCGCGCAGGTACTCGAAGTTCAAGCCATCGAGGGTGCCGTCCTTGTCGTGCTTGGCCATCTCGGCGGCGTAGCTGTACGTGCCGAGGTCCTTGCCCTCCATCCAGTCCACGAGCGACCCGATGTGGCGCACCGCTGTCTGGATGTACCACGGGAACGACTCCTCGGCGTCCGCGAACGCGGCCTCGTTGGTGTCGGCGCAGTGCACCATCGTGAACGTCGCCGCCCGGTCGTTCACGAACTTGCCGACGGGCTTCTCGCACTCCTCGAGGCCCTGGCGGTACATGGCGATGCGCTCGACGAGGTCCTCGGGCGGCACGCCGACCGTGAACGAGCACAGCCCGATGCCGTGGCGGCCGATCTCGCGGTGGCCGTCGGCGCTGCTCGTCGCGCCCCACAGCGGCGGGTGCGGCTTCTGGAGCGGCTTGGGCTGCACCCGGCGCGGCCCACCCATTCGCCAGTACTTCCCGTCGGCCTGGTAGTACTCCTCGGTCCACGCGCCGACGATGTGCTCGAGCGCCTCCGACCACATGGCGCGGGTGTCGTCGGGGTCGATGTCGAAGCCCTCGATCTCCGCTCGGGTCGACGAGCGTCCGGTGCCGAACTCGACCCGCCCGTCGGAGATCAGGTCGAGCACCGCCGCCGACTCCGCGCTGCGGATGGGGTGGTTGTACGGCTTCGGCAGCAGGCGCACGCCGTAGCCGAGGCGCATGCGGGTCGTGCGCGCCGCGATCGCGCCGTAGAGGACCTCGGGGTTCGAGCAGTGCGAGTACTCCTCGAGGAAGTGGTGCTCGACGGTCCAGAAGGAGTCGAAGCCGGCCTGCTCGCCGAGCACCGCCTGCTCCAGGGTGTTCTTGTACGCCTGGTGCTCCTTGCCCTCCGTGAACGGCTTGGCCACCGGGATCTCATAGAAGAGCGCGAACTTCATGGGCCCCGCCGACCCCCGTCCTTGACGACTAGAACACGTTTCAATGAGCATACTGCGATGGCCCGACTGGACGGCAAGGTCGCGCTCGTCACCGGAGCGGCGTCGGGCCTGGGCGCCGCCTGCGCGGACCGGTTCGCTGCCGAGGGCGCGCAAGTCGTGCGGATCGACCTGCACGAGGGCGAGCACATCCACGTCGCCGACGTGACCGACGAAGCCGCGGTCGCCGACGCGGTCGGACGCACGGTCCGCGAGCACGGCCGCCTCGACGCGGTCGTGAACGCGGCGGGCGTCGCCGGTGGCGGGCCCGTCCACCTCCTCGATGTTGCCGAGTGGGACCGGGTCGTGCGGGTGAACCTCACGGGCACCTTCCTCGTGTGCAAGCACGCGTTGGCCCCGATGCTGGAGCAGCGGTCGGGGAGCCTCGTCAACGTCGCCAGCATCGAGGGCATCGAGGGCACCGAGGGCGGCAGCGCGTACAACGCGTCGAAGGGCGCAGTCGTGCTCCTCACCAAGAACCTTGCCATCGACTACGGGCGCGTCGGCGTCCGCGCCAACTGCATCTGCCCGGGCTTCATCGAGGGGACGACGATGTTCGAGTCGGTCATGGGCGGCGAGGGGATGGCGAAGTACCGGGAGCGGTATCGGGAAGGGCACAAGCTCGGACGCTTCGGCCGGCCCGAGGAGATCGCGGCGGCGGCGCTGTTCCTCGTATCCGACGATGCGTCGTTCGTGACGGGCCACGCTCTCGTCGTCGACGGCGGATTCACCACCGGCACTCGCACCGGCGTGCTCGAGCCGCTCGGCCTGTAGCGTGGTCGCGTTCCCGATCGGGGAGGCCTGATGCACGTCGGGTACGGCGAGGAGCAGGAGGCGCTCCGCCGCGAGCTGCGCGCGTACTACTCGCGTCTCCTCACGCCCGAGATCGAGGAGGAGCTGGCGCGCGGCCACGGGGTCGGGCCCGCGATGCGCAAGGTCGTCCGCCAGATGGGCGAGGACGGGTGGCTCGGGATCGGCTGGCCCGAGGAGTACGGAGGCCAGGGTCGATCCGCCATCGAGCAGTTCATCTTCTTCGACGAGTCCATGCGCGCGGGCGCGCCGGTGCCCATGCTCACGATCAACACCGTCGGCCCCACGATCATGAACTTCGGCACCGACGAGCAGAAGGAGCGTTTCCTTCCCCGCATCCTGGCGGGCGAGATCCACTTCTGCGTCGGCTACACGGAGCCGGGAGCGGGGACCGACCTGGCCGCGCTCACGACCCGGGCCGTCCGCGACGGCGAGGAGTACGTGATCAACGGGCAGAAGATCTTCACCAGCCTCGCCGGCGACGCCGACTACGTGTGGCTCGCCGCCCGCACCGACCCCGAGGCCAAGAAGCACAAGGGCATCTCGATGTTCGTCGTGCCCATGGACACGCCCGGGGTGAAGGTCGTGCCCATGCAGCTCACCAGCGAGCACGACATCAACCAGACCTACTACGACGACGTGCGGGTGCCGGCCTCGGCCCTCGTCGGCGGCGAGAACAACGGCTGGTCGCTCATCACCAACCAGCTCAACCACGAGCGGGTCACGCTGTGCTCGTCGGGGATCGTCGAGCGCGCCCTCGCCGAGGTCCGCCACTGGGCCCAGGACACCAAGCTCGCCGACGGCCGGCGCGTCGTCGACCAGGAGTGGGTGCAGCTCCACCTGGCCCGCGTGCACGCCCGCCTCGAGTTCCTGCGGCTCATCAACTGGAAGGTGGCCTGGACGGCCAGCGAGGGCCGGCCGGTCGACGTCGCCGACGCGTCCTCGACGAAGGTGTTCGGCACCGAGTTCTACCTCGAGGCATTCCGGCTGCTGTTCGAGGTGATCGGCGAGCGCGGCTACCTGAAGGAGGGTGCCCCCGAGGCCGTGCTCAAGTCGCGGCTCGAGCGCTACTACCGCAGCCTGCTCATCCTCACGTTCGGCGGCGGTACCAACGAGATCCAGCGCGACCTGATCGCGGTGTTCGGCCTCGGCATGCCGATGGCGAAGAGGTAGGAGAAGGGGCATGACCAGCGCGAGGCGAGCACCGGCCCTGTGACTCGCGCGGAGCGAGGACGGCGGCCGTCCGGCCGCCGCCCGCAGCGGAGCACGCGGAGTGAGCGATCGCGGCGCAGGTACCCTGCGCCGCGGCGAACGGAGCAATAGAGATGGATTTCTCGTTCACCGAGGAGCAGGAGGCGGTCCGCGACCTGGCCAAGCAGATCCTCGAGGACCGGGTGACGCACGCGCGGCTCAAGGAGCTCGAGGCGGGCGACGAGCACTTCGACCGCCAGACGTGGCGCGAGCTGGCCCAGGCCGACCTGCTGGGCATCGCCGTGCCCGAGGATGCCGGCGGCGGCGGGCTGGGGTTCGTGGCCCTGTGCCTGCTGCTGGAGCAGGTCGGGCGCACGGTCGCGCCGGTGCCGGCGTTGCCGACACTGGCAATGGGTGCGCTGCCGATCGCCGAGTTCGGCACCGTCGAGCAGAGGCAGCAGCACCTCCCCGGTGTCGTGTCGGGAGACACCGTGCTCACGGCTGCGCTGGTGGAGTCGGGCACCGACGCCCTGCACCCGGTCACGACCGCCCGGCGCGACGGCGACGGCTGGCGGCTCGACGGCGTCAAGGTGTGCGTGCCGGCCGGGCTGATCGCCGAGCGCGTGCTCGTGTCGGCGCGCCTCGACGACGACGCCGGCGGCGGGGTGGCCGTGTCGATTATCGATCCGCGCGCCGACGGCGTGACCGTGGAGCGCCAGGACACCACCAGCGGGATCCCCGAGGCCCGGATCGAGCTCGCGGGCGTGCGCGTCAGCGGTTCCGACGTGCTGGGCGACGGCGGCTCCGGGACGGCGGTGGTGGAGTGGATGGTCGAGCGGGCGACTGCGGCGCTGTGCGCGGTCGCCACCGGCGTGTGCGAGGAGGCCCTGCGGCTCACGGCCGAGTACACCAAGACCCGCGAGCAGTTCGATCGGCCCATCGCCACGTTCCAGGCCGTCGGCCAGCGCGCCGCCGACGCCTACATCGACACCGAGGCCGTGCGCCTCACCGCCCTGCAGGCCTCCTGGCGTCTGGAGGAGGGCCTGCCGGCGGCGGCCGAGGTGGCGGTGGCGAAGTTCTGGGCCGCCGACGGCGGCCAGCGCGTGGTGCACGCGGCCCAGCACCTGCACGGCGGCATCGGCGTCGACCGCGACTACCCGCTGCACCGCTACTTCCTGTGGGCCAAGCAGCTCGAGCTCACGCTGGGCGGGGCGACGCCGCAGCTCCTGAAGCTGGGCGCCATGCTGGCGGCCGAGCCGGTCTGACGAAGGGGCCGAAGCCGGTCGCCGTCGAGCACGACGGCCTGCGGGTCGCGGCGCTCGACTGGGGCGGCGACGGCGCGCCGCTCCTGCTGTTGCATCCCAACGGGTTCTGCGCCGGGCTCTTCGATCCTCTCGCCCGACAGCTGCGGGGCCGGTTCCATCCCGTCGGCGTCGATCTGCGCGCCCACGGCGGCACCGACGCCCCCACGGAGGTGGCCGACTACGCCTTCGACCTCCTGGCGGGAGACGTGCTCGCGGTGCTCGACCATCTCGGCCTCGATCACGTCGTCGCGCTGGGCCAGTCGCTCGGCGGCGGTGTAGCCACCCTCGTCGACCGGCTGCGGCCGGGTCTGATCGGGAAGCTGCTGCTGTGCGAGGCGATCGCCTTCTCGCACGTGGACCACCCGATGCGCGAGCGCGGTGAGGGCCCGGGCAACGGCGGCAACTTCATGGCCGCCATCGCGCGCAAGCGGCGCGAGGTCTGGCCCGACCGTGAGACCGTGCTGCGGTCCTACGGGAGCCGCCCGCCGCTCGACGAGCTCGCGCCCGAGGCGCTCGAGGCCTACGTGCGCTGGGGGTTCGTCGACCGGCCCGACGGCCGCGTCGAGCTGGCGTGCCCGCCCGCCGCCGAGGCGACGATCTTCGAGGTGTCCTCGTACGAGCAGGGCGCGCTCCAGGCCTGGAATCACCTGGGCTCGCTCACCGCCTCGGCGACGGTCGTCTGTGGCGACCGCTCCGACCTGCCGCCCGCGTGGTTCGCGGCCCAGGCCGAGCGGGCCGGCGCCCGGCTGGTCACGGTGGCGGGCGGGCACTTCTTCCTCCAGGAGGACACCGCCCGGGCCGAGCGCCTCGTGCTCGATCACCTCGGCTGACGTCTTCGCCCCGCCGCGCCTAGCCTCGGGCCGTGGATGACATCGCGGTGCTCGTCGGGACGGCGAAGGGCGTGTTCGTCCTGCGGTCCGACGACCGCTGGCGCGTCGAGGCGTCCGGACCTCACCTCCCGGGCGAGCAGGCGTACTCGCTGGCCATCGACCAGCGCGACGGGAGATCGAGGTTCCTCGCCGGCAGCACCAGTGACCACTGGGGCTCGGTGGTGCGCCTCAGCGACGACCTCGGCGTCACCTGGACCGACCCCGCCGTCGGCAACCTGAAGTTCCCCCGCGACACGGGCGCGGCGGTCGAGCACATCTGGCAGCTCCAGCCCGCGGGCTCGGGGCAGCCCGCGGTGGTGTACGCGGGGGTCGAGCCGGCTGCCCTCTTCCGCTCCGACGACGGCGGCTCCAACTTCGAGCTGGTGCGCAGCCTCTGGGACCACCCGCACCGGCCGGTGTGGGAGCCGGGCTTCGGCGGTCTGTGCCTTCACTCGATCGTCGTCCACCCGAACGACCCCCGCCGGCTCCTCGTCGCGATCTCCTCGGGCGGCGTCTACCGGACGGACGACGGCGGCGCCACGTGGGAGGCCGCCAACGCCGGCATCCGCGCCGAGGCGGGGCCGGACACGCTCCCCGCCTTCGGCCAATGCGTGCACCGGGCCGCCGTCGACCCGGTCGAGCCGGACACGCTCTTCCTCCAGGGCCATTGGGGTGTGTACCGCAGCGACGACTTCGGCGGTTCGTGGCGCGACATCGCCGAAGGCCTGCCATCGGACTTCGGCTTCCCGCTCGTCGCCCACCCCCGCCGGTCGGGCGTGGCCTATGTGATCCCGCTCACCGCCGACGAGCGCCGCTGGACGGTCGACGCCCGGTGCCGTGTCTTCCGCACGACGGACGGCGGGGTCTCGTGGGAGCCGCTCGCCAAGGGCCTACCCCAGGACGGCGCCTATGTCACCGTCCTGCGCGACGCCTTCTGCACCGACGGCCTCGATCCCGCCGGCCTCTACTTCGGCACCCGCTCGGGCGAGGTCTACGGCTCGGCCGACGAGGGCGAGACCTGGGAGCTGCTCGCCTCTCGGCTGCCGCCTGTCCTCTCGGTGCGGGCCGCCGGGCTGGCGTAGCGCCCCGTGCGCGTGACGGTCGTCGTGCCTCGCGCGCTCCGGCGCTTCGCCGACGGGCACAGCCGCGTGGACGTCGACCTGTCCGACGCCGGGGACGGTGCGGCGACCGTCGCCGCCGTCCTGGCGGAGTTGGCCGAACGTCACCCGGGCGTGTGCGAGCGCGCCCTCGACGAGCGGGGCGAGGTGCGTCGCCACGTCAACCTCTTCGTCGACGGAGCGAGCGTCCGCGGCGGCGACGGGCTCGCCACGCCGGTCGGTGACGGCGCCGAGGTGGTGATCCTCCCCGCGGTCTCGGGTGGCGCGTTGTAGCTGCGTTCCGCCGGGGAGTGCCACCTCGAGCGCGTCGTCGCGCACGCGGACGGGATAGACGGCGACGGGGCGGGCCGCGGCGCGCGCGACCGTCGGTACACTCCGCCGCCATCGAAGTCCTGTTCGTGTGCACCGGGAACACGTGCCGCTCGCCGATGGCGGCGGCGATCCTGCGACGCCGTCTTGCCGACCGCGGGGCCGAGGCGCGGGTTCGCTCGGCTGGCACGCGGGCCTGGGATGTCGGCGCCCCGGCCGGCGCGGTCGAGGTCATGCGCGAGCACGGCATCGACCTCTCTGCGCACCGCGGCTGCCAGCTCACCGCCGAGCTGGTGGCGGAGGCCGAGCTGGTCCTCGGCATGACGCGCGATCACGTGGCGATCGCGGCGGCGCGCTGCCCGCAGGCCGCGGCGCATGCGTTCCTCGTCGGGGAGCTCGTTCGGCTCGGCCGGGAGATCGGGCCGCGTGCCTCCTCCGAGCCGGTCTCGGCG
>JBOGFI010000232.1:0-4680 GCA_050743365.1 Acidimicrobiia bacterium | reverse complement strand
CCTCCCCACGAGGCGGGTCGCCGACGTCGCGCCCCGGGACGGGCGAAACGGAAGGTCGGTAGCATGAAGCGCATGGCCGGCCTCGAACATTCGCTCGAGGCGGCGGACGAGGCCGCCGCGCATCGCCGCGACGCGCGCGTCGCGTTCGAGCCCGGGCTGCGCTATCTGAACCGGGAGCTCTCGTCGCTCGAGTACAGCGGCCGCGTGCTGGCCCTCTCCGAGGACGCGTCGATCCCCCTGCTCGAGCGGGTCAAGTTCCTCGCCATCTTCAGTCAGGCCATCGACGAGTTCTTCCAGGTGCGCGTCTCGGGACTGCGAGAGCAGCTCGACGCGGGCCTGCGCGCCATCTCGCCCGACGGCAGGGACCCCGCCGCGCAGCTCCGGGCCATCCGTCCCCAGGTGGAGGAGCTGGTCGCTCGGCAGGCAGCCGTGTTCACCAAGGACATCGCGCCCGCGCTCGAGGAGGTGGGTATCCGCTTCGCGGACTGGGACGAGCTCTCCGACGATGATCGCCGCTACCTCGTCGAGGTGTTCGAGGAGCAGGTCTTCCCCGTGCTCACGCCGCTGGCGGTCGACCCCGCGCACCCCTTCCCCTATATCTCCAACCTGTCGCTCAACCTGGCTGTCGTCGTGCGTAACCCCAAGACGGGCGAGGAGCGCTTCGCCCGGGTCAAGGTCCCGCCCCTGCTCCCGCGGTTCGTCGTCATGCCCGACAACGAGCGGTTCGTGCCCCTCGAGCAGGTGATCGCGGCGCGGCTCGACGCGCTGTTCCCGGGAATGGAGATCCTCGAGCGCTACCCGTTCCGGGTCACACGCGACGCCGACATCGAGCTCGCCGGGGATGCGGTCGACCTCCTCGAGGCGATGGAGACGGTCCTGCGCCGCCGCACGAAGTTCGGCCAGGTCGTGCGGCTCGAGGTCGATGCCACCATGACCAGGGAAGTGGTGGAGACGCTCTGCCGCGAGCTCGAGCTCACCGAGTCCGAGGTGTACGTGGTCGACGGGCCTCTCGACCTCAGCGGGCTCTGGGCGCTCTACGCGCTCGACCGAACCGACCTCAAGGACGAGCCGTGGACGCCGCAGACGCAACCCACCCTCGCCAGCGCCGACACGAACGCGCCCCCCGACCTGTTCCGCGTGCTCAAGAGTGGCGACGTGCTCGTCCACCATCCCTACGACTCGTTCGCCACCTCGGTGGAGGCGTTCGTCGACCAGGCCGCGCGCGACCCCGATGTGCTCGCGATCAAGCAGACCCTGTACCGCACCGCCGGTCCCGACAGCGCGCTCGTGCGCTCGCTCATCCACGCCGCCGAGCAGGGCAAGCAGGTGGTGGCGCTGGTCGAGCTCAAGGCGCGCTTCGACGAGCAGGCCAACATCGAGCGGGCTCAGCTGTTCGAGGACGCCGGCATCCACGTCGTGTACGGCCTCGTCGGCCTCAAGACGCACGCCAAGATCCTGCTCGTGGTACGCCAGGAGGCCGACGGCATCCACCGCTACTGCCACGTCGGCACCGGTAACTACAACCCCAAGACCGCCGTCCTCTACGAGGACATCGGCATCCTGTCCGCCGACCCCGACCTCGGCGCCGACCTCTCCGAGCTGTTCAACTACCTCACGGGCTACAGCCGCCCGGGCCGGTACCGCAAGCTGCTGGTGGCGCCGGTCGCCCTCCGTCCTCAGATCGTCGAGCGGATCCGGAGTGAGGCCGCCAAGGGCGCCGCCGGCCGGGTCACGATGAAGATGAACAGCCTCGCCGACCCCGAGCTCATCGACGCGCTGTACGAGGCGTCCCAGGCGGGAACGCCCATCGAGCTCGTCGTGCGGGGCATCTGCTGCCTACGGCCCCAGGTGCCGGGGCTGTCGGAGACGATCCGGGTGCGCTCGATCGTCGGACGGTTCCTGGAGCACTCCCGCGTGTACCGCTTCGGCGCCGACACCAGCTCCGCCGAGTACCTCATCGGCTCGGCCGACCTCATGCCCCGCAACCTCGACCAACGCGTCGAGGCGCTGGTACCCGTGACCGAAGCCGGTCTGCGGGCGCGCCTCGACGAGATCCTGGCCATCAATCTCGCCGACGACACGCTGGCGTGGGAGCTGGCGAGCGATGGCACCTGGCACCGGGTGCCGACCGCGGAAGGCGTCGACACCCACCGGCAGCTCCAGGAGCTCGCCATCGCCCGGGCGCAACCGAGCGGGAGCGGTGCCGGTGCACGAGCGTGACCGTCGAGCTCGGCCTCTCGCCGAGTCATGACGACCGAACGTGAGGTCAAGCTCGCCCCGGCGCCCGGCTTCCGCCTCCCCGACCTGAGCGGCGTAGCCGAGGGCGTCTCGGCGGTGACGGCCGAGACGCTGCGGCTCCAGGCGACCTACTTCGACACGTCCGACCTGCGGCTCGCCCGTTCGGGCGCGAGCCTGCGGTACCGCAACGATGAGGGCTGGCTCGTGAAGCTACCCGCGCCGGGTGACGGCAACGGCTCGCTCCTCTCCCGCGACGAGCACCGCTTCGACGGGGCGCCGGGCACCCCCCCGGCGAGCGCCCTCGACCTCGTTCTGGGGCTCGTGCGCACCGCCCCGGTAGAGCCGGTCAGCAATATCCGCACGCTGCGACGTCGGGTGGAGTTGCACGACGCCGAGGGCGAGGCCCTCGCCGAGGTCGTCGATGACGAGGTGTCGGTGCTCGACGGCGGCCGCGTCGCGGCCAGGTTCCGGGAGCTCGAGGTGGAGCTGCGCGAGCGCGCCGGGAGCGACCTCGCCGGAGCCGTGGTCGGCCGCCTGCGGGATGCCGGCGCCGCCGAGGAGGAGGCGCCCACGCCCAAGGTCGTGCGCGCGCTGGGGCCGCGCGCCCTCGACCCCCCCGACGTCCGTCCTCCCCCGAGACTGGCCAAGACCGGTCCTGCGGGCGACGTGCTGCGCGCCGCCGTCGCCGCGTCCGTGGCCCGCCTGGTGGCGCACGACCCCGTCGTCCGTCTGGGCGAGGACCCCGAAGGCGTCCACCAGGCCCGAGTCGCCACCCGCCGCCTCCGCTCCGACCTGCGGACGTTCCGCGAGCTCCTCGACACCGAGTGGAACGACTCCATGCGCGACGAGCTGAAGTGGCTGGCCACCGCGCTCGGCGCGGTGCGCGACGCCGACGTGCTCCTCGCGCGGCTCCAGGCCAAGGTCGACCGGCTTCCGGAGGCCGACCGCGAGCCCGCGACCGGGATGCTCCGTCGCCTCGACCGCGACCGCGACGAGAAGCGCGGGGCACTGCTCGAGGTGATGCGCAGCCGCCGGTACCTGGAGCTCCTCGACCGCCTCGTCAACGCCGCGCACCAGCCGATGCTCCTCGACGAGGCCGACGCCCCAGCCGGCGACGTGGCGCCCCAACTGGTCCGCAAGCCCTGGGAGCGCGTCACCAGCGCGGTCGACGAGCTCGGCGACGAGCCCAGCGACGAAGCGCTGCACGAGGTGCGCAAGCGGGCCAAGCGCGCCCGGTACGCGGCCGAGGCCGTCACGCGCGTGGCCGGCAAGCCGGCGCAGCGGCTGGCAGAAGCACTCGAGGACGTGCAGGACGTGCTGGGCGAGCACCAAGACGCGGTGGTGGCCGAGCGGTGGCTGCGCGACGCCCTCCCGGCGGCCTCGCCGCGCGAGACATTCGTGATCGGGCAGCTCTGCGCCATGGAGCGCCTCGACGCCGAGTCGTCGCGCGCCGCCTGGGGTGACACGTGGAAGGCAGCTCGGAAGAGGCGGCTCCGGGCCTGGCTCTGATCCCCCGCCGCTGATGGTCTGGCCGTTCCGCCGCAACGTGGTGCGCGCCGCCGGCGGCGTGCTCCGGCGGGTATCGCCCGGCGGCGGGCTCGAGGTCGCGGTCGTGCACCGCCCGCGCCACGGGGACTGGACGCTGCCGAAGGGGAAGCTCGATCCCGGCGAGTCGTGGGAGGAGGCGGCGGCGCGGGAGGTCGAGGAGGAGACGGGCTTCGGCTGCCGGCTCGGGCCCGAGATCGGGAGAACGCGCTACCGGGACGCCAAGCTGCGCCCCAAGGAGGTCCGCTACTGGCTGATGGACCTCGCCGACGGCGAGACCGGAGCCGGCTTCACGCCCAACCGGGAGGTCGACGAGCTGCGATGGTGCTCACCCGCGGAGGCGGTCGAGCTGCTGAGCTACCCGCGTGATCGCGCGCTGGTAGCAAAGCTCGACCCTGGCTAAACCCGCTGTCGCGAAAGTTGTTGTGGCGTAGTTGTCACATGCTGATGCGACGATTGGCTGGTGGGTACGGTTCATCGCACGGCTCGGGTGCGGCTGCGGGTGACGCGGGCGCAGGCCCGACGTTGTTTCGGTTGTTGCGTGCGGGTGGGGATGTGTGGGCGGCCCTCATCGACGTCAACGCGGTCAGGTTCGGGCGCTGCGGCCGACCGATCTTCGGCTACCAGGCGCATCACTTCCGCGTGCGTGGTGGCGACCTGAACGGAGCAATCTGTGCGGGTGGATGACCACGCTCGAAGAGTCGTCGGCGAGGTGCTCGTGAGGATCGATGAGTACGAGCACGGGGCTCTGTCGATGACGGCCCGCAACATCAACACGGTCCGCAAGCTGGTGGAGCTGGCCGACACCGATGCTTCCGCACGCCGCTGATGGAGTTCGAAGCTGCGATCGAACCGCATCGCCATGAGCTGCGGGTGCACTGCTACCGGATGTTGGGG
>JBOGFI010000231.1:0-46068 GCA_050743365.1 Acidimicrobiia bacterium | reverse complement strand
CGCCAGCAGGGGTCGCCCTCGCAGCTCGAGCAGCGGCTTGGGCGCGCGGCTCCCGACCCGCGACCCTCTGCCGGCCGCGAGCACCGCGATCGCGGTCGAGCTCACGGCAGGCGGAACCGGCGGGTGGCGGCTCGTGCGAGCAGGGGTCCTGGGGCCCCCACCGGCTCGTGGGGGCCAACCTCTGGTGCCGGTGGGGTCAAGAAGAGGCCTCGAGCGCGCGCCGCACAAGGACGCGTGCGAGGTGCTCGCGGTACTCGGGGCTCGCGTTGATGTCGGACGGCGGCTCGGTGCCCTCGGCGGCGCGCTCGGCCGCCTCCGCCACCGATGCACCACCGGCCAGCGCCTCCTCGACTGCGCCGGCCCGCAGCGGCGTCGGGCCCATGTTCACTAGGCCGACCCGGGCCGCGCCGTCGCGGACGGCGACAACTCCCACGATGGCCCAGTCCTGGGCCCGCCGCTGGAACTTCTGGTACGAGAAGCCGCCCGGCCCGGTCTTGGGCACTCGGATCTCGGTGAGCAGCTCGTCGGGGGCGAGCGCGGTCTCGAGGAACCCG
This sequence comes from Acidimicrobiia bacterium, assembly GCA_050743365.1. Taxonomy (GTDB): domain Bacteria; phylum Actinomycetota; class Acidimicrobiia; order IMCC26256; family JACDBD01; genus JBOGFI01. The sequence continues at coordinate 45,514 of JBOGFI010000231.1, read as the reverse complement.
CCGAACATGTCGCGCGCCTCGATGGTGCGCTCTCCCCCCCGCCCGTGGGCAACGAAGGTGGCGTCGAGGGCGAGCAGCGCGCCGGGCAGGTCGGACGCCGGGTCGCCGTGCGCGACCGACCCGCCGATCGTGCCCCGGTGGCGCACCTGGGGGTCGCCGACCTCGTGCGCGATGGACCGCAGGACCGCGCAGTGCTGGCCGAGCACGTCGGAGGTCTCGAGGTCGCGGTGACGGGTGAGCGCGCCGATCCCGACATGGTCCCCGGCGTCGCGGACGTACGAGAGATCCCGGAGCCGGCCCACGTCGACGACAACCGCCGGCGTCGCCAGCCGGAGCTTCATGAGCGGTAGCAGCGACATCCCACCCGCGAGGAGCTTGGCCTCGTCGCCGTGCTCGACCAGCAGCGCAACCGCCTCGTCGGCCGAGCCCGCCCGCTTGTAGTCGAAGGCGGCCGGGATCATCGTGTCCCCTGCTTGGCCCGCTGGTCCCTGGCCCGCTGGATGGCTGCCCACACCCGGTGGGGCGCGGCCGGCATCTCGACGTCGGTCACGCCCAACGGCGCCAGCGCGTCGACGATCGCGTTGACGACCGCGGGGGTCGCAGCGATCGTGCCGGCCTCGCCCACGCCCTTGACCCCCATCGGATTCGTCGGGCTCGGTGTGACCGTGGTGCCGGTCTCGAAGCTCGGCAGCTCGGCGGCGGAGGGCAGGAGATAGTCGGCCAGCGTCGACGTGACGAGGTTGCCCTCCTCGTCGTACACCGCGCCCTCCCACAGCGCCTGGGCCACCCCCTGGGCGACGCCGCCGTGCACCTGACCCTCCACGATGAGCGGGTTCACCTGGTTGCCGCAGTCGTCGACGGCCACGTACCGCTGGAGATCGACCGCGCCGGTCTCCTCGTCGACCTCCACCACGGCCACGTGCACACCGAACGGGAACGTGAAGTTGGGTGGGTCCCAGGTGGCCTGCGCCTCGAGGTTGGGCTCCAACCCGTCGGGCAGGTTGTGGGCCGTGAACGCCTCGAACGCCACCTGCGCCAGCGGCATCGACTTCGCCGGCGTGCCCCGCACCCGGAACTCGCCGTCGACGAGCTCGAGGTCGTCCTCGGCCGCCTCCATCTGGTGTGCCACGATCGCCCGCGCCTTGTCGATCACCTTGTCGCACGCCTTCCACACCGCGGTGCCGCCCACAGCCACCGAGCGCGACCCGTACGTGTCGAGCCCGAGGGGCGAGATCGCAGTGTCGGAGTGCAGCACCTCGACGTCTTCGGGCGGTACGCCCAACCGCTCGGCGACCAGCATCGACCAGCTCGTCTCGTGGCCCTGGCCGTGCGGCGACGTGCCCGTGACCACCTGCACCTTCCCGGTCGGCAGGATCCGGACCGTCGCCGACTCCCAGCCGCCGGCCGAGTAGTTCAGCGACGCCAGCACCCGGCTGGGCGCCAGCCCGCACATCTCGACGTATGACGACAGCCCGACGCCCAGATGCCTCGCGTCGCCGCGTTGGCGCCGGCGCGCCTGCTCGGCTCGCAGCTCCTCGTAGCCGACGAGACGCAGCGCCTCGGTGAGCGCACCGCCGTAGTCGCCGCTGTCGAAGGTGAGGCCGGCCGCGGAGTCGTAGGGGAACTTGTCGGCGGGGATGAAGTTGCGGCGGCGGATCTCGGCCGGGTCGACGCCCACCGCGCGCCCGAGGGCGTCGATGGCGCGCTCGATCGCGTAGGTCGCCTCGGGCCGCCCCGCTCCCCGATAGGCGTCGGTGGGCGTGCAGTTGGTGAAGACGCCCGTGCACGTGAACGAGTACGCGGGGACGTCGTACACGCCGTGGTACAGAAACGCGCCCAGCAGCGGGATGCCGGGCGTCACGAGCTGGAGATAGGCGCCCATGTCGGCGACGAGGCGCACGCGCACGGCCGTGATCCGTCCCTCGGCGCCGGCCGCCAGCTCGATGTCCTGGATCTGGCCCCTGCCTTGGACCGTGGCCTGAGCGTTCTCGGTGCGCTCCTCGGTCCAGCGCACCGGCCGGCGCAGGCGCCGGGCCAGAGCCAGGCACAGCGCCTCCTCCGCGTACACGTTGAGCTTGGAGCCGAAGCCGCCGCCCACCGACGGCACCGCCACCCGCAGCTTCTGCTCGGGGATGCCGAGCGTGATGCCCAGCATAACCTTGAGGATGTGCGGGATCTGGGTGGCGGAGCGGATGGTGAACTCGCCGCCGAACGGCTCGGGCACGACCAGCACCCCCCGCGGCTCGATCGCCATCGGAATGAGCCGCTGCTGGAGGTAGCGCTCCTGCACCGTGTGGGTGGCGTCGGCGAAGGCTCGCTCGACGGCGGCGTCGTCGGGCGTGAGGCTCCAGGTGTAGGAGACGTTGGTGCCGAGGCCGGTGTTGGCGAGCTCGCGGTCGGCGGCCGCGTCCTCGAGGTCGAGGACCACGGGGAGCTCCTCGTAGTCGACGACCACCGACTCCATGGCGTCGCGAGCCGCCTCCGGCGTGTCGGCCACCACCACCGCCACGCCCTCACCGACGTAGCAGGCCTCGTCGACGGCGAGCGGCCAATGCTCCGGGCTCTTCATGTCCTCGGTGACCGGCCACGCGCAGGGCAGCGGGTTCTCCCACTCGTCGCGGAGGTCGGCGCCGGTGAGCACCGCGACGACGCCCGGCATTGCTGCCGCGCCAGCCGTGTCGACCGAGCTGATCCGCGCGTGCGCATACGGGCTGCGGACGATCTTGGCGTGGAGCGCGCCGGGCACGACGAGGTCGTCGACGTAGCGGGCCTCGCCGGTCAAGAGCGCCGGGTCCTCCTTGCGCAACATCCGGGTGCCCAGCACCGCGGTCACGACCGCACCCCCGGGGCGCCCGACGAGGCCGCAGCCGCCGCCAACACGGACTGCACGATGTTGTGGTAGCCGGTGCAGCGGCAGAGGTTCCCCTCGAGGCCGAGACGGACATCCCGCTCGGTCGGGCTCGGGATCTCCTCGAGAAGTGACACCGCCGCCATGACCATGCCCGGCGTGCAGAAACCGCACTGGAGGCCGTGGTGCTCGTGGAAGGCCTGCTGGACGGGATGGAGCTGCCCGTCGTGCGCGAGACCCTCGATCGTGGTCACGGATGCGCCATCGGCCTGGGCCGCCAGCATCGTGCACGACTTCACCGACTCGCCGTCGAGGAGCACCGTGCACGCCCCGCACGACGAGGTGTCGCACCCGACCTTCGTGCCCGTGAGCCCGGCCGCCTCCCGCAGGTACTGCACCAGGAGCGTCCGTGGCTCCGCGTCGTGCTCCTCGGGTGCACCGTTCACGGTCATCGAGATGCGCACCGCATCCCCCCTGCTCGTCGACCTGCCGCTCCCCTCACCGCCACCTGGCACCGCGAGTAAACACCCGCGGTCGAGCGGCCGCCAGGGGGCCGCGCACCCGGCGCCAGCGGTGTGAGCTCAGCCGCTGCGGTCGGGCCCAGCGCGCTCGAGGTCGATGCGCACGAGGACTCGGCGCTCCTGCTCCATCGCGGCGCGGTAGTCGTCCCAGTCGGGATGCTCGCCCGAGATCGACCGGTAGTAGTCGATCAGCCCCACCATCGCGTCGGGCAGCGAGACGATGGTGGCGCGCCCGTCCACCTGCACCCACTCGCCGTAGAACCCGTCGCTGATGACGCACAGCGAGACCGAGGGGTCCCGCCGGAGGTTCTTCGTCTTCATCGCCGTCTCACGGGTGCTCACGACGACGTTGCCGTCGCCGTCGACCCCGCAGGCGACCGGCGACAGCTGCACCGGGCCGCCGGCGCGGCGTGTGGCCATGACGGCGTGGTGGTGCGTGCGGATGAAGTCGCGTGCGCGGTCCAGATCCATTACGCCATCCTCCCTTGTCGGCCTCCCTTGTCGGGATCGCTCGGTCGCCGCACTCGGCTCAGGCCATCACCAATTGCAGGACCTCGTCGGGGATGTCGAAGTTGGCGAACACGGCTTGCACGTCGTCGTGCTCCTCGAGGGCGTCGATCAGGCGCAGGACGGGCCGGGCGCTGCCCTCGTCGCTCAGCGCGACGGTCTGCGAGGGGAGCATGGTGAGGTCGGCGCTCGTGATCCCGATCCCGGCGCTGTCGAGCGCGGTGCGGACGGCGTGTAGGTCGGCGGGGCCGGTAGTCACCTGCCAGGTGTCGCCCTGATCGGCGATGTCCTCGGCCCCGGCGTCCAGGACTGCCAGCATGAGGTCGTCCTCGGTGGCGGCGCGCTTCTCCAGGATGATCACACCCTTGCGCTCGAACTGCCACGCCACCGCGCCGGGCTGCGCCAGCGAGCCGCCGTTGCGCATGAACAGGTTCTTGATCTCGGCGCCGGTGCGGTTGCGGTTGTCGGTGAGGCACTCGACGTAGAGTGCGACCCCGTTGGGCGCGTAGCCCTCGTAGCTCATCGACTCGTAGCGGACCCCCTCGAGCTCGCCGGTCCCCCGCTTGACGGCGCGCTCGATCGTGTCGAGCGGGACCGAGTTGTCACGGGCCTTCTGCACCATGGTGCGAAGCGTCGCGTTGGCGTCGGGGTCGCCGCCGCCCTCGCGGGCCGCGGCCTCGATCTGCTTGATCAGCTTCGCGAACAGCTTGCCGCGCGCCTTGTCGGCGGCGCCCTTCTTGTGCTTGATCGAGTGCCACTTCGAATGGCCGCTCATCCGCTCACCCCCGAAGAACCGAGGAACTGTTGGTGCAGCCGGAGATCACCGGACAGCTCGGGATGGAAGGTCGAGCCCCACACTGCCCCCTGCCGGACCAGGACGGGACGGTCGTCGTGGGTCGCGAGCACCTCGACACCGGTCGCGACCTCCTCGACGACGGGCGAGCGGATGAACACACCCGGGAAGCCGCCGTCGAGGCCGCTGATCTCCAGCCGGGCCTCGAACGACTCGCGCTGGCAACCGTACGCGTTGCGGCGGACGGTGCAGTCGAGCGCACCGAGCGCAGGCTGGTCGGCGCGCCCGTCGAGCACCCGGGAGGCGAGCAGGATCATGCCCGCGCACGTGCCGAACACGGGCAGGCCGTCGGCGAGGCGCGACCGCAGCGGGTCGAGCAGGCCCGACGACACGAGCAGCTTTCCCACGGTGGTCGACTCGCCGCCGGGCAGGAACAACGCGTCGACCGCGCTCAGGTGGGTGGGGACGCGTACCTCGACCGGCTCGACACCGAGCGCGTCGAGAACCTCAGCGTGCTCTCGAAACGCCCCCTGGAGCGCGAGGACCCCCGCCTTCATGGCGGCGACCTGGAGGCCTTCCTGCTACCACCCGCGCTCCGAGAGCCTGACGTCGACGTTCTCGGCCTCCTCGCCCCGCATCGGCTGGCCCAGGCCGCGTGAGACCTTGGCCACGATCGCGGGGTCGGCGTAGTGGGTGGTGGCCTCGACGATGGCCTTGGCCATGGGGGCGGGGTCTTCGCTCTTGAAGATGCCGCTGCCCACGAACACCGACTGCGCGCCGAGTTGCATCACCAGGGCGGCGTCGGAGGGGGTGGCGATGCCGCCGGCGCAGAAGAGCGGGACGGGGAGCTCTCCCCGCGCCGCGACCTCCTGCACGAGCTCGACCGGGGCCCGCAGCTCCTTGGCGGCGGCGAATCGCTCGGGCTCGTCGGCGACCGTCAGCCGGCGGATGGCGCCGAGGATGCTGCGGAGGTGGTGGACGGCCTCCTTGACGTCGCCGGTGCCGGCCTCGCCCTTCGAGCGGATCAGGGCCGCGCCCTCCGCGATGCGCCGCAACGCCTCTCCCAGGCTGGTGGCCCCGCAGACGAACGGCACCGTGAACGCCCACTTGTCGACGTGGTGCGCCTCGTCCGCCGGGGTGAGCACCTCGCTCTCGTCCACGTAGTCGACGCCGAGCGCCTCGAGCACCTGCGCCTCGGCGAAGTGGCCGATGCGGCACTTGGCCATCACCGGGATCGTGACGGCCTGCTGGATGGCCTCGATCATCGCCGGGTCGCTCATGCGGGCCACCCCGCCGTCGCGGCGGATGTCGGCCGGGACCCGCTCCAGCGCCATGACCGCGGCGGCGCCGGCGTCCTCGGCGATCTTCGCCTGCTCCGGCGTGACCACGTCCATGATCACGCCGCCGCGCAGCATCTCGGCCAGGCCGCGCTTGACGCGGGCGGTACCGGTCGTGCGCTCGGCGGCGGCCATGCCCTCAGTCTACGCGCTGTCCCGACTTCTTCCTCCGGCGCTTCTCGCTGGTCGAGGCCTCACGTCCTCGGCGGGGCCGGGGCCGAGGGCGTCGGCGCGGGCGCGGTCACGTCGACGGGCGCGCCGATCGGCAGGAGCTCCACCCAGGTCGGGCCGGGCACGAGTTCGATCGGCTTGCCGGCGGCGTCGAGGTACTGCGCCGGCTGCTCCCTCGCGGGTCGCACCCACCGGCCCCGCACGAGCTTCGCGTCCGAGAAGACCCACGCGTCGCCCTCGCCGATCACGTTGCCCTCCCCGCCGCCGGTGTACTGGGTGAACTGCACGATCACGTTCGTGGGGGCGATCTGGGCGCCGTTCGCCATCACGAAGGGCTGTCCGCCGATGTCGCGCTTCCAGGTGCGGGTGGCGGAGTCGTAGGTGTATGTCGGTGCGTACCCGAGCGCGAACCCGGCGGTGAACGCGACGACGGGCTCGCCCGCGAACGAGCCGCGCTTGCCGAGGTACGAGAAGAGCGGCGGTGGGGGTACCGGCTGGCCGCCGCGGTCGAAGAGCGCTTGCGTGCGCCCGAAGAGGTCGTGCGGCGCGTCCTTCGTCTCGCTGCGGTACATGGCATCTCCGGCGGCGGTCTCGTCGAGCGAGTTCACCGGCGCCTGCCGGATTCGCTCGACGTTGGGACCGGCTCCGCCCGAGTAGGCGAACACCCCGCCAAGGGGCCACACCAGGTCGGGGTCGATCGCCCGCACGGAACGGATCGGCCCGACGTCCGCAGCGACCTGGGACTGGAAGACGGCCGCGAAGCGGGTGATGCCGTACTCGGTGACCTCCTCGTACACGACGTCGGCGGCCTCGAGGCCGCTCTGGGGCCGGACGCCCTGTCCGTCGAGGTTGTCGACCTTCACGGTGAGCGCCGGGCGCCCCTGGGCCTGGCCGTCGGGGTCGGCCAGGCCGGTGAGCGGCGCCACCGGCGGCGCCTCGGTGGTCGGCGGGGCCTGGCGCCGCCTCGTCCTCCCGTCGCCGTCGCCGCCCCCGCACGCGACCAGCACGACGGCGACGACGAGCGCGACGGCGAGGGTGGGGCCGGCGGGCACGCGACGGCGATGCACTACATCTCCTTGAGGATCTTGATGCGCTCGTCGAGCGGGGGATGGGTGTCGAACGCGCGGTTGAGCCACGTGCGCTTGTGCTCGCGGTCGCGGTCGAGGGGCGACTCGATCCACAGTTGGGCGGTGGCGCGGGTGGCGTGGTGCACGACTGCCTGGTCGGTCTTTAGCTTCTCGAGTGCCGAGATGAGCCCGGGCGGGTAGCGCGTGAGGTGCACGCCGCTGGCATCGGCCAGCAGCTCGCGCTTGCGGCTCATGGCGAACTGCATGAGCTGGGCCACGAAGGGGGCGAGCACGAGGAGAGCCAGTGCGAGCACGGCGAGGATCACGCCCGCGTTCCCGCTACTGGCGCTGTCGCGCCGGTCGCGCCGCCCGCCGAACCACAGGAACCGGAGGCCCAGGTCGGCCATGAGCGCGATCGCGCCGACGGCGGTGACTGCCACCGTCGAGACGAGGATGTCGTAGTTCTTGACGTGCGACAGCTCGTGCGCGATGACCCCCTCGAGCTCGACGCGGTTCATCATTTGGAGCAACCCGGTGGTGACGGCGAGGGCGGCGTGTTTCGGATTGCGGCCGGTCGCAAAGGCGTTGGGCGCGGGGTCGTCGACGACGTACAGACGGGGCTTGGGTAGCCCGGCGGCGATGCACAGTCCTTCCACCAGGTTGTGGTAGCGGCGGTACTCGGGGCCGTCGGCGGGACGGGCGCGGCTCGCCGCCAGCGCCACCTTGTCGGAGTAGTAGTAGGAGAAGTGCGCCAGGCCGATCGCGATCACGACCGCGATCACGAGGCCCACAGCGCCGAAGCCGAGCAGGAAGTCGAAGGCGATCGCGACCGCCGCGATCAGCACGACGAAGAACAGGAGCAGGAGGAAGGTTCGTCGCTTGTTCCGCGCGATTTGCTCGTACAGGGCGGGACCTCAGGAGCCGCGGCTCAGGGGGCTCAGAACTCGACCTTGACCGGGCCGGTCGCCTCGGGATCGCCCTCGAAGTACTCACGCTTCTCGAAGCTGAACATCCCGGCGATGACCGAGCTCGGCACCGTTTGGATCCTGTTGTTATAGGAGAGCACGGAGTCGTTGTAGAACTGCCGGGCGTAGGCGATCCGGTCCTCGGTCGAGGTCAGCTCCTCCTGGAGGTTCAGGAAGTTCTGGTTGGCCTTCAGGTCGGGGTAGGCCTCGGCCACCGCGAACAGGCTCTTCAGCGCGCCGCTCAAGACGTTCTCGGCCTGCGCCTGCTGCGCCGGGCCCTGGGCGCTGATGGCGTTGGCGCGCGCCTGGGTGACCGCCTCGAAGGTGGACTTCTCGTGCTCGGCGTAACCCTTCACCGTGTTCACGAGGTTCGGGATCAGGTCGTAGCGCCGCTTGAGCTGGACGTCGATCTGCGACCAGGCGTTGTCGATCCGGTTCCGGAGCCGGACGAGCCCGTTGTACATGAAGACGAGCACGAGGACGATGAGGAGGACGATGACGCCCACCACGATGCCGACGACCACGGCGAGAGCTCCTGCCTAGGGGAGTGCGATCGGCCGCATCATAGGGGTGGGCGGGGTCGGGCATGGGGCATCCCGGCGCCGATCGGGCCCGCCTCGACCCACTCGCGGAGCCGGGCCATCCCGCGCTCGAGGGCGTCGAGGAGCAGGCGGTGCAGCGTTTCGTTCGACGCCGCCAGCACCGCGAGCCCGTGGCGGCGCGACGAGCCGACGGCGGGATGGTCCGACAGCGAACGCCCGTCGGCGTGCGTCACGACGCCGCCCGCCTCGGCGGCGATCAGCGCCGCCGCGGCGACGTCGTAGGGGAAGTTGGTGCACACCGACCCCTCGCCGGTAGCGAGGAAGGCAGCCTCGGTGGCCGGGACCTCGTCGACGAGCCGACGGCCGACGTCGACGTAGGCGTCGAGCTGGCCGGTGGCGATGCGGGTGAGGTTGAACGCGGCCGACCCCAGGTCGAAGTAGCCCCCGCCCATGCTCGAGCCGTCGACGAGCTCCTCGAGCACGACGCTGGTCGGAAGGAGCGGCCGCCCGCGCAGGCCCGCGGTCCAGAACAAGGCCGAGAGGTCGGTGTTGGCCGACGGCCTCAGGGGGCGCGGCTGGCCCGACTCGGCCTCCGCGTGCGCGCCCTCTCCCCGGCGGGCCCAGAACCGGTCGCCGGTCTTGAGCTCCCCGACCACGCCGAACGACACGTCGCCCAGGCGGGCGTCCTCCGACGGCGGGACCACCGCGACCGACACGCAGCACGACTCCAGCCCCGCCGCGGCCGGGCGGGTGCCGTCGATCGGGTCGATCACGAGGATGGCGCGGGGGCGCCCGTACGTCACCAGCCCACGGTCCTCGGAGTAGAAGCCGATGTCGCCCTCGGCGGCCAACCGCTCCTCGACGGCGCGCTCGGCGACCTCGTCGATGGCCAGGGTGGCGTCGCCTCCGGGGGCGCGCGCCACCCGGGCGCGGCCTTCGAACGTGCCCAGGTGCGGCGCGACCGCCGCCCGCACGACGTCGGCGACCTCGAGCGCCAGCTGCTCGTTCCCGCTCACGGCACGCCGTTCAGCGAACGGGGCCGGCCCCGACGGCCGCCTCGTACAGCGCGACGTACCGTTCGGCGAGGCGCGTCATCGAGAACTCGGCCGCCCGCTCCCTTCCCGCGGCGACGAGCGCCTGCCGCCGGCCGGGATCGTCGAGGACCGATCGGAGCGTGTCCCGGAGCGCGCCGCCGTCCTCCGCCTCGAAGAGCAGGGCTTCGCGGCCGGCCCGGGCGACGTTGCGATAACCGGAGATGTCGGAGGCCACCACCGGGGCGCCCGCCGCCAGGGCCTCGAGCAGCACGATGCCGAACGACTCGCTCCCGACCGACGGGAAGCAGGCCACCGTCGCAGCCCGCAGGCGAGCCGCCTTCTCACGCTCCGAGACGGCCCCGAGCCATTCGACGCCGGGCACGTCGCGCGCGCGCAACTCGTCGGTCTGGGGGCCGTCACCCGCGACCCAGAGCACCGCGTCGCGCTCGAGGCCGGCGAAGGCGTCGAGGAGCACCGCGAGCCCCTTGCGGGGCTCGTGGCGCCCGACGAAGAAGATGACGGGACGGTCGACGGGCCACGGGTCGGCGCCGGCGAACCGGTCGACCTCGACCCCGTTGGGGAGCACCTCGTACGTGCCGCCGAATGCTTCCTCGGCCATGCGGCGGGCCCCTTCCGACACCGCCGTGCGCACGGTCACGTGGTCGAGCAAGCGGCGCGCGGGGCGGCGGAAGAGCTGGTACCAGCGGTTCGTCCCCAGCGAGTACGAGGCATGGAAGGTGCCGACCGCCGGAACGTCGGCGCCGAGCAGCGTGGCGTGGTTCGACCCCGGCACGAGCGGCTCGTGCAGGTGCAGCACGTCGGGCCCGAACACCCGGAGCGCCTCCAGCGTCCGGCGCGCCACCGCCTTGCCGGACGCGATCGGCGCAACCGAGCCGTTGGAGTCGAACCGCGTGCTCGGTCCCACGGTCGTGATCCCGGGCTCGGGCGGTGGGCCGTCGCTGGGCGCGAGCACGCGCGCGTCCAGCCCGAGCGCGCGCAGGCTCCGAGCCAGGCCGAGCACCTGGCCCTGCACGCCGCCCGCGAACGAGAGCGAGTAGGGCGAGATGACCAGCACCCTCATCGGCACCCTCATCGGCACCCTCATGGGCTCCCGCGTGGCACCCGCATGGCCATCACCCTCGCGCGTCGAGGTGGTCGCTGGGCCAGTTGGGCTGGAGCAGGTGCCATTGCTCGGGCGCGGCCCGGATGAGCTGCTCGAAGCGGCGCGCCAGCTCCTGGGTGACGCGGGCGACGTCGTCGCGCAGCCGCCCCTGCCGCTCCGCCGGCACAGGCAGCTGGACCACACCGTGGTGGCCGCGGCGGGGGCGGAAGTACACGGCCGCGGGCAGCAGCGGCGCCCCGGTCCGCAGGGCGAGCGTGGCGGGCCCGGCGGGGAGCGTGGTGCGCTCCCCGAAGAACTCGACGTCGATCCCGTCGCCGGTGAGGTCGCGGTCGCACAGCAGGCAGACGACCCGGCTGTCGCGCAGGGCGCGCAGGATCGCGCCGCCGGCCTCGGGCCCCAGCGGCACGACCTCCATGCCCATGGCGCGGCGCGCGCCGGCAAACCACTCGAACAGCTCGGGTGGCTCCACCGGCTCGACCACGACGGCCGGCGGGTAGCCCCGGACGGCGAGCCACGCGCCCCCGTAGTCCCAGCCCCCGACGTGGGGAAGGGCGAGGATCGAGCCGGTCCCAGCATCGCAGCCGGCGACGATGTGATCGAAGCCGTCGACCATGTTGCGGTCCTCGAGCAGCTCGTCCGGACGCATGTCGGTAGTGAGGCGGAACAGCTCGAACCAGTAGCGCCCATAGGATCCAAAGGTGTCGGACACCGCCCGGCGGAGCGCCACGCCCCGGAGACGACCGTCCGTCGCCCGCTGCAGGTTGCGCTCGACCTGTCGCCTCCGTTCGCGCATGGCCAAGGCCATCAACCGGGAGAACCCCCGGGCAGTGGGCTCGCCCACCCCATCCGGGACGACCCGGGCCACCTCGGCGCCCGCCCGGTACGCGTAGTAGGAGGCGCGCCCGGCGAGCGCGTCGAGCACGGAGGTGTCAGGGACGGGTGCGGCGGCGCGGTCGGGAGCGCACCCGCTCGCCGCGGTCAGGGCGACGCGCGGCCCACCAGTCGGCGAAGCGCCGGGGCGGGGGGGCACCGGCGAGCTCGAGCCCGTCAGCCCGGCTGCGCCGCGGGTGACGGAGCCGGCGCAGGCGGGTGGGCACGGGCGCGCCACCGGGTACCGGCTTCGCCGGCTCGGTGGCCTGGAGCCATACCTTGAGGAACCGGTGCAGCGCGGTTACCGCGCTGAGCACGACCATCAGCCAGAGGACGGGAACGAGCACGTCGAACGCGAGCCCGACGGCGAGGAGCACGAGCCGCTCGGCCCGCTCCATGATGCCGCCCTTGGCCGAGAACCCCAGCGCCTCGGCCTTGGCCCGCTCGTACGAGATGAGCATCGAGAGCGCCACTGCCGCAAAGGCGAGCATCGGGAGGTACGCGCTGTCGGCGGCCAGGAACCAAGCGACACCGCCCAGGAGCACGGCATCGGACACCCGGTCGCATACCGAGTCGAAGAACGCGCCCCGGGGACCGGCCTTTCCGCTGTGACGGGCGACGGTCCCGTCGAGAATGTCGGGGACGCCGGTGAGGACCACGCCGACGACGGCCAGTCCCAGCCGGCCGTGCGCGATCAGGAAGGCGGTGGCCACCGCGAAAGCCAGCCCGACGAGGGTGAGCGCATCGGCGTTGACCCGGGCGCGGTGGAGGCCCTTGCCGACGGGGTGCAGGCCCCGCTCGACCGTGGCGCGCCAGCGTCCGTCGAGCATGTCGGGGTCCTCCGGGATCGCGTACGCGACAATTGCAAGCGTAACATCCACGACGAGCCCCGGCCGTGCTCGGGACCTGCCAGCCCACGACTCGCAGCCAGCATTGCGCGGGAGCGGCGAGCGCCCCGCAGGGCGGCGGCAGGTACCCTGCCGCCGAGCGAGCGTGACCAGAGGGAGGGCCGGCCTCTTGAAGACATACCCGACGGCGAGCATCCGCAACGTCGCACTGGTCGGCCACGGTGGCTCGGGGAAGACCACGTTGGCTGAGGCGCTGCTGTTCGTCGCCGGGGCAATCCCCCGAATGGGGCGCGTCGAGGACGGCAACACGGTTTGCGACTTCGATCCCGAAGAGGCGCGCCGGGGGATCTCGGTCTCGCTGGCGATGGCGCCGTTCGAGCACGACGGCCACAAGGTGAACGCGATCGACACGCCCGGTTACGCCGACTTTGTCGGTGACGTCACCGCCGCCCTGCGCGCCGCCGACCTCGCCGTGTTCGTCGTGTCGGCCGTCGAGGGTGTGGAGGTGCAGACCGAGATGGCATGGCGTCTCGCCGAGGAGCGCAGCGTCCCCCGAGCCGTGTTCGTGAACAAGCTCGACCGCGAGCGGGCGTCGTTCACGCGCACGCTGGACGAGCTGAAGGCGAAGTTCGGGACGGGCATCGCGCCGCTCCAGCTGCCCATCGGCGAGGAGGCCGATTTCCGGGGGGTCGTCGACCTGTTGAGCGACTCGGCCGTCACCTACGACGGCAACTCGGGGAAGGGCACGGAGGGCCCGGTCCCGGAGGACATGGCGTCAGAGGAGCACTCCGTGCACGACGCGCTCGTGGAGGGCATCGTCGTCGCCGACGACGACCTCATGGAGCGCTATCTCTCGGACGAGACCATCGAGGTCAAGGAGCTCGAGCAGGCGCTGGCCAAGGGGATCGCCGAGGCGAGCGTGTTCCCGGTGCTGTGCGGCAGCGCGACCAAGCTCATCGGGGTCGACCGTCTCGTCCGCTTCCTCGTCGAGGAGGGGCCGGTGCCCGAAGCCGACGACGGACCGCCGGTGGCCTTCGTGTTCAAGACGGTCGTCGACCCCTATGTCGGGCGGGTGAATCTGTTCAAGGTCCTCCAGGGAACGATCAAGACCGACGCCAACCTCCTGAACAGCCGCACCGTCTCCGAGGAGCGGCTCCACCAACTCTCGATCATGCGGGGCAAGGAGCAGGAGACCGTCACCGAGGTGCCGACGGGCGACATCGCCGCGGTCGCGAAGCTGACCGACACCGCCACGGGTGATGTGCTCGGCGCGCGGGGCGCAGAGGTGGAGGTCGAGGAGCTCACGCCGCCGGAGCCGGTGCTTGCGGTGGCCATCCTGCCCAAGTCGAAGGGCGACGAGGACAAGCTCGCGACCGCGCTCCACCGGCTCCAGGACGAGGACCCGGCGCTACGCGTCGAGCGGAACGCCGAGACCAAGCAGACGCTGCTGCGCGGCATGGGCGAGACCCACGTGTCGATCGCGCTCGAGAAGATGAAGCGCAAGCTCGGCGTCGAGGTGACGACCGAGGAGTTGAAGGTCCCGTACCGCGAGACGATCACCGCCACCGCGGAGGCGGAAGGGAAGTACAAGAAGCAGACCGGTGGACACGGCCAGTTCGGGGTCGCCTTCGTCCGGGTGCATCCCCTCGAACGGGGCGCCGGGTTCGAGTTCGTCGACCGCATCGTGGGCGGTGCCATTCCCAAGCAGTTCATCCCGGCCGTCGAGAAGGGCGTCATCGAGACGATGCAGCACGGCGGCGTGTTCGGGTTCCCGGTGGTCGACGTGCAGGTCGAGTGCTTCGACGGCAAATACCACTCGGTCGACTCGTCGGAGATGAGCTTCAAGATGGCCGGCTCACTCGGCTTCAAGGACGCAATGGCCAAGGCGGGGCCCATGCTCCTCGAGCCGATCAGCGAGCTCGTCGTGGTCGCACCCGAGGCTAACCAGGGCGACATCATGGGCGACCTCAACTCGAAGCGGGGCCGGATCCAGGGCGCGAGCTCGATCGGTAACGGCGAGGTCGAGATCGTGGCGCTGGTGCCGACGTCGGAGGTGCTGCGGTACGCGATCGATCTTCGCTCCATGACCGGCGGGCGGGGCCGGTTCGAGGTGAAGCACTCGCACTACGACCCGGTGCCGGCCCACCTGGTCGACAAGCTCACCGGCCCGACCGAGGCGGCGAGGGCTTAGTCGAGTCGAGCCCGTACTGCGACCAGTCCTCGGGGTTGACATGACCTATGCGCTGTGCCGCTGGCGGAAAGTCCAGGGGTTACGGGTAGCGCTGAGGTCCCGGATTAGTCACGGTGCGCCACAAGGAGAACCCCATGACCATTCCTCGACCTCCGGCGCTGCGTGAGGTTCTCGATGCCGGTGGCGACCCGGCCGCCTACCTGGATGCCGGCGGCGACCACGATCTCGCCGTCGAGGTGGTGCTCGTCGCCCCCGCGGACGCGGCGGCGCGCCGACGGCTCGCCCGCACCGACGAGGAGATGGTCGAGGACTGGCTGGCCGGCGGTGACGGCGGCGTCCCGTTCCAGAAGGGCTACGAGCCGCCGCCCCCTACCGTCCAGCAGGTGACCGCGGTCGCTTGGGAAGCGGAGATGCTCCGCGATGAGGAGACGCTGATTCGTTTCCTGGAACGGACGACGCTGGCCCATTAGGCGCCAGCGAGGGAGCGCAGGCCCAGCACCAAGGGCCGACGTCACGGCGTGCGAGACGTCCACCGCAACTCGCACACGGTGGGCGTGCCGGGGCCGGCGTGCTCACCCGGGGCCGGTCGAGGCGCTCGAGGAGCTCGGCGGCGGTGAGGCCCGCGGCCTGGGCCTCGCGGCGCTGCTCGCCGGTGGTGCCACCCCACACCCCGAACTCGATCTCATGCTGGAACGCGTAGGCGGCGCATTCGGCCCTGACGAGGCAGCGGGCGCACACGGCGCGGCAGGGGTTCAAGGACACGCCGCGTTCCGGGAAGAAGTCCACGTCGGCGTAGGCGTCCTCGACGCAGAGGGCGTCGCGCATCCAGGGAGCGATGGCGGCGGCGAGCGCGTCGATCGCGTCGGGCACGACGCGACATTACCGAGGGGGTCGAGGTTTACGGGTTCTCGCCCATCGGGTTAGCGGCGCGCGCCTGGGCGATCTGGCGCAGGATGTCGTGTGCGTCGGTGCCGGTCGCCGCGGCGGCGACGTGCAGCGCCTCGGCGGTCAGCGTGAGCGCCCCGAGGAGTAGTACGACGATGCGGTCGCCGAGCAGCTCCGGCGGGCCGCTGTTGGCGAGTTCGCGGGCCGTCTCCGTCAAGAGCCTGAGCAGCAGCCCGCGGTCGGCCGGATCTTGCTTGAGCAGGACCGTGAGCAGTTCGGTGCACCGCACCGTCGCGGCGGCGTGTTCCTCATCCCCACTCATGGGCCGGTCCCGCGGCCGTTTAGGAATATCTCACCGAAACCGAAGTTGATCGACGCCCGACCGGTGTAACGCATGAAATCGTCGAGCTTCTGGCGAGCACGGTCGAGAGCTTCGAGGTTCTGAACCTTGATGTCAACGACGGCCTCTCGGGGACGTCCCGCCTCATCCAACGTGCGGATGATTCCCTCGAGGTGGATACGCAGTGGTGAGCCGGGCGCCATCGTCCCCGCCATGAAGATCAACGAGTCGCGGTAGGCGTCGGTTCCTCGCTTGGCGGCATCCGTCTGGCCGCGGGCAGTCGCCTCTGCCACCGCCTTCTGCTGCGCTGCCGTCGCCGTGCCCAGCAACTCCTGGGTCACCCGGTTCTGCGCGTCGGACAGCACCTCGTTGAGCAGGACGTTCGACCCGCCCGCCGCGGTGGCGGCATCGAGGGCGACCCGGTATTCGCCCATCGCCGTCTCGAGCTGATCCTCCTGCAAGGTCAGCGCGAGGGCAGTGTTGACCCGTGAGATGCGAGCGAGAGCCAGTTGATCTTCGGAGAGCCGCACCCGATCGGCAGCGAGCGCGGTGTCGTCGAACCCTTTGGTGACCGTGCTCTCGGCGTCGCGGAGCTCCCGGTTGGCCGCGACAAGACGGCGCTTGGCTTCCTTCGCCTGATCCGATTTAGGGCCAGAGTCGACGAGCGCGTTCGCGTAGTCAATGCTCGCCGTCTCGGCGGCCTTCTGCGCGTCGCCGAGCTTGTTGGTCGACTCGGCCGCCTGGTCACTGTCCTTCCAGATCGCGGAGAGCCCCGGCACGACGCTGCGCGCCGCAGAGCCGAACCGTTCCGCGATGCCCGCGTCCTTCTCCCAGACGCCACCGATGTTCTCGAACAGACCAATGCCCGGCATGATGGTTTTGTAACTCAACTCGATCGCGCTGCTCAGCCCGCCGATCGGTGTGGTCGCCTTGTCAGCGGTGTTGACCAACGTTGCGAGGGTATTGGCACCAGTGGTCAATGTCGGCACGACACCCTCGCCGATCTCGAGCTGCAGGCCGCGCCAGGCGTCCTGCAGATTGTCGATGGCGAGCTCGTACTGGCGGCCTCGATCGATGTCGCCTTGATCGAAGATCTGGTGGCCTTCCTCGGCCGCGGCGAAGAACTCCTTGAGGCCCTTCCGACCCTGCTCGAGAATCGGGATCAGCTCCTTACCGGCCCGGCCGAACGCGGCCTGGGCCAACGCCGCCCGCTCGGCCGGATCGTTGGTGGCCCTATACGCGTCAGCGACGTTGAGCAGCGTGCCGGTGAGGTCGGGCATGCCGTCCTTCGTGTGAGCGATCTCGACGCCGAACTCGCGGAGCTTGGGGCCGCCGTCATGGGCTTCGCGCCCCAGGCGGAAGATCGCCTTCTCGCCGACCTCGCTTTTGATGCCCATGTCGTCGAGCACCGCCACGAACCGGGATGCGTCCTCCGCGGATGCGCCCGACGCGCGCTGGAAGTCGCGCACCTCGCTCGTCAGCCCGACGAACGCGTCGACGCCCTGCTTGCCGAATTGCACGAGGCGGGCGCCGGCGACGAGCGCACCGCCGGCGACCGCGGTCTTCATGACGGTGCCGGTCTTGACCCCTTGGAGCCCCACCGAGGCGAGGGCACGGTCGGCGAGGCTCGTCTTTGTGCCCAGCTCCGTGGCGGCGGCTCCGGTCTGACCGAAACCTCGGACTGCGCCCCCGACGTTGGTGTCGATGATGACTTGGATGCGCTCGGCGAACGTGGCCACTCAGCACCTTCGGTTGTGAGAGGGGTGGGCCCGCCCTCCCCCGCTACCCCAAAGAGGGCGGGCCCAGAATGGTTTTACGGTGCCACGTTGAAGAGCACGGCAGTGTCATCGTTCGTCGACGCGTCGCCAATATTCTGCACGTCGACTCTGCTGAAGCCCACGAGCACACGCTGAAAAGTTTCCCTGTAGATGCTGTCGTCGGCCTCCACATCGAGCGCCATTCTCTGACCCACCGCCCACTCCTGCCGGTTCACGACCAGCGCATAAGTCCGGTTGGTCGTGATGCCGTCGTGGACGCCGGAGGCGTTCAGGTTCTCGCGGACGTGCTCGGAGACAATGACCGGCGCGCCGAACAGCTGGCCGAGCTGACCGTTGAGGATGACGGCTTGCGGGCCGAGCTTGTCGACCGTCAGCAGGTTCGAGTCGCCGAGCAGGTCGTAGTAGCTGTTCACCGAAAGGATGATGGCGAGGTCGCCGGGGTTGAGCCCCCACTTCCCCATCTTCGCCCGCAAGTCCTTGATCAGCGTGACCGTCAGCGCCGCGTTGGAAGCGTCGGTCGAAGCGTTCGCAAGGGCTCGCTTGCGGAGCCCGTCCCAGGCGGTCCGGGTGTCGGTTGTCGAGGCGCCGACGTCGGAGTCCTGGTGGGTGCCGTCCGTGTCCCCGTCGAGGATGGCCTTCTCCTCGGCGTCGGAGAACGCCTGCACGATCTTCCCCCGCACGTACGGCATGATCGCCACCGCCGAGTCGGGCTCGAGGGAACGTGAGAAGAGCGCCCGGGCGCCGAAGATCTCGGCGTCGAAGGTGACGCCGAGCGACCCCGGGGTGGAGGCGGTCATCTTCGTTTCGGTGTCGCCGGTCGGCTCGGCCACCCGGTAGGCGGTCGCGTCGGCGCCTTCGATCGGCCACTTCCACGGGTTCGTCGGCATGTTGATTCGGGCGAAGAGCGGCGCGATCTTGCCGGCGGCCCGGACCTTCTCGTGCAGGTCGGCGCCGATGCCGGTCGGCACCCACGCCTGACCTTCGGCGGCAGTGTCGACGTCCATCGCTCGGACAGCCGAGTTCCACCGGTCCCGCATCGCGGGATGGGAGCGGGCCACCTCGAAGCCTTGCTTCGAGCTCTTGACGTCGTCGTCGACCAGCAGCCCGAAGAGGATCATGTCGGTGACCGTCCGCTGGAAACGCCGGACCGCCCCCTGCTGCGACGGGGCGATCTCATCGAGCCGGGGCGCGTACACGGGCACGCCACCCTCCGAGCGGACCGCGACCGCCGGGACCGGGTTGTGGGCGCCGTACGGGTTGGCGACGAGCAGGCCGGAACGGCCGACGGACATCGCGGGCACCGATTCGGGGCTGGCCCACAGCAGGTCATCGAGGGAACGGCTGGCCGCCGGTGACGCCCCGCCAATTCGGTTGATCCCCGGGGTGCGGGAGCGGGAGACGTCAGGGTCGTGATCGCCCAAACTGCGGTTCAGCTCCTCGAGCCGGCGCACCAGGTAGTCGTGCTCGGCCAGTTCGGCGGGGGGAAGGGTCGGGAGGTTTTGCGACCTCGCGGTCTCGAGAATGTCGTCGATCTCGTTCAGGACGCGGCCGCGCTCGTTGCGCAGCTCTGCGGTGTTCATGGGCATTTCTGCACCTCCGTGTTGTCGCGCGTGCGCGCAGCTTCGGCATGGAAATCAAGCGGCCGAGACACGGCGGGTGTCCGCCTCTCAGGCGGGCGGCCCGGGTCACCGGTGCTCCTTTGCTGCCGACGGCCTCGAGCGGAGTGGTGCCGGCCCCAAGCGGGGCGGTCCGGCTCGTCGGAGGTGTCAACGGAAATCATAGCCCGACCTGCACCCGCTTCAGCTCCACCGCGCGCCCCACGATGCGCGCCCGCCGATGGAGGCGCCGGCTCGGGCCAGTGAGCGCCGACAACGGATTATCCGCGAAGAGGTCCTGAAGCTCCTGCCGCGTGCGGGTCAGCATGTCCTCGAGGTCCCACAGATCGAGGTCGAGCAGCCCCTCGGCGAGCTCGTCGGGGGTCGGGATGGGGTCAGGATCGTTCACGCTCCCCCTCTACCTCGCGAAACTCCACCGCGGGATTTCCCGATATTCGCGGCGATGTGCGTCCGATTTGCGGGTCCTGTGTGACAGACCGTCGCCGCGATTGTCGGCCCCCATCGGGGTCGGCGCTTGGCGCGTCCTCCTGTGAGAGCAGCAACCGCAGCCGGGCTTCCAAGCGTTCGACCTGTTGTCGTCGGGTTTCAAGCCGGGGCATCACGGACCGGCGGGCCGCCCCGCCGTCCACTGACACTCGTTCGAGCTCGAGGATCTCGGCCTCGAGCCTCTCGACGTGCCGTTGTAGGCGTCGCAGCTCGTACTCGGCCGTTCGACGACAGCCTGGCGAGCAGTAACGCCGACGCCGGCCGCGTTCGGGTTGCTCAAGACGGTCGCCGCAGACCACACACTCAGTCACCGGGGGTTACTCCACCGCTCAAGGGATCCTGATGCCATACATGTGGCGAGCGAGGTGGCGGGGTCATGGTGTGGGGCACGCGGGTAGGTCTCAAAGCCGCCCCTCCCCGCGGCGTTCCCACTCGCGGATGCGTTCCTCGACCCGGCGCTCGCGCTCCTCCTCGACCCGCCGACGCAACACATCCTCGGCGCGCTTCTCCGCCGCGGCCTGTCGGCGCAGCCTCGGGTCGCCCTCGAAGTCGAGGACCATCCGGCGGGCAGCCCGGGCCAGGCCCACGTCGGCGCCCTGCCACTGCTCGAGGAGCTCGTGCCGGCGCTCCCGGTAGACCTCGCCACCCTTGCCGCTGCGGAGGACCTTCACGACGTCGAGCAGCGTGAGCGGTTCCGGGCCGAGCTTCCTCGTCGCCATCAGGACAACCTCCGTCCTGGGCGCCCCACCCCGCGGGTAGGGGCGCCATCGAGATCGGGCAGGCGCAACAGCGCGACCAGCCGGGCGAAGCTCGCCCGGGCATCCCTCTCGGCCGCAACCGCGGGATGTGGGCGCACCTCGCCATGGCGCGTCGTGAACGTGAGGCCGGCACGCTCGACCTCGGCACGCGCCCCCGCCGCGCGATCTAGCGACTCGGCCGCCAGCCGCAGTGCTTCGAGCTCGTGGGGCTCAAGGGCGAACGAGCTGAGCACGGCGGTCCAGAAGCGGCGCCCATCGGCCTTGAGGTGCCTCGGTGCCGCCGGTGGGCGGCGCTTCGTCGTCATCGCGGCGTTCCTAAGGTACGAACATCAATTGCGTGCGAGCGATTTGCGGGGTCATCTGTGATTGAACGACGTAGCGATTTGATCCCCCCCGGGTCCTCATTGCCCGCCCTCGGCGGCGGCGCGCCGGGCCGCCTCCAACCCGTAGCTGCGCAGCAGGTAGCTAAGGGTCCAGGTGCAGCCGTGTTCCTCGTGGGCGTGGGCGAGCACGGTCACGAACAGGCGGGCGACGTGCTTGGCGAGTTCGACCGGGTTGGCCTCGGCGATGATGGCTTCGGCGCTCTCGTCGTCGTTGTGTTCGAGGGCGGTGAGCCAGCCGATCGTCATGGCGTAGTCGGCGGTGGGGCGGCCGTCGTCGCGAGGCGGAGTCATGGTGCGCGCGCCTCGCGGTCGCTAGGTGCAGATAGGTGCAGACGTAGGTGCAGTGCACTCACGGGTGGTGCCGAAGGTGCGTGCAGGTGGGGGTGCCTATAGGCACCCACCTGCACCTTGCACCTAGCGATCGCGACCAAGCCGCGTACCAGGGTTCTGTGCATGCACCGAACCGCACTCATCGCGGGTCGTCCTCGGCCGGGTGGTAGAGCGCCCCGCGACCTCCGTCACCGGTGACGCGTCCCCGGATGAGTAGCTGCTTCTTGGCTTCGAAGAACGTCCGGCGAGCCACTCCGAAGTCCTCGGCCATGGCCTGCCACTTGCTCGCGGTGCGGTCCTCGGCTGGCAGCGCCGACAGGGCTTCGAGAACTGTCACTTGCGCCCCGGTGAAGATGTCGGAGTCGGCGCACAGCTCGATGACGGCGCTCCCGCCGGCGGGGGTCAGCCGACACCACCACGGCGAGAGCGGCTCGGTGTCCTTCTGGTCGGTGACTTCGACCTTGAGGGCCTGTGTGTCCCCTGAGAGCTTGATGACGGTGTCGACGGCGCCGAGGAGCGCAGTGGAGCCGCGCATCCCCTTCGTCGTGTCCTTGCCTGCGTGGTGGACGTTGGCGACGTGGCCGCCGGTGCGGTCCCGGATCGTGTCGATGGAGTCGACCACTCGTCCCATGTCGCGAGCACTGTTTTCGTCGGCACCGGTCGAGCAACGGGCGAGCGTGTCGACGACGGTGAGGGTCGGTTCCCACTCGTCGAGGAGCTCGCAGAGCGCGGTGACGGCGCCGGGGTCGAAGAGGTTGACGGCGGTGGTCAGGAACGCGGCGCCGTCGAGGTCGTCGACGTGGTGGTATTCGCGCCAGGCGTGGACGCGGGCGCCGAGACCGCCAACGCCCTCGGCGGCGATGTAGAGCACCTTCCCTTGGGCGACAGGCCGTCCCATGAACGGCCGGCCGGCTGCGACCGACAGCGCCAGATGGAGGGTGAAGAATGTCTTGCAGGCCTTCGGGGGTGCGTAGACGACGCTCTCGCCGGGGAGGAACAGGAGCCCGGCGACGAGGGGACGCAGTGCTGGCAGGGAACAGACGGCGGCGCCGACATGGAGTCGGGACCGGAGCCGGTCGGTAGGTGCCTGACCATCCCCCGGCGCCTCGGCGACGTCGCTACTGCGTTCGGCGCGCTGCTGCCGGTAGTGCTCGCTGACCGCGATCGACGCTTCGAGGCGCTTGTGCGGGTCGGGCTCGTGCTGCGGGTCGACGCGCCGATGGAGTTCCTCGAGGCTGGGGAGGCGCCCGACTGTGGACAGGCCGAGGCGGGCTCGGAGACCGCCGACCGTCTCGCGGTCGGCCGCGGGGCTACGCTCTGCAGCGCACATCGGGGGGTGATGCCCCGGTGTCGGTGTTGGGCGAGCGCCGGCCAGTGGAGGGGCCGGCGTTCGTCGCGTCATGGGCCTTCCGGCGCGCCTGCGCGCTCTTTAGGGCGAGCCCGACGAAGTAGGCCTTGCGGGCGTGCTCAGCGCGCCGAGCACGTTCGTGCTCGGGCAAGATCCCCTCGGGGTCGACCTCGTGCTCGAACCGTTTGAGGAACGCTGCTCGAGCGGCCGCGGTGACGTCGCGCGAGTCGTGAGCGGCGTGCATCTTGTGGGCGGCCAGGCGCGCCCGCACGGTCCGCTCGGTGGGAGTGAGCTCGGTGGGCAAGGTGAGGACCAACACCCTCTCGGGTTCCCGCGCCCATCCGGGGAGTTGGTCCGTCAAACCGGGCCATCAACTTACGAGCACACCGTAACACGGCGCCGCTGTGCTCTAGGCGGATTTCACTCGGCGCGCGCCTTCCCGCTTCGCGCGGCGGGCGGCCTTCAGCAGCTCGTCGCGGTCGAGCCCGTGGGAACCGTGGTGGCGGCAGCGCACCTCGACGGGGGGCCGATGGTCGCCATGTGGGTTCTCGAAGTCGAGGAGATCGACGTCCCGCAGGTACGCGCTCTTGCCGTCGCGGGCGAGGGCAACCTCAGGGGCAGCCGGGACCCTCGATATGGCGATGAGCAGGAGCCCGTAGGGGTTGTCCTCGACTTGGGCGAGCAGCTTCTTGCACCTCTTGCAGCGCACCTCAACGACCGCCCGGCGACCCGGACCGCGTGGCTGGCTGAGATCGGCGACCTGGCTGGCGAAAATGTGCGCCCGTGCCGCCGGATCACTGATGATGAACTCGGCGAGGAATGCACGGCCTTTGGCGTCGAGGTGATCGCCCTCCCACCACGGTCGTTTCACAGCACGCCGCCGAGCTCGTCGTAGGCGTCGAGGGCCCGCTCGCTCGCCAGCGCGCTCCCGTACCGCCGCATGATGGCCGGGTCGGTCCAGCCGCCGAGCCGGGCGAGGTCGCCTTCCTGGCCGCCGGCCCGGAGCCACGCGTGCGCGAAACGGTGGCGGAGCTGGTGCCATCGGATAGCCGGCACACCGGCGTGCTCGCAGCGGCGCTTGAGCATCGCCATGGCGCCCTTACGCCCGAACGGCCCGAACCGGGAGAGCCAGAGCGCGCCGAGGTGTGCGAGGCGGTGACGAGCCCGAGCACGGAGGTACCGGTCGAGGACGGCGCCGGTCGCCGGGTCCATGCGGGCCAGACGCGGCCGGTCGCCTTTGCCGTGGCGGACGAGCAGGGTCCGGGTCCGCAGGTCGACGTCGCCGACCTCGAGGGCGCAGAGCTCACCGATGCGCAGGCCGGTGGCGGCGGCGACCCGCACCATGGCCAGGTCGCGCCGCTCGTAGAAGTCCCGGCCGGCGAGCGACTTGAAGAGGAGCTCGAGGGCGTCGTCGGCGGGCACGTCTGGCGGGGGCGGCTCGGCGCGGCCGACGTTGACCTTGGTCAGCGGGGAGGCCGGGATCTCGTCCTCGCCGAGCAGCCAGCCGTAGAAGGACCGCAGGGCGATCCAGCGGCTCCTGATGGTGGCCTGGGCGAGCCCACGGTCCCGCTGGTCGGCGAAGTAGGCCTCGGCGTCCGGGCGGGTCACGTCGAGGAGGCTGCGGCCCTCGGGGAGCCAGCGGGCGAAGCGACGGACGGCGTCGGCGTAGAGGGCGCGGGTGGATTGGGCGTGGTCGTGGAGGGCGAGCCCCCAGCTGGTAAGGAGCGCCTCGGTCTCGTCGCCTCCCATGGCCCTGGATTATACCTCGTATAGCGTTGTGCTATGTGTTATCTTGGCCCTGACCAGCAGAAAGGCCCAATCCGTACTGCGACCAGTCCTCGGGGTTGGGCTCGGTGTACTCGCCGAGCACGCGGCCGTCGACGGCGTCGAGCTCGACGAGGCCCCGCATCGACGGGGGCTCGTCGGCGCTGTACAGGAGGATCCGCCACGCGGGCCGGCTGCGCAGCCCGCGCCACGCCAGCTGGGCGGAGGCATGCCCGACGGCGAACCCCACCGTGCGGGTCGCCACCACGAGCGCCCGGGTCTCGTCGACCTTGACGTCCCAGCTGGCGCTGAAGTGGTAGGCGCTGATGACGGCGAGGATCGCGGCGG
This sequence comes from Acidimicrobiia bacterium, assembly GCA_050743365.1. Lineage (GTDB taxonomy): Bacteria > Actinomycetota > Acidimicrobiia > IMCC26256 > JACDBD01 > JBOGFI01. The sequence continues at coordinate 20,661 of JBOGFI010000231.1, read as the reverse complement.
CGGCGAGCAACCCGCCGTTCTCCGTCGCCGCCCAGGCGACGAGGCACGCCAGCGCCAGCGCCGCGTACATCGCGCCGGGGATGCGGCGGCGGGTGATGTTGGGGAAGACGTAGGGACCGACGAAGGCGGTCACGTCGAGGTCCTCGGGAAGCTCGTCGTCGGCCATCACGGGCACGCTACCGAGGCCAGGCGGCGCGGAGCCTCTGCCAGCTCGTGCGCAGGTCCTCGGGAAGCACCCGGGCCTCGGCCACCGTGGTCATGAAGTTGGTGTCGCCGTTCCAGCGCGGCAGTGCGTGGAGGTGCACGTGACCGGGCACCCCCGCACCGGCGGCCCGGCCGAAGTTGGCGCCCACGTTGAGCCCGTCGGGTCGGTAGGCGGACTTGAGCGCGGCGGTGGCCCGCTGGGTCATCGTCATGAGCGCGGCCGCCTCGCCGGCGGTGAGCCCCTCGAGGTCGGCCTCGTGGCGCAGCGGCGCGAGCATGAGGTGGCCCGACACGTAGGGGTAGGCGTTCATCACCGCGAAGACGAGATCATCACGCGCCAGGACCAGTGCCTCGTCGGGGGCGGCGGCGGCGAGGTCGCAGAAGAGGCAAGCGTCGTGCTCACCGGGGCCCGCCGTCACGCCCTCGATGTAGGGCACACGCCAGCCGGCCCAGATGCGTTCGAGGCTCATGCGCGTTCGGCAACCTCGGCGGCGAGCTGGTCGACGAAGTCGTCGAGCGGGACCCCTCGCTCGGCCCGGTCGCTCCCCCGCCGGTTGAGGCCGACCGTCCCCGCCTCGGCGTCCTCGTCGCCCGCGACGAGCACGTGCGGGACCTTCTGGTGCTTGGCGCGCCGCACCCGTGCGCCGAGCGTGTCGGTGGCGGCGTCGACGAGCTCGGCGCGGAAGCCCTCGGCCCATAGCCGGTCGGCGACGCGGAACGCGTAGGGCTGGTGACGCTCGGCCACCGGCAGCACGACGACCTGCACCGGCGCCAGCCACGTCGGGAACGCGCCCGCGTAGTGCTCGACGAGGATGGCGAAGAAGCGCTCGATCGACCCGAACAGCGCCCGGTGGATCATGATCGGCCGGTGTCGCTCGTTGTCGGAGCCGACGTACGCGAGCTCGAATCGCTGTGGCTCCTGGAAGTCGACCTGGAGCGTCGACAACTGCCAGCGCCTCCCGATCGCGTCACGCAGGTGGACGTCGATCTTGGGCCCGTAGAACGCGCCCTCGCCCTCGGCCACCTCGTACTCGAGTCCCGATCCTTCGATCGCGTCGAACAGCGCCTGGGTCGCGAGGTCCCAGTCGGCGTCGGCGCCGACCGACTTCTCCTCGGGCCTCGTCGAGACCTCGGCCTCGAACTCGGTGAACCCGAACGCGCGCAGGACGGAGAGCACGAAGTCGAGCAGCTCCCGCAAGACGTCGACGATCTGGGATCGCTCGCAGAAGATGTGGCTGTCGTCCTGGGTCATGCCGCGGACCCGCAGGAGCCCGTGGAGCACGCCCGAGCGCTCGAACCGGTAGACGGTGCCGAGCTCGAAGAACTTGATCGGGAGCTCGCGGTACGACCGCAGGTGGCTGCGGTAGATGAGGATGTGGAACGGGCAGTTCATCGGCTTCGGGTAGTACTTCGCCCCTTCCACCTCCATGGGCGGGTACATGGCGTCGGCGTAGAAGTCGAGGTGCCCGCTGGTCTCCCACAGCGTCGAGCGGGCGATGTGGGGGCTGAACACGAACTGGTAGCCGGCCCGCTCGTGCTCGGCGCGGGAGAAGTCCTCCATGACCTTGCGGACGATCGCGCCCTTCGGGTGCCAGACCGCCAAACCCGCGCCCAGCTCCTCCGGGAAGGAGAACAGATCGAGCTCGCTGCCGAGCCGGCGATGGTCGCGGCGCTCCGCCTCCTCGAGCCGGTGGAGGTGATCGTCGAGCGCCGCCTTCGATTCCCAGGCGGTGCCGTAGATCCGTTGGAGCATCGGGCGGCGCTCGTCGCCCCGCCAGTAGGCGCCGGCGACCTTCATGAGCTTGAACGGCCCGAGTCGCTTGGTCGACGGCACGTGCGGGCCCCGGCACAGATCGACGAACGGGTCGTCGCCGTCGCGGCGGTTGCGGTAGACGGAGATGACCTCCCCCTCCCCCACCTCGGAAGAGTCCTCGGGGTCGACCCGCTCGATGATCTCGACCTTGTACGGCTGGTCGGCGAAGAGCGTGAGCCCGGCGTCTCGCCCAACCTCCTCGCGCTCGAACGGCTGATCAGCATGGACGATCTCGCGCATGCGCGCCTCGATGCGCTCGAGGTCGTCCTCGCTGAAGTGGATGCCGTCGGGAAGCTCGAAGTCGTAGTAGAAGCCGTCGGCGATGGCCGGACCGATGGCGTACTTCGCCCCCGGGAACAGATCGGTGACCGCCTGGGCCATCACGTGGGCCGTCGAGTGCCGGAGGACCTCGCGTCCCTCGTCGCTGTCGGAAGTGACGATCGCGACGCTGGCGTCGTGGTCGATGGGCCGGACGAGGTCGGCCCATTTGCCGTCGACCTTGGCAGCGATCGCGGCCTTGGCCAGGCCCTTCCCGATCGACGCCGCGATGTCGCCCGGCGTGGTGCCTGCGGGGTACTCGCGCTGCGATCCGTCAGGCAGCGTGATCTTGATCGGGTTGGCCATGTCCCGAGCGACGATACCAGTGGGGATTTCCGGTTCGGCGGCCGATAAGTCGCGGGAGACTAGAGGTATGCCTCCGAAGCAGATCGCGCCGAAGCTGATCTCGTGGGCGTCGGAGATCGACGAGCAGACCGTCGCGCAGGCCCAGCGCACCAGCCGCCTCCCGATCATCGAGGGCCACGTCGCGCTCATGCCCGACGCGCACCTCGGCATCGGGGCAACGGTCGGGTCGGTGATCCCGACGCGCGACGCCATCATCCCTGCCGCGGTTGGCGTGGACATCGCCTGCGGCATGGTCGCAGTCGAGACCGACCTCACCGCCTCCGATCTGCCGAACAGCCTCGACCCGCTGGTCCCGAGGATCGAGCGCTCCATCCCGGCCGGTGTCGGGCGGGGTCACGACCGGCGGACCGCTGCGGGGCGCGCCTGGTTCGCCAGCAATCCACCGCGACGGCGCTTCACCCCCAAGCAGGAGCAACGGGCGATCACGCAGTTCGGAACGCTCGGAGCCGGAAACCACTTCGGCGCCCTCGCGCGCGACGGGCGCGATCGGGTATGGGCAGTCGTTCACTCCGGGAGTCGAGGTATCGGCAACGAGCTCGCCACTGGTCACATCAGCCGGGCCCGGAAGGTCGCCGAGCGCTCCCGTCTCCAGCTCGAGGACCGCGACCTCGCGTACTTCTGCGAGGGCACCGGTGAGTTCGACGACTACGTGGCCGACATGCTCTGGGCACAGGACTACGCCCTTGCCAACCGCGAGCAGATGATGGACGTGTTGCTCCAGGAGCTCTTCACGTTCGTCGGGAAGGGTTCCGAGGTGCGGCGCATCAACTGCCATCACAACTACTCGGTTCGGGAGAGCCACGACGGCCGCGAGCTCTGGATCACGCGCAAGGGCGCGATCCGGGCCCGGCGGGGCGACTACGGCGTGATCCCGGGGTCGATGGGCAACGACATCCACATCGTCCGGGGCCTCGGGAACCCGGCGAGCTACGAGTCGTGTGCCCACGGCGCCGGTCGACGCCACAGCCGCCGCCAGGCCAAGAAGCGCTTCACGATCGAGGAGCTCCGCGCTCAGATGGAGGGCCGGGCCTGGAACCGGGACCGGGCCGGCGCGCTCCTCGACGAGATCCCCGGCGCCTACAAGGACCTGGCTCGGGTCATGGCCGACCAGGCCGACCTGGTCGAGATCGAGCAGACGATGCACGAGATCCTGAATTACAAGGGGTCATAGAGCGCAGAGCTAGGCCCGCTCGACGGGTCGGACGCCCGGGTCACCCCCCGCGCTCTACGGGTCGGGTCAGGTCGAGGCCGAGCAGCGTGCCCAGCTCGCGGAGCACCGCGGGGGCGCCCGGATCCGAGCCGCCGGAGAGGATGGCGCTGGCGAGGTCGTCGAGCGCCTCCCGCGCGCGCGGCGCGTCGAGGTCGGCGTCGAGCGCGGCGCGAACGCGCTCCGCATGCGGGCGCGGATCTGCACCATCGGGGCGTTCGGCCGCCGCCAGGAGGCGGTGCAGCAGCGCGTTGCCCTCGTCGAGGTCGGTGTCGTACCACTCGAAGCCGGCGCGGTAGTGGTGACGCATCAGCGCGAGGCGGATGGCACGGGGATCCGCGGTCTTCAGCAAGTCGCTCACGAACACGAGGTTGCCGATCGACTTCGACATCTTCTCGCCCTCGTAGCTCACCATCGCCGAATGCATCCAGTGCCGGGAGAACGGACGGCCGGTGGCGCTCTCGCTCTGGGCCACCTCGCACTCGTGGTGAGGGAAGATCAGGTCGGTGCCGCCACCGTGCAGGTCGAGGGTCTCGCCCAGGGCCTGGATCGACATCACCGAGCACTCGACGTGCCAGCCCGGGCGGCCCACCCCGAACGGCGCCCGCCACGCGGGCTCGTCGGGCAGCGACGGCTGCCACAGCACGAAGTCGAGGGGGTCGCGGCGATGGGGGTCGTCGGGTCTACCGCCGCGGGCACGGGAGAGCCGCACCATGTGCTCGTGCGAGTAGCGCGACAGCTCCCCGAAGCGGGGAAAGGTCGACACGTCGAAGTAGGCCGTGCCGTGGGTGAGGTAGGCGTGGCCGGAGTCGAGGAGGCGCCCGACCATGTCGATCATGCCGCCGATGGCCTCGGTGGCGCGGGGCTCCGACACCGGGGGGTGCATACCCAGCGCGTCCATGTCGGCGTGGAAGCGGGCCAACTCGGTGTCGGCGAGCTCGAGGTAGCCCACGCCGAGCTCGCGCGCCTTGGGCAGGATCGAGTCGTCGACGTCCGTGACGTTGCGGACCATGCGCACCTCGTGGCCGAGCTCCTCGAGGCGCCGGATGAGCAGGTCGTACGCCAGGTACGTGGCCGCATGGCCCAGGTGGGTGGAGTCGTACGGCGTGATACCGCACACGTACATGCGCACCACCGGCTCGGGCTCGAACGGCACGACCGCCCGCCGAGCGGTGTCGAAGAGGCGCAGGGTCACCCGGGCTCCCCCCGGGGGACGTGGCCCTCGACCCCCAGGAGCCGCAGCGTCGCCTTTCCCCGGTGACGCAGGTTGATCGAGAGGAGCACGGCCGCGAACGCCTCGATGCCGAGGGCGTTGGCCAGCGAGCCGCCGTCAAAGGCGCGCAGGTTCGGGATGCCGGCGATCAGGTCGAGCACGGTGGAGCGGGCGTCGTCGTCGTCGGCGCACACGACCACGTCGCTCTCCATCGGGTGGTCGAGGTCGCCGAACGCCGCCGCGGGCACGTGCTGGAACGCCGCCACCACCCGGGCATCGGGCACCGCCGCGTGGACCGCGGCCGATACCGACCCCTCGTCGGGCAGGACGGCCCGGAACTCACGCCCTTGCCTCTCGAGGCCGTTGGCCATCGCGACGACGATCTTCCCCGCGAGCGCATCCCCGTGTGCCTTCGCCGTGTCGACCGCGCCGTCCCACGGGACCGCCAGCACCACCAGCTCTGCCGCCGCGGCGGCGTCGGCGTTGGAGCCGCCCTTCAGCCCGTCGACGCGGCTCTCCCACCGCTCGCGCAGCCCGGCCACCGTGGCCTCCGCCCGGGCCGGGTCGCGCGAGCCGGCGATCACGTCGTGCCCGAGGCTGGCCAGCCGCGCCGCCAGCCCCTTCCCCGCCGGGCCGGTGGCGCCCATGACCCCGATCTTCACGGGGCAGAGCTTGGCACGGACCCACCAGTCGCCCCGGCCGCCGCCCGTCCGTAGGCTGCGGCCATGAAGTTCGGGATCATCTTCGCCAACGCCGGGCCCTTCGGTGAGCCCGACGTCACCGCCGGTCTCGCGCAGCTTGCCGAGGAGCACGGCTTCGAGTCGTTGTGGACCGTTGAGCACACGGTGGTGCCCGCCGGCTACGCGTCGGAGTACCCGTACGACGAGAGCGGCAAGATGCCGGGCGGCGACGAGGTGTCGATCACCGACCCGCTCATCTGGATGACGTGGGTCGCGGCGGTCACGACCCGCCTGCGGGTGGCGACCGGCATCCTGATCCTCCCCCAACGCAATCCGGTCACCCTGGCGAAGGAGCTGGCGACCCTCGACGTGCTCTCGGGCGGCCGGGTGGACCTGGGCATCGGCGTCGGGTGGCTGCGGGAGGAGTTCGAGGCCCTCGGCGTCCCGTTCGAGAGCCGGGGCGCGCGCACGGACGAGTACGTGGCCGCCATGCGCGCCCTCTGGAACGATGATCCGGCCACGTTCAAGGGCGAGTTCGTCACGTTCGAGCGCTGCCACAGCAATCCCAAGCCGGTCCAGCCCGGCGGCATACCGATCGTGGTCGGCGGTCACAGCCAGGCGGCGGCGCGCCGAGCCGGGCGCCTCGGCAACGGCTTCTTCCCCGGTCGCTACCGCGACGAGGAGCTCCGGCCGCTGCTCGAGACGATGCGCGCGAGCGCCGCCGAGGCCGGCCGCGATCCCGCTGCGATCGAGATCACCGCCGGCGGTGCCCTCGACCTCGGCGGAGTACAGCGGTTCGCGGATCTCGGCGTCGGACGGGTGGTCATCCCACCCTTGGGCTTCGACCTCGAGACGCTGAAGAGCACGATCGGCGACTTCGCCGAGTCGGTGATCCAGAAGGTCGCCTGACGATGCCGTCGTGGGACGACAACGACACGACCCGCCCGGCCGTGCCGCTGGGCGTGAAGCTGGTCGTGATCGGAGTCCTGGTCGTGGGCGCCTGGGTCGCGCTGTCGTTCGTGTTCGCGATCGTGGGTCGGGCGATCGCGCTCGTGGGCTACCTCGTCGTCGCGCTCGTCGCCTACCAGGCGGGAAAGGCCGTCGGCCGCGCGTCCCGCGACGACGAGCCCTGACGAGCCGAGGGCGCCGCCGGCGGCGCTGCCCCCGATCCCGCCGAGCATGGGTCAGGCGATGGAGTCGGCGCCGAAGAGGATGCGCAGCTCGGCGTAGAGACCGTTGCTGGAGCCGACGAGGAAGTCGTCGGCCAGCTGGAGCACGGTCGTCTTGTCGCCGCCGTCGAGGTGGACGTACACGGGGCTGTCGCCCGGGTGCTCGCGCAGGATCTCCTTCAGCCGGTCGATCTTCCCGGGCGAGAGCGCGGCCAGCTTGACCCGGACCCGCACGGGGGGCCCGCCGTCGAGGACGAGATCGGGCCGGGTGACGTCCATGCAGATCAGCTTGGGCTGCTCGTCACGGAGGTCGAGCCGCCCCTTGACGCACACGATGGCGTCGTCGGCGAGGAGATGGCCGAACCCGGTCATCGTCTTCGGGAACACCATGACCTCCATGACGGCGCCCAGGTCCTCGAGGACGAACGTCGCCATGAGGTCACCCCGCTTCGTGTACTTGCGCGACAGCGCGGTGACGACCCCGCCCACGATCCTGAGCTCACCCTCCCGGCACTCCTTGAGCTCGGCGAGCGTGCACTCCACGTGGCGCCGCAGGGCCCGCTCCGCGCTCATCATCGGGTGCTCGCTCACGTAGAGGCCGAGCATCTCCTTCTCCTCCTTCAGCCGCTCGGCCTTGCCGAACTCGGCGTCGGGAACCTGCACCCGGTGGTCGAATGCCTCGGCGCCATCGGCGGCGTCGAGGTCGAAGAAGCTCATCTCGCCCTGGTCGCGGCGCCGGCGGATCGCGAGCACCTGGTCGATGATCTGCTCGTGCACGTGGAGTAGGCCCTGCCGCGGGTGTCCGAGGGAGTCGAACGCGCCCGCCTTGATCAGCGACTCGACCGTCCGCTTATTGAGGACGGTGGTGTCGACCCGCTCGCAGAAGTCGTGGAAGTCGACGAAGGGTCCGGCCTCGTCGCGCGCCGCGACCATGTGGCCGACCATCCCCTCGCCGACGTTCCGCACCGCTGACAGCCCGAAGCGGATCGCTCCCTCGCGAACGGCGAAGTCGCTCTCGGACTCGTTGACGTCGGGCACGAGCACGGGGACGCCGCGCTGGCGACACTCGTTCAGGTACACCGCGGTCTGGTCCTTGTTCGCCTTGACGCTGGTGAGCAGGGCCGCGAGGTACTCGACCGGGTGGTTCGCCTTCAGGTAGGCGGTCTGGTACGCCACGTACCCGTAGCCAACCGAGTGCGACTTGTTGAAGGAGTAGTCGGCGAACGGCTCGATGATGTCGAAGAAGTGCTCGCCGAACTCGCGTGAGTGCCCCTCCCGGACACAGCCCTCGACGAACTTCGAGCGCTCCTTCGTGATCAGCGCGCGAATCTTCTTGCCTGTCGCCTTACGGAGGTTGTCGGCCTCCTCGAGGGTGTAGCCGGCGAGGCGCTGCGCCACCCGCATCAGCTGCTCCTGGTAGATCATCAGCCCGTAGGTGGGCTCGAGGATGTCGACCAGGTTCTCGTGGTAGTAGCCGACCGGCTTGCGGCCGTTCTTGCGGTCGGCGTAGTCGGTGTGCATGTTGGCGGCCATCGGCCCCGGCCGGTAGAGCGCCACCAGCGCGCACACGTCCTCGAACGTGGTGGGGGCGAGTGCCCGCATCAGCGCCCGCATCGGCCCGCCCTCGAGCTGGAACACACCGACCGAGTCGCCGCGCCGCAGCATCTCGAACGTCCTCGCGTCGTCGAGCGGCACCGCGTCGATGTCGAGCCGCTCTCCGGTCGACGCCTCGACGATCTCGAGGGTCCGCTCGATCACCGACAGGTTCCGTAGGCCGAGGAAGTCCATCTTCAGCAGCCCGAGGTCCTCCACGCCGTGCATCTCGTACTGGGTGACGATCGGCGCGCTGTCGATGTCGCCGCCGGGCTCGGGCTTCCGCTGGATCGGCAGGTACTCGGTCAGCGGCTCACGCGTGATCACCACTGCGGCGGCGTGGATGCCGTCCTGGCGCCGCAGGCCCTCGAGGCCCCGGGCGACGTCGATGACCCGCTTGGCGTCGGCGTCATTGTCGTACAACGTGCGCAGCTCGGTGGCCATCTTGTAGCCGTCGTCGTGGCCGTCGACGTGCTCGAGGCACGCGCGCAACGGGGTGTCGCGACCCATGATGAGCGGGGGCATCAGCTTGGCGATCTTGTCGCCCACCGACCACGGGTAGCCGAGGACCCGGGCGGCGTCGCGCACTGCGGCACGCGCCTTGATGGTGGAGAACGTGACGATCTGGGCGACGTGGTCCCACCCGTAGCGCTGGGCGGCGTAGCGGATCATCTCGCCCCGGTGACGCTCGTCGAAGTCCATGTCGATGTCAGGCATCTGCTTGCGGCCGGGGTTGAGGAACCGTTCGAAGAGCAGGTCGTAACGGATCGGGTCGATGTCGACGATCCGGAGGCAGTACGCGACGCACGACCCCGCCGCGCTCCCCCGCCCCGGCCCTACCCGGATGCCCCGCTCCTTGGCGTAGCGCACGAGGTCCCAGACGACGAGGAAGTAGGCCGAGAAGCCCATGTCCTTGACGACGCCCAACTCGAACTCGAGTCGCTCGACCACCCGCGGCTCGGGTGACGGGCCGTAGCGCTCGCGGGCACCGGCGAACGTGCGCTCGCGCAGGTACGAGTCCTCGTCGTGGCCCGCCGGGGTAGGGAACGCCGGCAGCTCCGGCTTGCCGAACTCGATCTCGACGTTCGCCCGCTCGGCGATCAGCAGGGTGTTGTCGCACGCCTCCTCGTAGTCCGCGAACAGGGCGCGCATCTCGGCCGCCGGCTTCAGGTAGAACTCCTCGGCGTCGAACTTGAGGCGGCCGGGGTCGTCGCGGGTCTTGCCCGTCTGCACGCAGAGCAGGGCGTCGTGGGCCTCGGCGTCGTGCTTGTGGGTGTAATGGCTGTCGTTGGTAGCGAGCAGCGGCGCGCCCAGCTCGCGCGCCATCCGCACGAGCTGAGGGTTGACCTCGCGCTGGTCGGGCAGGCCGTGGTCCTGCAGCTCCACGAAGAACGAGTCGCGCCCCAGGACACTCTGGAAGCGCGCCGCCGACTCGCGGGCAGCGGCGTAGTCGCCCGCCAGGAGCTGCTGGCAGACGAGCCCACCCAGGCACCCGCTGGTGGCGATGAGCCCGTCGCGGTGGCGCTCGAGCAGCCCGTAGTCGATGCGGGGCTTGTAGAAGAAACCGTCGAGGTAGGCGTGCGACGAGACCTTGATGAGGTTGCGGTAGCCCTCGTTGGTCTCGGCCAACAACGTCAGGTGGTAGATGTCGTGGTCGGCGCGGCGCGGGCGGTCGAAACGGCTAGTGGTGACGAAGTACGCCTCGGTGCCGATCACGGCCGTGAGGCCCGCCTCGCGCGCGGCGCGGTAGAAGTCGAGGACGCCGTACATGTTGCCGTGGTCGGTGATGCCCACCGCCGGCTGGCCGTCGGCGGCGGCGGTCGCGACCACGTCCGCGATCCGCGACGCGCCGTCGAGCATCGAGAACTCGGTGTGGAGATGGAGGTGGGCGAACGACCTTCCTGCACCCAGCTGGCCCACGCGGGGTCGGCCCCCTTCTCCACAGGGCTGTGGAGAGCCCTGTGGACGAATCACACGGTTGTAACTCAACATAGAGGAGCGGGTGCCGTCAGGCAAGCGCTCCGGTCCCTGCGCCCGGTCCCTCAGCGGCGCCCCCGCCCCGCGAGCAGGGGGACCAGCATCTCGTCGGGCGTGAGCGAGCCGTGACAGGCCACGAGGTCGGGCTCCCGGGGCATCGCAGGATCGACGAAGGCGACCGGGTCGCGAGCGGCCAGCACGACGTCGCCCACCCGGCGCCCGATCGACTGGGACGGCCGGCCCGGCCCCAGCCATCCCTCGTCGAAGAGCTGGGCGCGGGTGAGCACCCATGCCCGCGCGCCCGCGGCGGCGTCCGCCGCCTCGGCGAGCTCGGCGATGGCGCCGGCGCGGGCGTACAGGTACCGGAAGCGGGCGTCACCGGCGCGCATCTCGATCAGCGGCGCGAGATCGTGTAGCTCGACCCAGCCCTCGGGCTCCACGTGCACCTGCCCGTGGTCCGACGCGACGATGAGCGCCGCCGACTCGGGCAGCGCCTCGAGCAACGCGCCCACGAGCGCGTCGGCCGCGCGGAGCTCGGCGCGGTAGAACGCGCCGTGCAAGCCGTGCTCGTGCGCCACCGTGTCGACCCCCGGGTAGTAGGCGTAGACGAAACGCTCACCCGAGTCGACCAGGCGCCGGCAGTGCTCGACCAGCGACGACGGCGCGCTCCAGCCCACGAAGCGGGTGCCGCGAAGCTGCGCGTCGGTGAAGGCCGAGTGGCGGAACTCGCTCCTGGTCACCACGGGCACCGGACGGCCGAGGAAGGCGTCGTGGCGCTGCACGCGGAACGGGTCGGGGGAACCCCTCGCGCCGCTCGGCTGCCACCGCAGGACATTGAGGATGCTCCCGTCGACACGCATGCGGAACCCGACGATCCCGTGCTGCGACGGGGCGAGCCCGGTGGCCAGGGACGTGAGGGCGCTGGCCGTGGTCGAGGGCGCCACCGTCGTGACCGGCCCACCCTCGAGTCCGCGCAGTACCGGTAGCTCCGACGGGTGGGACTCGACCGCCTGCCATCCGAGCCCGTCGAGGAGGAGCAGCACGACCGCGGCGGCCCCATCCACGGGCGCGGGTAGCCACGGGGCCGGCTGCGCCCCGACGAGCGCGGGGGCGAGCCCGGTGATGCAGGCGCCGCCGTAGTCGGGCCGGACCGGGTCCATCGCCCAACCGTAGGCGGGTCGTGTGCTCGCCTCGCGCCGCGAACGCGCGACCATGGGGCCCGATGTCGGGAGCGCGGGGATGAAGGTCTCGACCCGGGGTGACTACGCGGCGCGGGCGCTTCTGTCGCTGGCGCTGCACGGCAACGATCGGCCGACGTCCGTGAAGGAGATCGCCGAGCGGACGACGCTCCCTCAGCCGTACCTCGAGCAGATCCTCCTGGCGGTCAAGGGCGCCGGGCTCGTGCGCTCGAAGCGGGGCGTGGGCGGCGGCTACGTGCTGGCGCGCCCCCCGGGACAGATCACCCTGGCCGAGATCCTGGCGGCGGTCGAGGGCCCGCTCACCACGCTCATGGAGGAGCACGACCACTGCGAGGGGCACTGCGTCCTGCAGGAGGTTTGGGTCGGTGTCTCCGAGGAGACGCGTCAGATCCTCGACGGATTCACCCTGGCCGATCTGGTCGACCGGACCCGTGTGGGTCACCCCGTCCCGCGCTAGCTGCCCTTTCTCATCGCTCGAGGGCGTCGAGAACCGAGGCCAGCTCGTCCGGTAGCGGCTCGTCGAAGCGCAGCGCCTCCCCCGTAGCCGGGTGGGTGAACGCGAGCGTGCCCGCGTGCAGGAACGGGCGGGCGAGCCGGAGCGCGGGCCGGTCGCCCCGGTAGGCGGCGTCCCCCACGACGGCGTGGCCGATGGCGGCGAGGTGCACCCGGATCTGATGGGTGCGGCCCGTCTCCAGCACGCACTCGAGCAGGCTCACGACCGGGTCGTCGTACTCCCGGAGGACGAGATAGGAGGTGCGCGCCTCGCGGCCCCCCTCCCGCACCGCCATGCGCGTGCGCCGCGACGCCGATCGGCCGATGGGCGCGTCGATCGCGCCCCGGGGGGCCTCCAACCTCCCCCACGCGAGCGCGAGGTAGCCACGCTCCACCTCCCGCCGCGCGATGCCCTCGACCAGCGCGTCGTAGGCGTGCTGCGAGCGCGCCACCACCAGCAGCCCGCTCGTATCGCGGTCGAGGCGGTGGACGATCCCCGGCCGCGGCCGCTCGCCCACCTCGGCCAGCTCGGGGAACCGCGCCAGCAGGCCGTTCACCAGCGTGCCGCCCGCTCGCCCCGCCCCCGGGTGGACGACCAGCCCCGCCGGCTTGGCGACGACGATCACGTCGTCGTCGGCGTGGCGAACCTGCACCTGCACCGCGGCTTCCGGCTCCGGCGGCACGGGCGGCTCGGGCCCGGCCAGCAGCTCGATCACCTCGCCGGCGGCGAGGCGCCGGCTCTTGGCCGCCGGCTGTCCGCCGACGAGGACGCCGCCGGCGTCGCACAGCCGACTCACCTCGGCGCGGGTCCATCCCGTGAGCAGCGCGACCGCACGATCGACGCGCTCTCCCGCCAGGGCGAGCGGGGCTTCCAGCTCATTCACTCGCGCGGTCCTCGTCGGCACGGCGCCAGCCCCACACCACGAGCGTCACCGCGCCGATGGTGATGGCCGAGTCGGCCACGTTGAAGCTCGGCCACGCACCGACTCGGATGAAGTCGACGACCGCGCCCCGCAGGAAGCCCGGTGAGCGCATGAACCGATCAGTCAGATTGCCGAGGGCGCCGGCGAGGACGAGCGCGAGCGCCACCAGGACGACCGGGTCAGTCGTGCGCTGGACCGCGCGCACCAATACGACGGCGACGATCACCGCGAGCACGGCGAGTACCGGCGTGAACCCCCGGAACAGGCCGATCGCGCCGCCCGTGTTCCGGCTCAGCCGCAGCTCGACGGTGCTCCCGATGATGGAGGCCGGGCCGTCCGACAAGGCCGCGACCGCCCATACCTTGGTCAGCTGGTCGAGCGCCAACACGCCGAGGGCGATCCCGGCGACGAGGGCCGGGCGACTCCGGTCACGGCGCTGCGGACTCGACTCGCTACCGGCGTCGCTCCGCACGTGCCTTGCAGTCGACGCAGTACTTGGCGTAGGGAATGGCCTCGAGTCGCTCGAGGGCGATCCGCCGGTCGGCGGGCTCGCACAGGCCGTACTTGCCGGCCTTGATCCGCCCCATCGCCCAGTCGATCTCCTCCACGATCTGGCGGGCGGACGCCGAGAGCATGAGATCGCGCTCGCGCTCGACGTTGACGGTGTCGCCCTCACCGGACTCCTCGTCGAACTGGGTGTCGCCGGGGTCGCGCTCCTTCGCCAGCGCCTCGGCCTCGGCCTGGAGCTCCTCGGCCTGATGCAGATGCCGCTCCCGCTCGTCGACGAGCTTGCGTCGCAGCCGCTCGACGGTCTTGGCCGAGAGGTTGGAGGTGGTGGGCATCACCTCGAAGCCCGACAGCGGGCAGATCACCGAGCCGGGCTTCCTCGCCGGCGGCTTGCGCTCGAGCAGCGACTTCTTCGCCCGCGCCTTCGTGGCCGGGGCGTCCGGTTTCGCCGCCGGGGTCGGCGCGGCGGACTTGCCCGGGGCCGCGCCCCGCGACGCGCTCTTCGCCGCCGGTGCCTTCTTGGCCGCCGGCGGCGTCTTCGCGGTCGGCTTCCGCGGCGCCTTCTTGGTGTCGGCGCGGGCCTTCTTGGCTGCCGGCCTCTTGGCCGGCTTGGCCGGCTTGCGCGCCCGCGTGGCCTTTCTCGCCACCACCTTCTTGCGCCCCGGAGCCGCCTTCTTCGCCGACTTCTTCGGCGTCGCCATGGCCGCTTTCGGGTGTCCTTTCCGGTATCGGGGGGCTTGCAGGGGCCCGCCGGGGGCCCGGGAGGGCGCCGGATTGTAGGCCCCGGCGCCCACCGGTTCCAACACTCCCGGTGTGCCGATCGCGATCCCGGGGTGGCGGCCCGTCAGGTGGGCGGCCGGCGGGGCTCCCCGATACGCGTGCCGGCGGCGTCGAGCGCGAGGCGCAGCTGGACCTCGACCTCCTCGGCGGTCACGCCCCGGACGCGGAACCGCTTGAGGCGGGATCGCGCCCCGCCGACGAGCTCGACGTCGTTGCCCGCCACCTCGAGCGCGCCCGCCAGCAGCGCCGCCGCCTCCTCGTTCGCCCGCCCCTCGACCGGCGGGGCGGCCACCCGGATCTTGAGCGCCCCGCCGTGGCGGCCGACGACGGCGCTGCGTCCCGCTCCCGGCTGCACGTGCACGTGCAGGACAACCGCGCCCTCTTCCACGTCGTAGAGGTCGGCAAGCGCGGACATCAGACCTTGCCGAGCCAGAGTGCTCTGTTCGTCATCCAATTCTCCAGGCAGTTGGCAGGCGACCGGTACATTACGACGCATGCCGTTCGAGCCGGTGTCTCCGACCTTCGAGCTCGTCGCGCTCGAGGAACGGGTGCTGGCGCGCTGGCGCCAAGGCGACGTGTTCCGGGAGAGCCTCCGCCGTCGCGACGGAGCCCCCGAGTGGGTCTTCTACGAGGGGCCGCCCACCGCCAACGGCCGGCCCGGCATCCACCACGTCCTGGGGCGTGTCTTCAAGGACCTCTACCCCCGCTTTCACACCATGCAGGGCCGCTACGTCGCCCGCAAGGGCGGCTGGGACTGCCACGGCCTCCCGGTGGAGGTGGAGGTCGAGAAGGAACTCGGCTTCTCGGACAAGCACCAGATCGAGGACTTCGGCATCGAAGCCTTCAACCAGCGGTGCCGGGAGTCGGTCCTCCGGTACGTGGAGGACTGGTCGGCGCTCACCACCCGCATCGGAATGTGGCTCGACACCGCCGACGCCTACTGGACCCTCACCAACGAGTACATGGAGAGCGTGTGGTGGGTCGTCCGCCAGATGTGGGACCGCGGCCTGATCTACGAGGGCGTCAAGGTGGTCCCTTACTGCGGGCGCTGCGGGACCGCGCTGTCGAGCCACGAGCTCGGGCAGCCCGGGGCCTACCGCGACGTCACCGAGCCGTCGGCCTACGTGCGCTTCCCGCTCGTCGACCGCGACCTCGACCTCCTCGTCTGGACGACCACGCCCTGGACGCTGGTCTCGAACGTGGCGGTGGCGGTGTCGCCCCGCATCGAGTACGCGCGGGTACGCGGCCGCGCCGGACGGCGTGACCTCGTGATGGCGGCGGCGCGGATCACCGCCGTCCTCGGCGACGACGCCGAGGTGGTGGGGGCGGTGCCGGCCGCCGATCTCGTCGGGGTCCACTACGAGCGCCCGTTCGACTTCCTCACCGTCGACCCCGGCGCCAACCGGGTCGTCGAGGCCGACTTCGTCACGATCGAGGACGGGTCCGGCATCGTGCACCTGGCGCCGGCGTTCGGCGAGGTCGACCGCGAGGTGGCCGAGCGGGAGGGCCTCCCGACGCTCAACCCGGTCGGCCCGGCGGCCCGCTTCGACGACACCGTCCCGCCGTATGCCGGGACGTTCGTGAAGGACGCCGACCCGGCGCTGATCGACGCCCTGGCCGCTGCCGGCCGCCTCGAGCTCGTCGAGGACTACACGCACTCCTACCCGCACTGCTGGCGCTGCGGGACTCCCCTCATCTACTGGGCCAAGCCCACGTGGTTCGTGCGCACCGCCGCCCACAAGGACGCTCTTCTGCGCGAGAACGAGACGATCGGCTGGCATCCGGAGCACATCAAGCACGGCCGCTTCGGCGACTGGCTCGAGAACAACGTCGATTGGGCCCTCTCACGCGACCGCTACTGGGGCACGCCCATCCCCGTGTGGCGGTGCCGCGACTGCGGGACCGACGCCTGCGTCGGCTCGGTCGCCGAGCTCGCCCGGCGGTCCGGCCTCGACCTCTCGGGCCTCGACCTGCACCGGCCGTACGTCGACGAGGTCGCGATCGAGTGCTCGCAGTGCGGCGGGCGAGCTCTGCGGGTCGAGCCCGTGCTCGACGCGTGGTTCGACTCCGGCGCGATGCCGTCGGCCCAGTTCCACTACCCGTTCGAGCACGAGAGCACGTTCGAGGCGCGCTTCCCGGCCGACTTCATCTGCGAGGCGATCGACCAGACCCGGGGCTGGTTCTACTCGCTGCTCGCCGTGAACACGCTCGTCTTCGACCACACCCCGTACCGCAACGTCGTGTGCCATGGCCTCATCGTTGCCGGCGACGGCCAGAAGATGTCGAAGTCGCGCGGCAACGTGATCGACCCGTGGACGATCCTCGACACCCGCGGGGCGGACGCGTTGCGCTGGAACCTCTTGTCGGCCGGGTCGCCGTGGACGACCCGGCGGGTGTCCGAGGCCGGCATCGACGAGTCGACCCGCCGGTTCCTGCTCACCCTCTGGAACACGTACTCGTTCTTCGTGACCTACGCCAATCTCGACGCCTGGGGACCGGGCGACGCCGAGCCGAGCGGGCACGTGCTCGACCGGTGGGTCCGCTCCCGCCTCCACGGCACCGTCCGCGACGTGACCGACGCGCTCGACCGCTTCGATGCCCTCCGGGGCACCCAGGCGCTGGACCGCTTCGTGGACGATCTCTCGAACTGGTACGTACGGCGGTCGCGCGCGCGGTTCTGGAAGGCGTCCGACACCGCCGCCCACGCGACCCTCCACGAATGCCTGCTCACCCTGGCCAAGCTCCTGGCGCCGTTCTGCCCGTTCGTCGCCGACGAGCTGTACGCCAACCTGTCGGGCGACCCCGACTCGGTGCACCTCGCCGACTGGCCCGAACCCGACGCGACGGCGCTCGACCACGCGCTCGAGGCCGAGGTCGCGCTGGCCCGCCAGGTCGTCTCGCTCGGGCGGGCGGCGCGGACCGAGTCCAGGCTCCGGGTGCGCCAGCCCCTGCGACGGGCACTGATGCTCCTGCCCGGCGGCGCGACACTGTCCGCGGCGGTCGCGGCCGAGGTCGCCGACGAGCTCAACGTGAAGCGGCTCGAGCCGATCGCCGACCTCGAGGGCCTCGTGCGGTACGCGGTCGTCCCCAACTTCCAGAAGCTGGGGCCCCGCGCCGGCAAGCGGATGCCGAAGCTCAAGGAGGCGCTGGCCGCGGCGGACGGCGCGGCGGTGCGCAGCGCGCTCGCCGAGGAGGGCGTCTACCGCATCGACGTCGACGGCGAGACGATCGACGTCCGGCCCGACGAGGTCGAGGTGCGGGCGACCTCACACGAGGAGTTCGCGCTCGCCCAGGAGGGCGTCTCGGCGGTCGCGCTCGACACCGCGCTCGACGACGGCCTCCGGCTCGAGGGCATCGCCCGGGAGCTCGTGCGGATGCTCAACGACGCCCGCAAGGCGGCGGGATACGAGATCGCCGACCGGGTGCGCGTGCACCTGCGAGCGGGCGGCGCCGTCAAGCAGGCCGCGGTGCACCACTCGCAATGGATCGCCGGCGAGGTCCTCGCCGAGGAGTGGGAGGTCTCCGATGCCGACGCCGGTGCGGGCGCCGACGGGTTCGACACCCTGATGCTCGACGGCGACGTGGTCGGCGTCCGGCTCGAAAGGGCGGCCTGAGCCGGGGCGTGCGCCCCTCGTGCTAACGGCGGCGGCGGAAGCGCCGCCGTCCGGAGTCGTGCTGCTCCTGGTCGAAGAAGTTCTCCGAGCTCGCGTCCTCGCGCAGGTCGAGCGGGGCGTCGTCGCGCACGGCGTCGCGCAGCGACGCGAAGAAGGCGTCGTCGTCGAGGACCTCGGCCTCGATCGGCTCGTCGGCCACGTAGGCGGCCAGGCCCTGGCCCCCGGCCGGGCCGGCCTCGCCCGAACCGGTCGGCTCCGCCGGGTCCTTGGGCGCCGCCGCCGAGCCGCCCCATTGGGCGGCGTCGTCGGGTGCCTCGTCCTCCGCCCCGAGCTGGGCGAAGGCGTCGGCGGCGGGCGCAGGCGTGCCCGCCGGCGGGACCGGCCGCGGGGGCGACTCGGGGGGCGCGGCACCCTCGCCGGCGCCGCCGGCGACGGCCACGCTCTCGGGAGCCGGCGGGATCTCGACCTCGTGGACGGAGGGACGCGGCCGTGGCATTCCCTCTGGTGCAGCGCGTCCGAGCGAGTCGAGCTCGGCCTGGATCATGGACCGGATGCGCTGGCGGTACTCCGACTCGAACCGCTCGAGTGCGTCGACGTCGGCGACCAGCGTCTCACGGCGAGCCGCGAGGTCGAGCACCTCCTCCTCGTGGCGGCGGTGCTCGTCGTCGGCGATACGCCGGGCGCTCGTCTCGGCCTCGCTGACCAGGGCGCGCGACGTCTTCTCGGCTTGGTCGAGCATCTCCCGGGCACGCTCCTGGGCGTCCGCCACGGCCGCGTCGGCGGTGCGCTGGGCAAGGATCAGCGTGCGCTGCAGCGTCTCCTCGGCCTCGCGGTTGCGGCCGGCGCTGCTCTCGGCCTCGGAGATCCGCTCGGTGATCTGGCGCACCCGCTCGGAGAGCCCCTCGATCGTTGCCGCCGCCCGCTCGAGCAGCTCGTCGACGTCGTCGCGGTGGTACCCGCGGAAGGCCTCACGGATGTCGGTGTCGCGGAGCTCACGGGGAGAGACGTCCATGGGGCCTCATGCTACCTCCGGGGGCACCGGGCTTGGCGTTACAGGCTGCAGACGACGCTGCGCAGGATCACGAGGAAGAAGAAGACGATGATGAACGAGAGATCGAACATGCCCGCGGGCGGGATCACACGGCGGACGGGCCTCAGCACCGGCTCGGTCAGGTCGTAGAGGATCGAGGCGACCGAGGAGAGGCCGGTGCCGGGGCGGACCGGGAACCACGAGAGCACGGCCCGTGCCGCCATCACGACCATGTAGACGGTCAGGAGCGCGCAGAGCAGGAACACGGGGCCTCAGTCGCGCCAGAGGCCGCGCGCCTGCAGCCGCTCCTTCTCCTCCTGCGACACCTCGATGCTGCTCGGGGTGAGGAGGTACACCTGGTCGTTCTTGCGGGCCATCGAGGCACCGAGGGCGTAGGCGAGGCCGCTCGCGAAGTCGATGAGACGGCGCTGGAGGTCGCGATCGCGGCCGCGGAGGTCGAGCATGACGGGCTGGTTGGACTTCAGCCGGTCGCCCACTTCCTGGGCGTCGTTGAAGCCCTGCGGCTCGAGCACGTGCACTCGCGCCGACGACGCGGGGACGGTGCGGATGACCGACGCGCGCTGGGGCGAGACGTCGGCGGCCTCGTCGCGGGCCATGGGACGCACGGTCAGCGTGGGCTCCCCACCTCCGTGCTCGCGCGGATCGTGCAATTCGCGAGAGGAGCCACGTGGGTCGCGGATCTCACGCGCCTCGCGCGGGTCGCGGCCCCCGGTCTCGACCTCGTCGTACTCGTACTCGCCGTCGTAGACGAACTCGTCGTCGTCCTGGAGACCCAGGTACACCATCGCCCGGCGCCACAACGAAGCCATCTCGCACGCCCTCCTGGAAGGAGCCTCAGCCTATCGTCGGGCGGTGCTGCGGGGGTGGACGTGTCGCGCCGGCGGACAAGACCCTGTTGTCAGCGCGCTCCGAAGAGTGCGCGGCCGACCCGCACGATCGTCGCCCCCTCCTCGACGGCAACGTCGAAGTCGTCGGTCATGCCCATCGACAGCTCGCGCAGGCCGAGCCGGTCGCCGAGCTCGCGCAGCGCGACGAACCAGCGGCGCGCGTCGCCGTCCTGCGGATGCACCGTCATCAGGCCACCCACGTCGAGCCCCAGGTCGCGCAGGGCGTCGACGAGCACGGGCGTTGCCGATGGTTCGCACCCGCCCTTCTGCGCTTCCGCGCCGAGGTTCACCTCCACCAGGACGCGGGCGCCCGGTGCCCGGCGTGCGATGGCCACGCCGAGCGGCTCTCGGTCGACCGACTGCCACAGCGTCACCCAAGGCGCCACGGAGCTCACCTTGTTGCGCTGGAGCCGGCCCACGAAGTGCCAGCGCGGGGGCGACGGTTCAGCGGCCAACGCCGGCGCCTTGGCCAGCAGCTCCTGGGCACGGTTCTCGCCCACGTCCAGGACGCCGAGCGCGAGGACCTCCGCGACGCGCGGCGCGGACACCGTCTTGGCAGCGGCGACGAGCGTCACCGAAGCCGGGTCGCGTCCCGCACGGCCCGCGGCCGCGGCGATACGAGCGCGCACGTTCGCGACGGCGCCCGCCAACTTTCCTGGTCGCGGGGG
>JBOGFI010000230.1:0-10929 GCA_050743365.1 Acidimicrobiia bacterium | reverse complement strand
GCCGCCCGATGCTGCTCCCGGCCGGCGCTGAGAGCGGGCAGGGGAGCGCAATTCGGCCGCCGACCGGCGTCGGCGGCGAGTAGAACAGGCCGGTGCCCTCCGACTTCGAGCTCCGACCGGTGACGGTCGACGAGGTCGCCGCGTACGTGCGGGCCGACCTCGCCGCGTTCGGCCAGTCGCGCGTCGACGCCGAGCGGCTCAAGCTCGAGTGGACGCACCACGAGCTCGACCGCACGCTGGCGGCGTTCGACGAGGGAGAGATCGTCGGGACCGGGCGTCTCTACTCGCTGGAGCTGACGCTTCCGGGGGGGCGCCTCGTGCCGGTCGCCGGGGTCAGTTGGATCGCGGTGCTCCCGACCCACCGGCGGCTCGGCATGCTCAGCGCGATCATGTCCCGTCAGCTCGACGACGCGGCTGCACGGGGTGAGACCATGGCCGTGCTCCACGCGTCCGAGAGCGTGATCTACCGGCGCTTCGGCTACGGCGTCGCGACGAGCTCGATCGACTTCACCTTGGAGCGGCGGCATGCCACGTTCCTGCAGCCGGTCCCGGTCGGCGGGCGGGTGCGCCTCGTCGACGACGAGACCGCCCGCAAGGTGTTCCCGGAGCTATTCGACCGCGCCCGCCGGGTCCAGCCCGGGGCGGTCTCGCGTGTCGACGCGTGGTGGGGCGACCAGTTCTTCCACGTCGAGAAGAAGCAGGAGGGGTCGAACTTCTTCGTCACGTACGAGTCGCCGGCGCACGACCTCGACGGCTACGCCGCCTACCGCACGGTGAACCGGTGGGAGCGCGGGGTCTCGCGCAACCGGCTCGAGGTCGAGGACCTCGTCACCGTCACGCCCGAGGCGCGCGCCGTGCTGTGGCGCTACCTGTGCGACGTCGACCTGGTGGAGACGCTCACCGCCTGGGGCTGCGCCGTCGACGAGCCCCTGCGGTGGCTGCTCGCCGACTCACGCCGGTTGCAGGTCGAGCGCGTGTCGGACGGGCTGTGGGTGCGTCTGCTCGACGCCGCGGCGGCGCTGGCCGCGCGTACCTACGCCGCGCCGGGCCGCGTCGTCTTCGAGGTGGCCGACCTGCTCCGGCCCGACGGTGCGGCCGCGGGCCGCGTCGCGCTCGAGGGTGGTCCCGACGGCGCCGACGCGAGGCGCACCCGTGACCAGCCCGACCTGGTGCTGGGCGTGGCCGAGCTCGGGGCCGCCTACCTCGGCGGGGTGGCGTTCTCGACGCTCGCGCGGGCGGGCTTGGTCGAGGAGCGCACCACCGGGGCGCTGGCCCGGGCCGACGCCATGTTCCGCACCGAGCCCTCCCCCCTGGCGATGACCTGGTTCTGACTTGCTGGGTCGCGCTCGCTTGGGCGCAATCCTGGCGGCAAGCGACGGGCCGGCAGGCCTTCGAGCGTCGAGGGTTCAGCTGCTCCAGCCCTCGGTGGCGCCCTTGACCATGCCGAAGGGGCCGGTGGGCCAGCGGAAGCAGTCCATCATCAGCTGGTCGACCTCGTCGGCGGTGGCGATCCCCTCGCCCACGACCCGCCGCGCCTCGGCGATCATGGCGAAATAGACGCGGTTGGCCACGAAGCCCCACGCCATCGCGGTGTCCTTGATCACGACCGGGTTCTTGCCGCAGCCCGCCGCGAGCTCGCGCACGGTGCCGACGGTCGCCTCGCTCGTGTCGCGGGTGGCCACGATCTCTGCGAAGCGCATCACCGGCGCCGGCGAGGCCCAGTGCCAGCCGATCACGCGGTCGGGACGATCGGTGGCGGCCGCGAGCGCGGCGATGGGAAAGCCTGACGTGTTCGAGGCCAGGATGGTGCCCTCCGGGGCCGCCCGGTCGAGGTCGCGGAACACGCGGACCTTGAGCTCGAGGCGCTCGGGCACGGCCTCGACCACGAGGTCGGTGGCGGCTGCGTCCTCGAACGACCCGCTGAACGTCAGCCGCTCGAGGGCGGCGTCCGCCTGCTCGCGGGTGAGCTTCCCCCGCTCCACGCCCCGCTCCAGGCCGTAGCGGCCCGTGGTCACGTGCTCGCGACCGGCCGCGAGCGCACGCTCGTCGATGTCGTAACAGACGGTCGGGTGCCCGGCGGTGGCGGTGACCTGGGCGATGCCGCTGCCCATGACCCCCGCCCCCACCACGCCGATCTTCATGGTCGCGCTCGCTCGGCGGCAGGGTACCTGCCGCCGCCCTTCGGGACGCTCGCCGCTCCCGCGCAATTCACGGCGCTAGTCATGGGCTGGCAGGCCTTCGAACACGGGTCGCGCTCGCTCGATGGGCTGGCAGGCCTTCCTTGTCACGAGGCGGCGACCTTCAGATGAGCTTGCCGGTGTTCTCGCCGGTGAACAGCTTTCGTATCGCCCGGGGCGCCTGCTCGAGCCCGTCGACGATCTCCTCGGCGTACTTGATACGGCCCTCCTCGACCCACTGACCGAGCTGGAGGATTGCGTCCAGGAACCGGTCGAGGTAGTCGAGGACGATGAAACCCTCCATGCGACCGCGCTGGGGCACGAGATTGACGAGGTTACGCGGCCCCGGCGGGGGCTCGGCCTCGTTGTACTGCGAGATCGCACCGCAGAGCGCGATCCGCGCCCGCTGGTTGATCTGCCCCAGCACCGCGTCGAGGATCTCCCCGCCCACGTTGTCGAAGTAGACGTCGATCCCGTCGGGGCAGGTCTCGCGCAGACGCGCAGCGACGTTCCCGGCCTTGTAGTCGATGCAGGCGTCGAAGCCCAGCTCACCCGTCACCCAGTCGCACTTGGCCGGCCCGCCCGCGATGCCCACCACCCGGCAGCCCTTGATCTTGGCGATCTGGCCCGCGACCGATCCGACCGCGCCGGCGGCGCCCGACACCACGAAGGTGTCGCCGGGCTCGGCCGGGGCGACGTCGAGGACGCCGAAGAAGGCGGTCAGCCCGGTCACGCCGTACACGCTCAGGAACGCGGTGATGGGCTCCTGGCGAGGGACGGCGCGCACGAGGTCGACGCCGGGCCGGACGACCGAGTAGTCGGCCCACCCGAGCATCCCCAGCACGAGGTCGCCCGCCGCGAACTGCGGGCTGTGGGACTCGACGACCTCGGCGATGGCACCGGCGCGCATGACGTCGCCCACCTGGATGCCGGGCACGTAGGTGTCCATTCCGGTCATCCAGGCGCGGATGGCGGGGTCGAGCGACAGGTAGAGCGTTCGCAGGAGCACGTCCCCGTCGCCCGGCTCGGGCACGGGGGCCTCCACGATCTCGAAGTCGGTGTCCTTGATCATCCCGACCGGGTGCGCGGCCAGGAGAACCTGGCGGTTGGTGGTCATTTGCCTCCATTCCTGGTCGCGCTCGCTCGGCGGCAGGGTACCTGCGTCCTTCATTGGTCGGCTCACTCTGCGACCGGGATACCCGGTCGCAGCCCTGCGGGCCGTTCGCCGCTCCCGCGCGATCGGAGCGGCACGCCACGGCTGGCAGGCCTTCGCTGCCGCGCTAGTCGGGAAGCTCGATGCGGGCCAGCCACAGACCGGGCGCCGCGAGCTCGGCGGGGGTCGGCAGCATCGGCTCCCACTCCCACAGCCGGTTCAGCCCCTCGGGCCCGGCACGTGCGACCACGCCGGCGCAGAACGTCTCGCCCCGCTCGTAGTGCTCTCGTTCCAGCTTGAGGCCGAGCAGGCCCTCGACGAAGCGCTCGGCCTCCCCCCGCTCGACCCGGTGGCGTTGCATGGCTTCGTGGATCTGCGCGAACGACGGGATGAGGTCGCCGCCGATGCGCTCGAGCACCGCGTCGGCGTAGCCCTCGAGGACCGCGGTGAGCGACTGGAGCTGGCCCAGCAGCTCGCGCTGGCGAGGCGATGTCATCGCGCCCAGCAGTGCCTCGGGATCCTCGGCGATGGTGCTGAGCGACGTGGGGTCGCTGGGATCGATCGATCCGAACCGGGCCTCGAAGGCGGCGGGGTCGAGCTCGTACGCCGACACGTAGTCGGTGGCGAGCCGCACGAGTCGCTCGCGGACCCACGGCACCGATCGCTCGGCGGCGTGCACCACCTCGTGGACGGCCAGGTAGAAGCGCAGGTCGGTGCGCGGCAGCGACCACGCCTCCTCGAACGCGTCGACGTTGGCCACGACGAAGCACAGGCTGGGCTCGTCGCTCGTGGGCAGCGGCAGGTCGTAGCGGCCGAGCGCGTGCTGGGCCAGGTACCCGATCATCGACCCCGCCTGGAGCCCGAGCAGCACTGGCGCCATCATCCCGAGCAGCCCGCCGAACGGGTCGGCGCCGAGCGCGCCGGGCCCGGCGGTCGGTGCCTGCTCCTCCTCGCCGGCACCCTCGCCCACACCGTCGCCGACGTCCTCGCCGACCGTGCGCATCACCTGCCCGAGGTTCAGCGCCAGTGCCTCGAGCACCGGGCGGAGCGCCTCGAGGTGCAGGTCGGCCCACGCCTTCGGCCCGACCGTGCGCAGCGGGGCGCGGAACGTCGCGGTGAGGCCGGTCTCGCCGACGACGTGCGTCTGCGCGGCGCGCACGAGCTCGTCGAAGTGCTCGTGGTCGGCCGGGTCGACCGCCCGCTCGTCGCCGCCCTCGAGCGCGACCCACGCCGCGACCTCGCGCGCCACCTCCCAGTTGACCGGCCCCTCCGCCTGGAGCATGCGCATCAGCTGAGCCAGGTCGAACGTGCCGGACCCGCCCGCGCCGAACGGCAGCCCCGGTAAGCCCGGCAACCCGGGCCCCGAGCCGGGCGATCGGCCACCGGGCCGGTCGCCGCGGTCGCCCGACTCCCCGCCGTCGGGGTCGTCGGGTTGTGGTCGCTCGGTCACGCGGCAAGTCTATGGACGTGCTCACGGTTGCGATCACGGGCGCCTCGGGGCTGGTGGGGCAGCGGCTGCTGCCCCGGCTCGCCGGTGACGTCGCCGTCGCCCGGCTCGTCGGCCTCGACGTCCGCGACCCGCTCCGGCGGGTGCGGGGGCTCGAGTTCCACCGGGTCGACATCGCCGGTGCCGAGCTGAAGCCGCTCCTCGAGGGCGTCGACGTGCTGGTGCACCTGGCCGCCGTGGTCGACCCGATCCCCGACGAGGCCCTGATGGCGCGCGTCAACGTCGAGGGCACGCGCCGCGTGCTCGACGCCGCCGCTGCCGCCGGCGCCCGCAAGGTCGTTCGGGTCTCGCCCTCGTCGGTGTACGGCGCCTGGGCCAACAACCCGGTCCCGCTCACGGAGGACGAGCCGCTGCGTCCCAACCCCGGGTTCACGCCCGCCGTGCACGCGGCCGAGGCGGAGCGCCTCATCGCCGAGTGGCGCGATCAGCACCCCGCGGTGACGGTCACCACGCTGCGCTCGGCGCCCGTGCTCGGGGCCGGCGCCGAGCGGCTGCCCTCGCGGCTGCTGCTCGGCCGGCCCGCCCTGCGGGTGCGCGGCGCCACCCCGGCGGTGCAGGCGGTGCACGTCGACGATCTCGTCTCGGCGCTGGCGCTCGCGGTGACTACCGACCTCCCCGGGGTCTACAACGTCGCCGCCGACGGGTGGCTGGCCCACGAGGACGCTCGCGCGCTCCTGCCGCGGTCGTTCCTGCCACCGCTACCGGCCGAGCTGCTCGAGCGCGTGCTGAAGCGGCTGTGGACGACCGGCATGGGCGACGTGCCACCGACCGTCGTGCCCTACCTCGTGCACCCGTGGGTGATCGCCAACGACCGCCTCGAAGCGGCCGGGTGGCGACCCCGGCACACCAACGAGGAGGCGATCCTCGAGGGCCTCGACTCCCTACCTCCGCCGCCTACCACCGCGCGCTACGCCACCGGAGCCGCCCTCGCGCTGACGCTGGGCGCGGTCGCGGGCGCGGTGCTCAGGCATCGCCGGCACCGGCGGGCCGGCACCGGCTGACAGGGGTCAGGCGCCCGTCGCGGCGAGGTGCGCGGCGCGCCACGCGTCCCACTCACCGGTGAAGTAGCGCACGCGCGTCTTCTTGTACTCCTTGATCGACCACAGCAGCGCGTAGTCGTCGATCCCGGTGTCTGCCCGGATGGCAGCGATCGTGTCTTCGCAGTCGCGGGCGTTGTGGCCGTGCACCATGGTGAACACGGAGTAGGGCCAGTCCTCGTACGTCGGCCGGCGGTAGCAGTGGCTCACGAAGGCGAAGCCCGCCATCTTGGGGCCCAGCTCCTCGAGCTGTTCCTCGGGCACCGCCCAGACGCCCATCGCGTTCGCCTTGTAGCCCGCGCTCCGGTGGTTCATCACCGCCGCGAACCGGCGCATGAGCTTGCGCTCCTTGAAGCTGCGCAGCAGATCCAGCGTCGTCGCCTCGTCCGAGCCGATCTGGCTCCCTTCCACCGCGAAGGGGCGCTCCACGAGCGGCAGGTCCTGCTGGGTCACCCGGATGGCGGCCACCTCGACGTCGGAGAGCACGGGGACCGGCATCTGCTCTCGCCGCTCGGGTCGCTCGTGCTCGAGGACCTCGGCCTTGGCGTCGGCGGCCGTCTGGCCGGTCATGTCGAGCTTCACGCCGATCTTGAACAGCTCGAGCGTCGGGAGCTTGCGGGTGACGAGCGCGCCCGATTCGCGGTGCAGCACGTCGATGTGCTCGTCGAGGGAGTCACCGGGCGGGATCGCGATCGTGTACCAGAGGTTGTAGGCGTGGTTGCGCTTGTAGTTGTGGCTGACGCCGGGGTGCCGGCTGATCACCGCGGCGGCGGCGTCGATCCGGTCGGGGTCGACCTTGGCCGCGACGAGGGCCGAGCTGTACCCGAGTGCGCGGGTGTCGAAGATGGCCGACAGCTGCCGGAGCACGCCCAGCTCCTTGACCCTGGCGACCCGCGCCCGTACGTCGGGCTCGGCCGCGCCCAGCCGTTCCCCGAGGACCGCGTAGGGCCGCGGATCGAGCGGGAAGTCCCACTGCACGGCGTTGAGGAGCTCGCGGTCGGCGTCCTCGAGCTCCTCCAGGCGAAGCGTCACGTGACCATCGTGGCGGGGCTGGTCCACCGCATCAAATTGGTCGCGCTCGCTCGGCGGCACGGTACCTGGCACCTTCATTGGTCGGCTCACTCGCCGGCCGGGATACCCGGCCGGCGCCCTCCGGGCCGTTCGCCTCCGCGCCCTCCGGGACGCTCGCCGCTTCGGCGCAATCCTGGCCGCGAGTCGTGGGCTGGCAGGCCTTCTGTCTCGAGGCCTACGGCAGCACGACGCACGCGAACGGGGCCGCTCAACCCACCGGCGGCACGACGGTCGTCGGAGGCGCCGGGATCGTCGGCGGTGGCGCGGTCGTCGGCGGCGTGATCGCGTCGGTCTCGCGCTCGCCGGTCTTGTCGCTGAGCGCGACCGGGACCCGCCGCTTCCCCCCGTCGCGCAGCACGGTCAGCTCGAGCGACTCCCCGGGCCGCCGGCGCCGGACCTCGGCCACCAGCTCGGCCATGTCCGACACCGAGGTGGTCGCGGCCCGGTCGCCCACCGCCACGATGACGTCGCCCTCGGCCAGCCCGGCGTGGTCTGCGGGGCTGGTGGGCATTACCCGCTCGACCCGGGCACCCCCGGCGGCGCGGTCGACCTCGTCGGTGGCCGAGACGCCGAGCCAGCCGTGCGCGGCCTGCCCGCTCGCGGCGAGCTGGTCGGCGGTGTCGCGCGCCACGTCGATGGGCACCGCCAGGCCCGACGATGACGTGCCGGGCGGCACGGTCAGGATCGCGACCACGGCGCCGGCCTCGTTGAGCACCACGCCACCCGAATGCTCGCTCCCGGCCCTCGTCTCGGTGTCGATCAGGCCGGCCACGACCACGCCCGCGCCGGACACCACCAGGCGGTCGAAAGCCGTCACCGTTCCCACGCTCACCCAGTGCTGCTCCCTCCCGGCCGCCACCGCGAGCACGGGCTGGCCCTTGCGCAACTGGTCGGACGAGCCGAGGCGCGCCGCCGGGATACCCAACGAGTCGACGCGCAGGAGGCTCAGGTCGGTCTCGGGGTCGGCACCGGCGGCGACCGCGGGCAGGGAACGTCCCCCGGCGGTGACCACGATGACGCCCGTCGCGCCGTCGAGGGCTTGCGCGCTTGTCAGCACGTAGCCGGGGCGCACGCAGACCCCGGTCGCCGTGCCCGTGCCCTCAGCCCGCGCGACCCGCACGCTCACGATGCTCGGGGCCGTGGCCGCGACCATCCGGGAGGTGGCCGCGTCGCTCTTGAACGGGTCGACCCGGGCGGTGATGATCCGTGTGCTGTCCGACTCCAGTGAGCCCGCGAGCACGAGGGCGGCCGCCACGCCGACCGCGGCCACACCGGCCGTCAACCCGAGCAGCCCCCCTCGCCGGCCCGGCCGGGAGGAAGGGGGGGCCGAGGTGGCGAGGAACGACCGCAGCTCGCTGGGGTGGAACCAGACCCGGTCGAGCGGGTCGGGCGGCGGTCCGCTGGCGCCGTCGTTCTCGTCATCGTGGCCGGGCACGGCTCGTACTGTACCGACGGGCCTTCCACCAGCGGCTTCGCGGCCGGGGCGCCCCGAGCCGCCCGAGCCGGCGTTCACTACGATGACGCCGTGCTCACCGCGCCCGCCGGAAGCGACTGGGTCGGGCTCACGCCCCTCCCGCTGCCCGTCGACGCCGCCACGGCCTGGGCGACGACCTCGGCGTGCGGCGCCGTCGTCTGCTTCACGGGGGTGGTGCGAGACCATTCCGAGGGGCGCGCCGGCGTCACCGGCCTGACGTACGAGGCGTACGAGGAGGAGGCGACCCGCCGTCTCGGGGCCGTGGCAGCCGAGGCTCGCCGGCGGTGGCCCGCGGTCGAGCGGGTCGCCCTGCTCCACCGGGTGGGTGACCTGCGGCTCTCCGAGCCCTCGGTCGCGGTGGTCGTGTCGGCGCCGCACCGGGCGGAAGCCTTCGATGCGGCGCGCTTCTGCATCGACACCCTGAAGGAGACGGTCCCGATCTGGAAGCGGGAGCACTGGCCCGGCGGGTCCGGCTGGGCCTCGTGCTCTCACGGCGTGCGCCCCGTCCGCGAGGCGAGCGGCTCGGCCCGCTCGAGCTCCTAGGGAGCCCGCCGAGGTGCTGTACCTGCTGATCGCCGTGGTCGTGGGCACCGTGGGCATCGCGGTCGTCGTCCTCCGCCACCGGGGACCGCGCAGCGTCGCCGCCAGCATCGACCGGTTCGAGCGGGCGCGATCGGCGATCTCGCCCGAGTCGTCGAACCGGGTCGCGCCGCCCGCACCGGGCGTGGTCCGGCCCGACCAGCGACGCCGCCAACCGCCCGGTCCCGGGCGGGGGCCGATCCGGGGGACGTCCGCCGACGGCCCTCCAGGACGCGGGGTGCGGCGAACTGGCTAAGGACCTCGCCATCGACCTCGGCACCGCAAACACGCTCGTGTACGCGCGTGGGCAGGGCATCATCGTCAACGAGCCGACGGTGATCGCGCTCAACACGCGAACGCAGGACGTGCTCGCGATCGGCCAGAAGGCCTGGAACATGATCGGGCGCACGCCCGGCTACATCGTCGCCGTTCGTCCGCTCCGGGGCGGCGCCATCACCGACTTCGAGATCACGCAGCGGCTCATCCGGCTGCTGTTCCAGCAGGCGGGCGTGTCGCGGCTCTACCGCGCCCGCGTGCTGATCTGCGTGCCGTCGGCGATCACCCACGTCGAGCAGCGCGCCGTGCTCGAGGCAGCCCGTCGGGCGGGGGCGACGCAGACCTACCTCATCGAGCAGCCGATGGCGGCGGCCATCGGCGCCTCGCTTCCCATCCACGAACCGCTGGGCAACATGGTCATCGACATCGGCGGCGGTACCTCGGAGGTCGCCGTCATCTCGCTGGGCGGCGTGGTCGCGCTCGAGGCCGTGCGGGTAGGTGGCTTCGACATGGACGCCGCCATCCAGGCCCACGTGCGCCGCGAGTACGGGCTGGCCATCGGCGAGCGCACGGCCGAGGAGATCAAGCTCGCCATCGGATCGGCCTTCCCGATGCCCGACGAGTACAAGGTCGAGGTGCGCGGACGCGACCTCTCCACCGGTGGGGGGAAGGTGGTCGTCTTGACGCCCGAGGAGGTGCGGGAGGCGCTCGAGGAGCCGGTGAAGGCGATCATGGGCGCGGTGGTCAACGCGCTTGCCCAGACCCCGCCCGAGCTCGCACAGGACCTGCTGCTCAACGGCGCGCACCTGGTGGGCGGGGGCGCCATGCTGCGAGGAATGGATCTGCGCGTCTCGAACGAGACCGGGCTCAGGGTGCACCTCGACACCGCGCCGCTCGAGTGCGTCGTGCTCGGCGCCGGCCGCTGCCTCGAGTCGTTCGACCGGCTCAAGGAGATGTTCATGGGGAAGGCCCAGTCGCGCTGACGCGGTGACGCGGTGACCGGCGCCGATGGGATCGGCCGCCGCCGGGCCAGGTCCTCACTACGGCCAAGCCCCCTGCGAGTTTCGCCCCCGTCGGGGCGAAACTCGGCTCTCCGAGCCGGGTCTCGGCGGGCTCGGACCTAACGGCCCGGCATCGCCCGACGCATCGGCGCCTCGAGGTCACCGAGATCACCCAGGTACTAGCGCGGCCCTGAAGGCCGATCAGCCGCGGAGGTCCTCGGCGGCTTGGCGCACCTGCCAGTCGCGGTCGGTGAGGGCGCGCTCGAGCGCGGCGTCGACCTCGGGGCCGTCGAAGGGTGCGAGGGCGAGGACGGCCCGGCGCCGCACGGGCGGCTTGTCGGCGCACGCGGCGAGGACCGCCGCGAGACCGGCCGGGTCTGCGAGAGCCCCCAGCGCGGCCACCGCCGCCTCACGCGCCAGCGGATCGTCGTGGCCTGTCGCCATCGCCGCCAGGGTGTCGACCGCGCCCGCGCCGACTGACGCCTCGCCCAGCTCGCCCAGGGCCCACGCGGCGGCCTCGGCCACCGTGACGTCGTCGTCGTGAAGGAGGACCAGGAGGGGGCGCGCCGACGCCATTCCCGCCAGGGCCGGCGCCAACTCGGCGGCCCGGCGCCGGACACCGGGGGCGGGGTCGCCCACGGCTCGACGCCACGC
>JBOGFI010000229.1:0-3339 GCA_050743365.1 Acidimicrobiia bacterium | reverse complement strand
AGGCGTAGCCGAGGTCGTCGTCCTCGATGCGCAGCGCCTCGTCGCGCATCCCCGGGTCGATGTGGTCGAGCCAGGTGGTGCGCGACTCGTAGAGATGCTGGTCAGAGTCGATGATCGCGGTCACGGCTCCAGTGTGCCCCTTCGCTGACGGCGGCGTCACCTGCGAGAGGATGGGGCGATGACGAGGACGAGCGCCGAGGCCATCGGGAACGCTCACGCCTGGTTCGAGGTCAACAGCGGGTGGGCGCCGCCCGACGACGACACCATCGCCGAGTGGGTCGCCGACGGCGTCTGTCGCTGCCCCGACGGCTGCCTCGTCGCCCCGGACGCGTGGTGCGAGCACGGGCTGGCTTCGTGGTGGCTGATCCTGCGGGCGTTGCGCGAAGGCGAGTGACCTGAGCCGGCCCCGTGATTGCGCCAAGCCGGCGCCGGCCTGACGTCTCCCGGGGTAACCGTCACACCCCGTGACATCCTCGGGACGGCTCGTTCGCCGGCCGTAACGGCGTTCCGTCGGCACGCCTCTGCTGAAGGAGCGCCCATGGACACGTTGACATCCGTCGACGAGCTGCTGTTCGGCATGCACAGCACGATCGAGCAGCACGGTTGGATGCTGATGTCCGTCTTCGGCGACGCGCGGCATCCCCCGTGGACGTACACGATCGGGCTCAGTCGACGCTGCTCCCACCCCGAGCTGGTCGTGGTCGGCCTCCCGAGCTGCTGCGCGGGCGAGCTGCTGAACCGGCTCGGGACCCGGGTCGATACCGGCGATCGGCTCGACGTGCTTGCGGGCGGCGAGACAACCGTCGAGGGCTCGCCCTACCGCTTGGTCCCCGTCCACCCGAAGCAATGGGGAACCGACCTCTTCGCCGCCTGGCTGAACTACTTCGGCACCATCGGCTCGGTCCCCGACGCGGCCGCACTCCAGGTCGTGTGGGCCGACGACGCCGGCCACTTCCCCGGTCATCCCGACTTCGACCGCTCGCTCCGTCGGCGCACGCGCCGCCTCGACCGGGCGCCGCGGGCTCGGAAGCGCTGATCGTCGATGCCGAACGGTGAGCCGCTACCGGATGAGATCGTCTTGAGTCTCTGGGAAGCAACGACGGTGCTGTTCGCGCTCGACGCAGGGGTGGAGAGCACTCCAGCAGATTCCCGCGCTCACCGAGCACTGGAGGAAGCTGCTCGCATACTCGTCGACAAGTTCCTTCCCGATCTCCGGGATCTCTGAGGGGGCCTACTCTGATGACTATGAGCGAGCGACTCTGGCGAGTCCCAGAAGTTGCGAGACGACTGGACATGCACGGACCCGACGTCTACCTGCTGATCAGGTCAGGCGAGCTGGACGCCGGGAAGGGGCGTGACGGCCTCGTCTATGTGCCCGAAGAGGCGCTCCGGGACTACGAGCAGCGCCAGTCGAAGACGTCGCCGTAGCCGCGCCTCAGCCGCGGACGGTCTTCTTCGTGGTCTCCTGGTCGTCGATCTGGGCATCAGTCCACGCGGCGGTGCGCCACTCCTTGGCCGAGAACCGCTGCGTCGCCTCCAGGTAGTTCGGGTCGGTGCGGTCCTCGGCGTTGGAGTAGGTGAGGAACACCCGGGCCCGGGGCCCGTCGTCGGTGAACGCCACCGCCATCAGGAACGACGTGCCGTTGTTGATGAGGTACCCGGTCTCGCCGGCAACCTGCGCCAGAGATGAGTTGGCGGCGACGAACTGCCGCTCGATCTCGTCGAGGGCGGGATCGAGGATCGTCGCGCTGGTGAACCCGACGATGTTGGTGGTGCCGTCGAAGCCGTTGCCGCCGTGGATCGGGACCCGGGTGCCGTTGCGGAGCGCGAACTGCACGTCGCCCAGGGTGGCGTCGACGGGGACACCGGCGGCCGCGAGCACCTGCACCGCGCGCGCGAGGCGCTCGAGCACCGGGTCGGGCGCGCCGGCAGGGGCGGCGGCCAGCCCGCTCGGCGTGTCGATCGGCTGCTTCGGGTCGAACGGCTCGGCCCACAGCGGGCCGGCTTCGCGGAGCTGGATGGCCTCGAGCTGCACGAGCATCTCGCGCCAGATCGGCGGACCGGCCCGGTCGAGGTCGTACACGCCGTCCCAGGCGGCGAGCACGTCGCAGGCAGTGCTGACTTCGACGGCGGCGGCGGGCAGGCCGGGTGCGTCCCCCTCGGCCGGGAGCTCGGGCACGTCGACGGTGGTGACGGGGTCGCAGCGGGCGACCACCTCGTCGAGGAGGATCCGCGACGTGTAGCCGCGGTTCTGGAGGGCGGCGTCGGCCAGCTCGCGGAGGGTGAAGTCACCGTCGTCGCCGGCGGGGCCGTCACTCGAGCGATCGCCCAGCACGACCGCGTTCTCGCGCGTGCGGGGCGTGCGGGCGGTGCGCTGACGCCCGTGCAGCGGCGAGTAGTCGCCCTCGAGCAGCTTCTCGGCGTGCGCCACCCAGAACGAGTCGTTGGCGTTGAACACGTAGTCGTCCCGCTCGATCTGCGGCATGTCGCGGTACGGCACGAGGCCGGGGTCGCGCGCGCCCTTCTCCTCGACCCACTCGAACATCGGGTCGGAGCCGTTGAGCAGCACCGCGCCCAGCTGCTGTGCGATCGCGACCAGGCCGTCGGTCTCGAGCGACTCCTCGTAGGCGGCGATGGCCTCGTCGGACAGGTTGGGCGTCGCCGACGTGTCGGCGTACCAGGCCCGCCCGTCCTTCGACACGGCGATGGTGTTGAAGAGCGGGACGCCCTGGACCCGCTCATGGACGCCCATGAACTCGTCGAAGTCGTCGGCGGTGAGCATGCCGAAGTACTGGTCGATGAACTCCTCGTTGCCGAGGTTGGCGTCGCGGAAGGTGATGGCGGCCTCGGCGGTCCAGCCGACGCCGGGGAGGTCGAGCATCGGGCCGTAGTGACTCGACCACATGGTGCGGGTCACCGGCTCGAGCGTGCCGTCGGGCCGCAGCACCTCGACGGTGATCTCGGTCGGCGTCATCTCCCGTTGCTCGTCGCCGTAGACGTAGGTGGTGGGCGCGCCCGGCACGAGCTCGAGCCGGTAAGCGGTGAACCGGTTGCCGGCCGAGACGGTGTGGGTCCACGCGAACTCGTCGGTGAAGCCGATCCCGACGCCGGGCAGGCCCGAAAGCTGGGCGCCGTAGATGTCGAGCTCGCCCGGCACCGTGAGGTGGACTTCCCAGAAGCGCCGCTCGCCTTCCCACGGGAAGTGGGGATTGGCGACCAGGAGCCCGCCGCCGTCGGCCGACCGGTCGGCGCCGATGGCCCAGCCGTTCGACGCACCGCCCCCGGTGATCGGCGCGACCACCGCGGCCGCGTCGGGCGCGGGTGCGGGTGGTGCGGGTG
>JBOGFI010000228.1:0-8354 GCA_050743365.1 Acidimicrobiia bacterium | reverse complement strand
CAGGTACCCTGCGCCGCAGCGAGCCGGGGCCCGAGCGGCCCGGCCCGCAGGGCCGAGAGCGGGAAAGCTGAGCGCGTCGAGCGAACACGCCCTCGACGGGCGGGCGCCCGCCGCTCACGGCCGGCGGCCCCACACCACGAACAAGGGATCGTCGGACGTCGCGACCCCTTCGTCGGACACCCCGGCGAAGCCGGTGCGCTCGAGGTACTCACGCACCAGCCGGCGGTGGGCGGCGCTCCCTCCTGCGAGCCAGATCGCCACCGCCTTGGTCGGGAAGCACCGGTTCGAGAACGACACCACAACCGGGCCGCCCGGCCGCAGGACGCGCCCGACGTCCACGAACACCTCGAGCGGGTGGACGAGGTACTGCACGCTCACCGCGCAGCCAACCGCGTCGAATGCCTCGTCGGCGAAGGGCAGGCCGGGCTCGCGGTTGAGGTCGTGGACGACGAAGTCGTCGAGCTGAGGGTTGTCGGCCATCTCGGCCGCGTTCATGCCCAGGCCGGTGACCCGGCCGAGCTCTCCCGGGAGGTGCGACCGCCACGACGACATGAGGTCGAGCACCGCGCCGCCTGCCGGGAGCACGGCGGCGTAGAACCGGCGCAGCGCCTCGATCGCACCCGGCTCGAGGTGCACGACCTTGCGCTCGACGGCGTAGAACCGGGCGTCGTCGGACGCGTCGATGCGCGTGAAGGGGTCGGACACGATGGGCACCGAAGCTACCGCTGCCCCGACCGTTGACCTACCCGCGACGGTGCCACGATCGTGTCCGTGCACGAGGACCTCATCGGGTCGGCCCGACGGCGAACCCGGCTCGTCGCCGCCGCCGGCGTGTTACTGGTCACGCTGACCGTTGCCGCGCTCGTGTTCCCGGTGGCATGGGTGGTGTTCGCGGGGTTCGGCGTTCTCGGGGCGTCGTGGGGCCTGGGGTGGGAGCTGGTGCGGTGGGCGCTGGCCGCGAGCGCGGCGCTCGGCGTCCTGACTGCCGGCGCCCTGTTCGCGTGGTCGCTCGCCCGCTCGGAGCGGCGCGCCCTCGAGTTCGTGCGGGCGTGGCCGGTCCCCGGTCGCGCCACCCCGCCGCCGCCCCGCCTGCCCGACGGCGCCCACCGCCGGCTGGAGAGCCTCGTGCAGGGGATCTCGCTCGCGGCCGGGGTGCTCCCGCCGCACTGCGCCGTGGTGATCGACGACGCGCCCAACTGCCTCACGATCGGGCGGCGGCCGCAGACGGCATGGCTCGTCGTGACGACCGGCCTCCTCGAAGTCCTTCCCCGGGCCGAGCTCGAGGCCGTCGTCGCGTACGAGGTCGGGCGCGTGGCCGAGCTCGACGTGTCGCTCGACACGGTCGTCTACGCGTGCACGGCCCGGGTCTTCGAGCTATGGGGAGGCGTGTTCGACGAGGTCGACGAGCTCAGCGTGCTCCTGGCGCCGCTGGCGTTGCTGGCGGCGCCGGTCGTGCTGGGCGGTGTGGTCCTGCGCGCGCTGGCGCTACGCACCCGGTCCGCGCTGTCGGACGGGCTCGCGGTGCGCTACTGCCGCAACCCGGTAGCGCTCGCCCGGGGCCTGCGGCGCATCTGCGAGGACGAGCGTTCCGTCCGCCGGGGTGACCCCGGCAACGCCCACCTGTGGCTCGAGTACCCCCACACGCGTGCGTCGCGGTGG
This sequence comes from Acidimicrobiia bacterium, assembly GCA_050743365.1. Lineage (GTDB taxonomy): Bacteria > Actinomycetota > Acidimicrobiia > IMCC26256 > JACDBD01 > JBOGFI01. Next base: position 6,695 of record JBOGFI010000228.1, on the reverse strand, counting down.
TTCCTGCGCACCCACCGCATCCTTCCCCGCCGGGTCGCGCGGCTAGAGCACCTTGCCCGCCTGCCGTGATGCGTGCACTGATCGCGCCGAGCGCGATCTCTGAACGCATCATGAACGCCGGCGCGCTCAGGAAGCCGGAAGGGCGGAGAGCACCTGGTCGAGCGGCGCGTGGTCGGCCGTGTGCACGTCGACGTGCTCGTAGCGCACCCGCTCGCCCGGCCCCACCACGAACGTGGCGCCGAGCTGGGTCACACGCTTGCCCGACTTGTGGACTTGGTGACCCGCCTTCCGGGCCCGGCGCGCGCCGGGGAAGCTCCGGGGGTCGAAGAGCCCCCACGGCGTCGCCCGCTTGACCGAGGCCGCCTGCGCGGCGTCGGCGCCGTCGTCGACCAACACCGGGAACGGCACGTCCTCGTCGGCGACGAAGGCAGCGGCGTACCGGGTGTCGCCGGTGCCGACGGCGACGACCTCGCCCCCCCGGGCGGTGATCTCGTCGTAGCGCTCGCGCAACTGCGCGGCGTGCTCGCGGCAGAGCAGTCAGCCGAAGTGCCGGAGGAAGACCAGCACCACCGGCCGCTCCGCCCAGTAGTCGCCCAGGCGGCGGGGCGAGCCGCCCGAGTCGGGCAGCTCCAGCGCCGACAGTCGCTCGATGTCCACGCCCGCACGCTATCTCTGCAGTGCGACGACCGGAGCGAGCGGAGGCGAGCGGCCCGATATCCTGGGCCGCAGCGAGCGAGCAGACGGGATGGCGCTATGGCGCAGGCACAAGCACAGGCACCGACCTTCACCCGGATGGACGAGTCGTCCGCCGAGCAGTGGGCGGTGATCGGCGCCGAGACGATGCAGCATCAGGGCCGGGTGGCCGAGCGCGTCCTGGCCATGCTGCGGTCGCTGGCCGACGTCACCGACGGGTTCGCGGTCGACCAGCTCACCCACTGCCTCCAGGCGGCGACGCGTGCCGAGCGGGCGGGCGCCGACGACGAGGTGGTGGTCGCCAGCCTCTGCCACGACATCGGCAAGGCCGTGAGCGTGCCCAATCATCCCGCGATCGCCGCCGAGATCCTCAAGTCCTACGTGCGCGACGAGGTCTACTGGATGATCCTCGTGCACCAGGACTTCCAGGGCCGCCACTACTACCACCACTTCGGCGGCGACCCGAACGCGCGCGAGCAGTACCGCGGCCATCCTGCGTTCGAGCTCGCCGAGCGCTTCGCCGACGAGTGGGACCAGACCGCCTTCGACCCCGACTACGACACCCTGCCGCTCGAACACTTCGAGGAGCGCGTGCGGGCGCTCTTCGCCAAGCCCCAGTCGCTGTAGCGACCTTCGGGAAGCCGGCTTCAGGCGACGCCGAGCCGCCGCGCCGCCTCGACCGCCTGCGCCCGGACCTCCTCCGCGTCGTCGACCACGCCGCCGCGCATCAGCACCTTGCCGTCCACGACTGCGGTGTCGACCACCGCGCCCGACGCCGCGTATACGAGGTCGGCGGTCAGGTCGCCGAGGCTGAGCTCGGGGGCGTCGGCGCGCAGCAGGAGGAAGTCGGCGGGCTCGCCCTCCGCCACCCGCCCCGACTGGCCCAGCAGCGGCGCGCGCTGCCCAGTCGCGACCGCCCACGCCTCGCGGGCCGGGACCGCTGCGGGGTCGCGGGCCTCGTGCTTCTGGAGCAGGGCGAAGGTCTTGACGTCCTGGAGCAGGTCGAGCGAGTTGTTCGAGCTCGCGCCGTCGGTGCCCAAGCCGACGGGGATGTCTCGCTCGCGCGCGGCTCGGTAACGGAAGACGCCGCCCACCGCGAGCTTGAGGTTCGAGACCGGGTTGGTGACGATGGTGGCGCCGCGCTCGGCGACGAGGGCGAGCTCGTCGTCGTCGAGCCACACGCCGTGTGCCAGGAGCGTGCGCGGGCCGAGCAGCCCGAGTCGGTCGAGGTACGCGGCTGGGCGGGTCCCATGGGCGGCGACGCAGTCGTCGACCTCGCCCGCCGTCTCCGACAGGTGGATGTGGACCGCGAGAGAGCGCTCAGCCGACTGCTCGGCGACCCAGCGCAGCGACGGCTCGCTGACCGTGTAGATGGCGTGCGGCGTGAGGGACGGCGTGACCCGGGACCCCGAGCCCGCGAGCTCGTCGAGGCTGCGCCGGGCGTCGTCGCGCAGCTGGTCGGAATTCCCGGGGTCCAGACCGTCGATGAGGGGCGCGCCGATCGTCGCGCGCAGGCCTGCGTCCTGGACCGCGCGTGCGATAGCCCCGGGCTGCCAGTACATGTCCCAGAAGCGGAGGGTCCCGCTGCGAATCATCTCGACTGCGGCAAGGCGCGTCCCCCAGTAGACGTCGGCGGCGGTGAGGCGCGCCTCGGCGGGCCAGATGCGCTGCTCGAGCCACTCCATGAGGGGCAGGTCGTCGCCGTACCCGCGGAACAGGGTCATGGCGGCGTGGGTGTGCCCGTTCACGAGGCCCGGCACGAGGGTCATCCCCCGGGCGTCGAGCACCGCGTCACCGGCCCGGGGCCCGACGTCGGGGCCGAGCTCGGTGATGCGCCCGCCGTCGGCCCGCAGACCCACCGGCTGCCCGTCGAGGGTGGCGCCGTCGACCGCGAGGCTCACGGCGCGGCGCCGGCCAGATCGGGCAGCACGGCGTCGAGGGCGGCGAGCAGATGCCCCCGGTTGGCGGCCTTGCCCTTCTCGAACTCCTCGAGCGTCAGCGGCCGGTCGCCGACGCCGTTGGCGAGGTTGTCGACCACGCACACGGCGGCGTACGCCAGCCCGAGCTCGCCGGCGAGGACGCACTCCGATGCGACCGTCATGCCGACCACGTCGGCGTGGGCGGCGAGCAGGCGGATCTCGGCCGGGGTCTCGAACCGAGGGCCGATCGTCTGCCAGTAGACCCCGCCGTCGCGCAGTGCGGGCTCGGCTCGGGCGCGCCACGCCTCGACCACTCGCCGCCGCCACCGCGGGTCGAAGCCCGGCACGCGGTGCCCGGGATCGTCGTCGAAGTAGGAGACGCCGAGGTGCAGCGCGATGAAGTCGTCGGGCGCGAGAAACGTGCCCACGCTGATCTCCGGCCGGAGACCACCCACCGAGCTCAGCGCGAGCACGCGGTCGCAGTCGAGCTGGGCGAGCGCGCGCAGGTTGGCCCGGTGGTCGACGGCGTGCGCGGCGGTGTACCGGTCGAGCCCGTGGCGCTGGAGCACGACGTGCGCGCCGGCGTCGAGCACTGCCACGACCGGGCCCGACGGCAGCTCGACTGCGACGCGCTCGGCTCCGGCCGCGAACGCGGAGCCGAGGATGCTGTGGCCGCCCACGACGGCCATTCGTGACATGTTCGTGAGGTTAGGCAAGCGATGCCAGAGCCGAGACAAGCGCATCTCGGTCGGACGGTGATGCCCGCCCGCGGCGCACGCGCGGTGGCAGCTCGAGCTGCACCCCGCCGCGGCGTGTCCGATTGACGGGGTTGTCGGGATGCAAGCCGCGCAGCGCCGGTGGGATGGCCGCCAGGTCGTCCACGATCCGGTATCCGGGCAGCGCCACCCGGAGGGTCGCCGCCGCCCGCCCGGCGAGGGCGCGGTTCGAGCCGCCGACCAGCAGCGCCCGCCAGAAGTGCTCGCGCCCGTAGCCGTGGACCGACACGACGTCGTCGACGTGATGCAGGAAGCGCGCCAGGGCGAGCGAGACACCGGGATCACACCGGTACGACGGAACGTGCCAGCGGAGGTTCTCGGGTTGGCGCACCGCGTACAGCGAGGCGCCGGAGCACCCTGCCGCGTCGGCGGCGATCTCGGCGGTCCCCCGCTCGAGGCTGCCACCGTGCAGGGCCATGAACCCGAACCGTGAGCGGACGTGGCACTCCTCGACGACGCCCGGCTCGGCCAGCAGTTCGTCGAACACGACGGTTACGCGCCCGTGCGGCGGCCGTTCACGGCGTCGATGGGGACGACGATCTGCTCCGACAAGGGGCGCATAGGCGGAGATTCTGGTCGATGGGGCGCGGCAGTACCATCCACGCCGATCTGCGGAGGCACGTGCGCATCGAGTTCAACCGGTCGGAGCGCTCGAGCCTGGGCGTCGAGATGGAGCTCGCTCTCGTCGACCGCGACACCGGCGACCTCGTCAGCGCCGGCTCCGACGTCCTCGCGGTACTGGGGAAGGGCCACCCCGACGGGGTGCACCCCAAGGCTAAGCACGAGCTCTTCGAGTGCACGGTGGAGATCATCACCGGCATCTGCACCACCGTCGCGGAGGCGCGCGCCGACCTCACGGCCACGCTCGCGGAGGTGGCGCAAGAGTGCCAGGGGCGCAGGCTCGACCTCGTCTGCGCCGGCTCGCATCCGTTCTCGCGCTGGCGCGACCAGACGGTCAGCCCCAACCCCAGGTACGCGAAGCTCGTGGACGACGTGCAGTGGCCCGCCCACCGCCTCCAGATCTTCGGCGTCCACTTCCACGTCGGGGTGCGATCGGCCGAGAAGTCGATCGCGATCGCCAACGCCCTGTGCGCGTTCCTGCCCCACCTGCTGGCGCTGGCCGCGTCGAGCCCCTACTGGGAGGGCCGCGACACCGGTCTCGCGTCCTGCCGCACCAAGGTCTTCGAGTCGCTGCCGACGGCCGGCCTCCCCTACCGGCTCACCGACTGGGGGGACTTCGAGCAGTTCATGGAGACGATGGTGACGGCGGAGACGATCCGCAGCATCCGCGAAGTGTGGTGGGACATACGCCCGCACCCCGATTTCGGCACGGTGGAGCTCCGGATGTGCGACGGCATCCCCACGCTCAGCGAGGTAGCCGCGCTCGCTGCCCTGGCGCAGAGCCTCGTCGAATGGCTCGACGGCCAGATCGACGGTGGCGGGTCGCTGCCCGCGCCACGCGAGTGGGTCGTGCGCGAGAACAAGTGGAGGGCGGCGCGCCATGGCATCGATGCCGAGCTGATCGTCGATGCCCACGGCCAGAAGCGGCCGACGCGCGACTGGATCATCGAGCTGGTCGACGCCCTGACGCCTGTGGCCCGAAAGCTCGGCTGTGACGGCGAGCTCGCCGGTGTCGAGACCATCCTCGACACCGGTCCCAGCTATCAGCGCCAGCGCCGGATCGTCCGGCACGGCGGCACGCTGCCCGACGTGGTAGCGGGTTTGGCGGCCGAGCTCGCCACCGACCGGCCGGGCGCCACACCGTGACCGCGCTCGACACGATGCTCGACGACTTTCTCGGCACGCACACCGGCCAGCTGATCGCGTTTCGCCGACAGCTCCACGCGCACCCGGAGCGGAGTTACGAGGAGCACGAGACCACCGCGCTCATCTCGCAGCGACTGGAGGCCGCCGGCCTTGCGCCCCGCAACCTGTCGGTGGGCACCGGCCTGCTCTGCGACATCCCGGGCCGCGACGGGGCCGGCCGCTTGGTGGCGCTGCGCGCCGACCTCGACGCCCTGTCGACCACCGACGAGAAGGCCGTCGCCTACCGCTCCCGGCATCCGGGGGTGGCTCACGCCTGCGGTCACGACGTGCACACCACGATCCTCCTCGGCTGCGGCCTCGTTCTCGCTCGGCTCCTGACGGAGGCCGAACACGGGCCGGGCCGAGTACGGCTCGTGTTCCAGCCCGCCGAGGAGACGGTCCCGGGCGGCGCGCTCGACGTGATCGCCGACGGGGGGCTCGACGGCGTCGACTGGATCTTCGGGCTCCATTGCGACCCGAAGCTCGACGTGGGGCGGGTCGGCGTGCGGGCGGGGGCGATCACGTCGGCTGCCGACATGGTCGAGGTCCGCCTGCACGGTCCCGGCGGCCACACCGCCCGCCCGCACCTCACCGCCGACCTCGTCACCGTCGCGGCCCGCGTCGCGAGCGCGCTGCCGGAGCGGCTGCGCGAGCGCGACCCGACGCTCAACCTCGTGTTCGGCACGATCCACGCCGGCGACGCACCCAACGTCATCCCGTCGCTGGCGGTGCTCAAGGGCAGCGTCCGCACGCCCGACCGGGGGGCGTGGGCCGCCGCGCCCGCCCTCGTGGAGGAGATCCTCGACGACCTCGTGCCCGGCCTCGGGGCGAGGCACGACGTCGTGTACTCGCAGGGCCCGCCGCCGGTCGACAACGACGTCCGCGCTACCGCCCTGCTCGCAGACGCGGCGCGCGCCGCGCTGGGCGACGGCGCGGTCGTTCCTACGCCTCAAAGCGCCGGCGGCGACGACTTCTCCTGGTACCTCGAGCGCGTCCCCGGCTCGTACGGGCGGCTGGGCGTGCGTGACCCCGCCGCCGCGGGGGCGCCGCTCGACCTGCACACCAGCACCTTCGACGTCGACGAGCGCGCCGTCGCGCTGGGCGTTCGCGTCCTGACCCGGACCGCCCTCGCGGCACTGGCCCGATCCTCCTGACCTGGTCGCGCTCGCTCGCTGGCAGGCCTTGTCCGGGCTTGCCGGCGCTGACGGCCGTCGCTCAAGCCGCCAGCGTCAACCGCCGACCTAGAGGGTTGTGGTCTACCAGGAGGCCCCTCCCCGGCGCTGCCCCGCATGCGGCTTCCAGGTCGACGACCGCGCCCGGCATTGCAAGATGTGCTACGCCGCGCTCCCCCGGGAGCGGCGGGCCAAGAAGCAGCGGACGCGGGCCCCCGATCTCGCCCCCGACCCGGGGGGAGCGACAGATTCCTGGGGAACGCCGGTCTCCGCGACGCCGATCCCGCCCCCGCGGAGCCGGCCGCCCGAGCCGCCGAAGCCGGCCGAGG
>JBOGFI010000227.1:0-5168 GCA_050743365.1 Acidimicrobiia bacterium | reverse complement strand
GGTGCGGACGACGGGCGCGCCCCCGTCGCTCACGCGCTCCGATTCCTCCCGCCCGGGTAGCCGCCCCCGCCGAACTGCTCGTCGAGGGCGCGGTAGTCGACCGCGAAGCCGTCACGCGGCAGCTTCTCGACGAACTCCACGGTGCGCGGCTTCTTGTACGACCCGATGCGCGTCCGGCAGTGCTCGATGATCTCGTCCTCGGTCGCGCGCTTGCCTTCTTGCAGTACGACGACCGCTTTCACGCTCTGCGTCCACTGCTCGTCGGGAACGCCGATGACCGCGCACTCAGCGACTGCGGGGTGCTTGGCGATCGCGCCCTCGACCTCGGCCGGGTAGATGTTCTCGGCCGCCGACTTGATCATGCGCGTCGCCGGTCCGATGAACGTGATGGTCCCGTCCGTCTCGCGGCGACCGAGGTCGTTCGTGTGATGCCAACCGTTCCGTTGGCGGCGCGCGTTCTCCTCGGGCCGGTTCCAGTAGCCGTTCATGACGGTGGGCCCCCGGGCGACGATCTCGCCCGTCTCGCCGGCAGGGACCTCGCGGTCGTGCTCGTCGAAGATCCGCACCTGCACCAGCGGCGCGGCCCGGCCGTGGGTTCCGATGGCGTCGACCGCCAGGGAGTTGAACGTGAGCATCCCCACGGCCTCGGTCTGGCCGTAGCCACCCGGGTTGCGGGCCCAGGGACTGGTGTCGACGGTGATCATCTCGTTCCACTCGGGCTTTCCGCGGAATGAACGCAGGCTCTTGAGGTCGTAGCTGCGATCGCGGTTGGCCTCGAGGATCTGCTGGAACGTCGGCCCCACGATGAAGGCGCCGGTGCAGCGCTCGGCCTCGACGAGCCGGCACAGCTCCTCGGCGTCGACCCGGCGGGTGAACACGTTCGTGCCACCCGACACGAACGTCGCCAGCGTGGTCATGAACGTGCCGATGTGGAACAGCGGGCCACTGTTGAGGTACACGTAGTCGGCGCCCACGTCGGCGGCGCGTGCCATCACCATTCCCTGCGAGACCAGCGCGGTGTGGCTGAGCATGGCGCCGTTGGGCCGGCCGCCGAACGCGGCGGTGTAGATGACGAGGAGGGCCGAGGCCGAGTCGACCTCGAGTTCGGGGTCTTCCGTCGATTGCCCGGCGAGGAAGGCCTCGTACGACCCGTCGGCGTCGGCGTCATGGCACAGCCACAAGCCGTCCGAGCCCGCCTGCTCGCGGGCGGTCCGTGCCGTGTCACCGGTCTCCTCGTCCTGCCAGATCACGACCCGGGCGTCGAGGTCGTCGATGACGAAGGCGAGCTCCTCCGCGCTCTGGCGCCAGTTGGCGGGGCAGAACATGGCGCCGAGCTTCGCCGCAGCGAGGAGGGACTCGAGCACCCGGAACGAGTTCTGCCCCAGCCAGAGGACGCGCTCGCCCTCGCGCACGCCGGCGTCGCGTAGCGCGTGCGCTAGCTGGTTCACGCGTTCGTCGAGCTCGGGGTAGGCGAGGCGGACGCCGCCGTCGACCACGGCGGTGTGGCGCGGCCAGGCCCGGCGGTGCTCGCGGAGCACGTCGGCGAAGGTCGACGAGCGCCGCGCGTCCACGGCGCCACTATCGCACGGAGCTGACGCCAGTGTCAGACTACGGGGCACGATGGTCGTCGACTCCGACCAGCACCGGTTCGAGGGAGGGGGCCCACCGCGCCACGACGTGCCTCTCGGCGGGCGCAGCGGGTTCGTGGTCGTCGACGACCGGCAGGTGCACTACCTCGAGTGGGGCGTGAGCACGGCGCCGCCGGTGCTCTGCCTCCACGGCGGGGGGCAGACCGCGTACATGTGGGAGGAGCTCGGCGAGGCGTTGCGCGACCGCTACCACGTGCTCGCGCCCGACCTGCCTTGGCACGGCGACTCCGATCCCATCGACGACATGAGCCGCCAGGCGCTGGCCGCCAGCATCCCGCCGCTGCTGGCCGAGTTCGGCCTCGACCGTTCGGCGTTCGTCGGCGCGTCGCTGGGCGGGATCGTGAGCCTCACGCTGGCGGCCGACCGTCCCGAGCTCGTCGGCGCAGTCGCGCTCATCGACATCGGCCATCGTCTCGAGGACGAGGGCGTGAACCGCATCATCGAGTTCATGACCCGCCACGAGTCGTTCGGCTCGCTGGAGGAGGCCGCGGGCGAGGTGGCCGAGTACCTCCCGTACCGCCGGCAGGTGAAGGTCGAGAACCTCCGCCGGAACCTGCGCGAGCGTGCCGACGGCCGGTGGGAGTGGAAGCACGCGTACGGCCGGCAGCTCCGCGAGCAGGGCGAGCCTCCCGGCGGCTGGCGGGAGCTGGTGGCCGGGCTCGACGAGGATGTGCGGGGGCTGACCTGCCCGGTGCTCGTGCTGCGCGGGTCGGCGAGCGACGTGCTCTCCGACGAGGGCGCCGAGGAGATCGCCGCTCTCGTCCCCGACGCCCGCATCGCCACGATCGGCAGCGCCGGCCACCACGCCGCCGGGGACAACCCCGAGTCGACAGCCGGGCTGGTGGGCGGGTTCCTGTCCGAGATCGGCTGGTAGCGCGCTACTCCTCGGGCGGTCGCACGTTGATCACCAGGGTGAAGATCGACTTCACCACCGGTTCGCCCGAGTCGGCAGCCTTCCAGTCGGTCTCGGTCACGTAGAACTCGAGCTTCCCGCCGTTGGAGCGCTCTTTCTCGTACACGTCGGTGATCACCGTCGTGCCCTCAAGCACGTCACCCACCTTCGGCCAGCGCCGGTACTCGAACGCCTGCTCGCCGTGAAGGATCGCGCGGCCCGGCCCGCGCAGCCTCTCGATCGGCAGTCCGGCGGCGCCCCCGGTGCCGAGCGAGCCCCAGTACGACATGACGAACGGGAAGGTGGGCGGCACCGGCGCGGCCTCGCCCTTGTAGACGTCGTCGGCGTCGCCCAGCGCCTCGGCGAACACCCGCACCGGCCCTCGCTCGATGACCACCTTCTGGGTGCCGGTCTCCTGCCCCTTGAGCTCGGTGAGCGCCATGGCCCGGGACGGTACCTCAGAGCCCCAGACGCTCGTTCGCCTCCTCGAAGAACCGCGCCGGCGGGGTGATCTCGGCCTCTTCCTCGAGCGTCTCGGGGTCCCACTGCGACATCTCGCGGTTGAAGAAGTCGCCTCCGTAGACGTGGATCGCTCCCGTGAAGCCGGACGACGGGTTGACGACGGAGTGGATCACGTCATCGCCCAAGAGCGCGACCTCGCCCGTCTCGAGCACCTTGCCGCCCGAGGGGGTGACGCGCCCTCCGTGCCGCCGGAAGAAGGCGTTGTCTTCGCGGCCTTCGTAGATGCCGATGGCCGCCCACATCCGGTGGTCGTGCGGGTAGATCGACATTCCCGGCGCCCAGACGACCTTGAGCACGGTCAAGTCGGGTGAGATGTGCGGCGACAGCTCGGCCCGACCGGCCGGGAGGGCCGCCTTCACCTCACCGGGTCGCGCCAGCGTGCGCTCGAGCAGGTCGCGAAGCGCGAGCCGGGGTTCAGGCTCGGAGAGGCAGCCCCGGCACTCGGCGACGAGCTCGCCGACGTCGAACACGCCGGCAGCGTACACCTACGGCGAAGGCGGGCCCGTGAGCAGGTGCTTCATCACCTTGCCGGTGGCGTTGCGGGGCAGCTCGTCCACGAAGCGCACCTGGCGCGGGCGCTTGTAGTCGGCCAGGCGCTCGGCGCAGAACGCCTGGAGCTCGGCCGCCGCCACCGCGGCGCCCGGCTTCGTCACCACGAAGGCGGCCACGTCCTCGCCCAGCACCTTGTGCGGGACCCCCACCACCGCGGCCTCGCGCACCGCCGGGTGCTCGTGGATCACCGCCTCGATGTCGGTGGGGTAGACGTTGTGGCCGCCTCGGATGATGAGGTCCTTCTTGCGCCCGACGAGGTAGAGGAAGCCGTCCTCGTCGAGGTATCCCAGGTCGCCACTGCGCAACCACCCGTCGGCCGTCCACGTCCGCGCGGTCGCCTCCTCGTCGCGGTAGTACTCGCGTTGGGCGCCCGGCATGCGGGTCAGCAGCTCGCCCACGTCCCGCACCCGGCACTCGTCGCCGTCGTCGTCGACGATCTTGATCTCCATGGGTGGGATGGGCTTGCCGACCGACCCCACCCGCTTCGTCACCTCGTCCTTGGGCATGACGATGTACGCGGGACCGGCCTCCGTCATGCCGTACGAGTTGGAGACCGTCGCCTGCGGCAGTCGCTCCTGCATCGCGAGGAGCGTCCTGGGCGCGATCGGTGCACTGCCTATCGAGACGGCCGCGAGGCTGGAGAGGTCGCGTGACTCGAAGTCGGCGTGCGCCACGAGGAGCTCGACCATCGCGGGCACGAGCATCGTCATCGTGGGCCGCTCGCGCTCGACGAGCTCGAGCCAGCGACCGGCAGCGAATCTGGGCAGGTAGTCGCCGGTCATGCCCATCTTCATCGGGTTGTACACGAAGGCGATGCCGGCAAACGTGAACAGCGGCGCCCCGTGCAGCCAGCCCGTCCCGGTCCAGTGAGGTTCGTTGTTGGGGATCATGGCGACGTTGCGGTGCCGGACCGCCACGCCCTTCGGGAGCCCGGTCGTACCTGACGTGTACATCACGTCGGCGAGGTCGTCGGGCGAAAGCGGCACCTGGAGCTCGCTGGCGTCGTCGTCGAGCGCGTCGTCCCACCCCACGGCCGCGGGGCTCGCGACATCGGTCCCGCCGCCGCCGGCGCTGACCACCCACCGCAGCGACGGCACCCGCTCACGAACCAGGAGGGCGGTGTCGAGAAGCGGGGCGCACGTGATCATCGCCGAGGCCTCGCAGTGGCCGAGGATCACCGCCAGCTCGGAGGCCGACAAGCGCGTGTTGGTCGGAACGACCACCGCCCCCGCCTTGTGCGCGGCGGCGTAGGTGACGATCCAGCGCAGGCACTCCTCGGCGGGCAGGTAGATCGACAGCCGGTCGCCCTTGGCGACGCCCCCGTGGACGAGCCCCCGCGCCAGGCGGTTGGACTCGCCCTCCCACTCGCGGAAGGTGATCCCACGGCCGGCGTCGAGGTCGCGGTAGGCGGTCTCGTCCGCGTGCCGCTCCGCCATGAAGCGGAGCTGGTCGACTTGCAGGTCCCCCCAGTCGGGCATCGCCTCAGGTTTCCCGCTCTCGGCCCTTCGGGCCGGGCCGCTCGGGCCCCGGCTCCCTGCGCCGCAGGGTACCTG
>JBOGFI010000226.1:0-20032 GCA_050743365.1 Acidimicrobiia bacterium | reverse complement strand
AGGATGCGGCGCGCCGGCTCGGCCGCCCCCTGCGCGGTCGCGACCGGCTCCTCGCCCTCATGGACGTCGGCGCCGTCCTGTGCCGGCCACGATCACCGCGCTGCGCCGAGTGCCCGCTCCGGAGGCGCTGCGCGGCGCGTGGGTCCCTCGACGGCGACCGGCGCGGTGCCCAACAGGGCGCCTTCGAGGGCTCGTTCCGCCAGCGGCGCGGCCTGGTGCTGGCTGCGCTACGGGACCGACCGCATGACGCGTCGGCGCTCGACCACGCCGCGCTGACCTCGCTCGTCGCCGATGGCCTCGCCGTCGTCGACCGCGGGATGGCAGCCCTGCCGTAATCAGGCGGGCTGCGCGACCGCGAGGAAGTTGCCCAGGAGCGCGTGACCCGACTCGGTGAGGATCGACTCGGGGTGGAACTGCACCCCCTCCACCGGCAGCTCGCGGTGGCGCAGGCCCATCACCAACCCGTCCTCGCTCTCGGCGGTCACGAGGAGGCTGCCGGGGACCGTCTCGCGGTCCACGATCAACGAGTGGTATCGGGTGGCGGTGATCGGGTTGGGCAGCCCGGTGAAGACACCGGCGCCGTCGTGGTGGATCTCCGACGTCTTGCCGTGCATCACCCGCGGCGCCCGCACCACCTCGCCGCCATACAGCTGGCCGATGCACTGGTGGCCCAGGCACACTCCGAGGACCGGCACACCGCGGGCTGCGAACTCGCTGATGACGTCGTTGGACACGCCGGCGTTCTCGGGCCGGCCTGGTCCCGGCGAGACCAGCACCGCGTCGGGCGCGAGGTCGCGTAGCTCGGCCAGCGTGACCTGGTCGTGGCGGTGCACCACGGGCTCGGCGCCGAGCTCGCCGAGGTACTGGACCAGGTTGTAGACGAACGAGTCGTAGTTGTCGACGACGAGCACCCGGGCTCCCACGCCGGCGACCGTAACGCGTCCGCGGCCTGCCCCCGCTCGCTTTGCGCGCCCCCCGGTATCCTGCCCCCATGCCACGGTCCAAGAGCAAGCGCTCGCGTTACACGCCGCCGCCGCCCAAGAAGGCCCCGCCCAGCAAGCTGTGGGTCCCGGTGACGATGTTCACGATGATGCTCACCGGGGTGCTGGTGGTGATCCTCAACTACCTGGAGCTGCTGTTCGGCGAGGCCAGCAACAACTTCCTGTTCGTCGGCCTGGGCCTCATCACCGGCGGGTTCATCCTCTCCACCCGCCTGCGCTGAGCGCTCGCGGCCCCTTTGCGAATGCCACCCCTGTAACTTCCCACAGAGTTATCCACAGACTGGGGAGAAACGCTCAGCCACCATCCTCCACCAGGGCCATGTCCTCACGGCAGTGGCGGGGCGGCTCGGGGTCGTCCCCCGGCGCCGCGGTCATGGTGGCCTCGGCGCCGCAGACGAGGCAGCGGAACCGGAGGTCGGCGGGACGCAGGTCCGCGGGATCGGGCTCCTCCGGCGGCGCGATCTTGAACTTCCGCAGGACCGCCGCGCCGACGACGTAGATGGCGACGGCGACGGCGACGGCCAGCGCCACCCGCACGACGTCCCAGATCACGAGCCAATTCTGACGCGGCGGCGCCGGAGTGCGCGCAGTGAGCGCGCGCGACCGATCAGAGGCGCTCGATGACGGTGGCGTTCGCCATGCCGCCGCCCTCGCACATGGTCTGGAGGCCCCACCGTCCGCCGGTGCGTTCGAGCTCGTGGACCAGCGTGGCCATCAGACGGGCGCCGGAGCACCCGAGCGGGTGGCCGATCGCGATGGCCCCCCCGTTGACGTTCACCTTGCTCATGTCGGGGTGATGCTCCTTCTCCCACGCCAGCACCACCGGAGCGAAGGCCTCGTTGATCTCGATCAGGTCCATCTCCTCGAGGGTCATCTTCGCCCGCTCGAGCACCTTGCTCGTGGCCGGGATCGGGCCCGTGAGCATCAGCACCGGGTCGACGCCGGCGAGGGCGAAGGCATGGAACCGGGCCTTGGGCGTGAGGCCGAGCTCGTTCGCCCTCTCCTCGCTCATCACCAGGACCGCGGCCGCGCCGTCGCTGATCTGCGACGAGTTGGCCGCGGTGACGACGCCGTCGGGCTTGAACGCGGGCTTGAGGTTGGCGAGCTTCTCGAGCGACGAGTCGGGCCGAAAGCCCTCGTCGCGGCTGAACTCCTCCGTCCCCTCCTCGGTGGCGACGGTCACGGGCACGATCTCCCGCTCGAAGCGCCCCTCCTCGGTGGCACGGGCCGCCCGCAGGTGCGACTCCACCGAGAACCGGTCGTTGTCCTCGCGGGAGATGCCCCACTTCTCGGAGATGAGCTCGGCCGAGATGCCCTGCGGGACGAGGCCCGGGTAGCGCTCCATCATCTTGGGCCCGAACGGCATGCTGCCCTGCGTGAACGACGCCCCCATCGGCACCCGGGTCATGTTCTCGACCCCGGCCGCGATCACGATGTCGTATGCGCCCGCGATCACCCCTTGGGCGGCGAAGTGGGCCGCCTGCTGGGACGAGCCGCATTGCCGGTCGACGGTCGTGCCCACCACCGACTCCGGGAAGCCCGCGCCGAGGGCGGCGTTACGGCCCACGTTCACGGCCTGGTCGCCCACCTGCATGACGCAGCCCATGATCACGTCCTCGACTGTGGCCGGGTCGAGATCGTTGCGCTCCACGATGGCCCGCAGCGTGTGAGCTGCCAGGTCGACGGGATGGGTGCCCGCGAGCTTGCCGTTGCGGCGACCGAGAGGGGTGCGGACAGCGTCGACGATGACGGCGGTGGGCATCGGTGCCTCCTACGAGCGACTAGACCGAGCGGTCAACTGTACTCCCGGGGCTAACCTGCCGGCCCGTGCGCAACATGGACCGGTCGCTCGGCGACGGCGGCATGCCGCTGCTCGCGCAGCTCGGCCTTTCGTTCCACGAGTACGGCGAGGGCTGGGCGGGCGCAACCTGGCAGCCGACCGAGCTCGCGTGCAACCCGGTGGGCACCGTCCACGGCGGCGTATACGGCGTGATCCACGACGCCGCCATGAACTTCGCCACCAACGCCGCGCTCGAGTCGGGAGACCGCGCCGCCACCCTCGACCTCAAGTACGAGACCACGCGCCCGGCCCAGGCCGGCGACGAGCTCACCGTGCGCGGGGAGGCGGTCCGGGTGACCCGCCAGGTCGCCTACCTGGAGTCGTGGGTGCGCAACGCCAGCGACGAGCTGGTATCGCGCGGCACCGCCACCTTCATCCTCCGGCGAAAGGACCGCAGCGAGTGACGGTCACGATGCGGCCGCTTCGCCCCGGGTGACGTCCGCGCGTGGGGACGCCTGGCCGGCCGGGAGCGTGAACGAGAACGTCGATCCCAGGCCCGGCTCGCTCTCGACCCAGATGCGTCCGCCGTGGAGCTCGGCGAAACGGCGCGCGATGGCGAGCCCGATGCCCGTGCCGCGCCGCGAGGCAACGGGCGCGTTCGACTGGTAGAAGCGCTCGAAGATCCGAGCCTGGTCCTCGGGCGCGACGCCGACCCCCTCGTCACTCACCCCGATCACGATCTCGTCTCCGGCGGCATGGGCCGTGACCCCGACACGGCTCCCCGGGGGTGAGAACTTCACCGCGTTCGTGAGCAGGTTGACGAGCACGTGGCCGAAGGCATCGGCGTCGGCGACCACCGCCAACGCGTCGTCGACTTCCACCCCGACCTGGTGTGCGGCGAGGACCGGCGCGAGGTCCTGGAGCACCGCGTCGACCGCCGTCGCCAAGTGGAGCCGCTGCGGGCGGATCTCGACCCGGTCGGCGTCCATGCGGGCGAAATCGAGGAGCTGGCCCACCAGACGCGTGAGCTCGTCGGCGTTGCCCGAGGCTCGCGTCAGCAGCGCGCGCCGCTCGTCGTCGGGAAGCCGGTCCCAGTGCAACAGCACGGTGTCGACGAACCCCTTCACCGCGGTGAGCGGCGTCCGCAGCTCGTGCGAGACGAGGGCGAGGAACTCCGACTTGAGCCGGTCGGCCTCCGCGAGCTGCTCGGCCGCGGCCCGCTCGCGTTCGTAGGCCTGCGCCCGCACGATCACCGACGCCGTTCGCTCCGCGTAGGCCTCGAGGAGCATCTGGTCGGCGTCGTCGACGGCGCCCGGCCACGAGAAGACGGCGTTGAGCACGCCGATCACGTCGTCCCCGAGCCGGAGCGGCACCGCCACCAACGACGCGAACCCGTACTGCCGCAACGCCCGGCCCCATCGCTTCGCCCAGCGGGGGAACCGCTCGTCATCGTGGACGTCGGGAACCACCACGACCTCGTTGCGGGCCATGGCCCGGCCGAGCGGGCTGCCGTCACCGAGGGCGAGCTCGCGGCTCGTGTAGTGCTGGACCTCCTCGGAGGACCAGGCGCTGGTCGCGCCGCTGGGGGCGGCCACCACGAGGTGGTCGTCCTCACGGAGAAGGATCCCGGCCGCGGTCGCACCCACCGCGTCCCGGATCGACGCCACGATCGAGTCGAGCGTCGCCTGGAGGTCGGGCGTGCCCGTGACCGCGCGCAGCGCGTCGTACAGGCGTGCCAGCCGGGCCGCGGTGCGGCGCCGCTCCCGCGTCAGGCCCTCGACGATGAACACGAGCGAGGGAAGCAGCAGGGCGAACATCACGAGCGTGAAGGCGTCGACCCGCTCGGCGCGGGGGGCGAGCGCGTTGGCTGTGACCGCGCACGGCACCACGACTGCCGAGAGCCAGAGCCCCAGCGTGAGCCCGCCGATGCAGGTGTAGAAGGTGATCCCCAGCACGTAGAAGAACAGCGATGCCGTCTCCGCCTCTGGGAGCACGACCGCCACTGCGAAGATCGTCGCCATCCCGACGACCGGCGTCACCACGCCCGCGGGGAAGCCCGGGCGGCGCGCCGCGATCAGCTCGAGCAACGCCGACAGCAGGGCATACGCGATCGTCAACGCGCTCAGGCTCAGGCGCTCGGACAGGGCGAACCCCGGCGCGAACGGGATGGCCACCGCGAACGCGAGGGCGACCCCGAGGCGGATCCGCTGGGCCGAGCGCAGCACGCGCTCGTTCGTCGGCCCTTGCAGCTCCCAGGGCCGAAGGAGCCGGGTGATACGGAGGCGGCCGTGGCTGAGCTCCATCAGACTCCCATCGCCGAGCCCAGTGGCTCAGTCTCCCATGAGCCCAGCGCCCGTTCGACCGCGGTGGGCCAACCGCCGCTTCCAGTGGGGCTACTAGGTTCGCCGCTCGTGGCTCGTGACGTTGCCGTGACCGGGTCCGGCCCGTGGAGCAAGCGCGTGCGCGGCGGATGGGTGTTGGAGATCATCGCCGTGCGCGCGCTCGTGTCGCTCTACGACTGGGCGCGTGACCGGCTGATCGGCTCCGAGGCTGACGCGTTCCGCCACGCCAAGCAGGTCATCCGGGCCGAGAGGCTGCTCGGCATCTATCACGAGGAGACGATCCAGGAGTGGTTCCTCGACTTCCCCGCCTTCGTCTCGTTCTGGAACCTCTTCTACGGCAGCGTCCACTTCGTCGTCCCCGTCGTCGTGCTGGTCTGGCTGTACCGCGCCGCGCCCGTCCGCTACCTCCGCTGGCGCAACGTCATGCTGTGCATGCTCGGGCTCGGGCTCGTGGGCTTCTGGCTCTACCCGCTGATGCCGCCGCGCCTGCTACCCGAGAGCTACGGCTTCGTCGACACCCGCCTGGAGTTCCTCGGCCTCGGCCGCCCTACCAGTGACGCCGCGGTCGAGAACCTCTACGCCGCCATGCCCAGCCTGCACATCGCGTGGGCAACGTGGGTGATGCTGTCGCTCTGGCCACTGACGCGGCGGAGATGGCTGCGCGCCCTGCTCGTCGCCTACCCGGTCGCACAGCTGTTCTGCACGGTGGTCACCGCCAACCACTACTTCCTCGACGCCGTCGGCGGCTGGGCCGTGCTCGCGCTGGCGTGGCTACTAGCGGTATCGCCGAGCGAGTGGCGGAAGCGGCGGCAGGCAACCCGCTCCCAGTGAGAGCCGCGTCGGGCCCGCGTGAAACGAGTCTCTACGTTCCCAGGTCGACCGTGACCTCCGCGGCCAACATTGCCCAGTACGCGTCCACCGCTCCGCGAACGAACCCGAGCATGAACGGCTCGCGCTCCCATTGGATGTCCTCGGTGTACGACCGCCCGTCGAGACTCTCGAGCTCACGGAAGAGGGTCGGCCACGCCTCCTCTGTCACGTGGAGCGTGACCCACGGCTCCTTCGAGATCTCCACGGCTGCACGAAGCTCCGGCTCCTCGGCGACGTTGATCGCCCAGTCGAGCCCGCAGTCGTAGCCCTCCGCCTGTGATTCCTGGCTCTCGGTGCCCCGCGCTCCCCGGAGCCGGCGGGCGCCTTCGCGCACGGCATCCTTCTCCTGGAGCCGTTCCATCGCCTCCAGCTTCCTGACCTCGTCCCACAGCGCTCCCTGACACACTGATGACACGGAGACGCCTAGGCGCTTCACCGCGTCGGAGAGGGTCTTCGAGAGGTACACGCTGGCGCTCGGCATCGAGGGCTGCTCCCACGCAGAGAGACCGTGCTGCCACGGATAACGCACGGCCGGCTGAACTGTCAAGGCAGGTCCGATAGCTACCCCTTTCGCGCAGTTACGAAACCGGTGCGACCGATGAGTTCGGGCTAGCGGGCAAGGTCGCATCTGACACCGGCGGAGGCGTCCTGATCGCGCGCGCCTCGGGCCAGGCGTTCGAGACGTTCTTGCGCGACCGCCCCTTCGAGCCGCTCGCCATGTTGGACACCGGTTTCAGCGTGCTCGCTCCCGCGCTCGACCGGCTCGCGACCAGCTACTCGAGCAATCCCGAAACCGGGGCGCTCGAGCTCTATGACGAGGCTGAGGGCGGCCAATGGAGCCGCCCGCCAATCTGGCGTTAGTCTCTACCTACCGGTCGGTAGAGAACGAACGCGGAGGTCGTCATCCGTACTGCTGTTCTTCGCCCGCCCGACAGGCGCGTCAACCTGGGCTCCTCGCTCACGTTCTTCGCGATGCACCTCCTGGCGCTGGGGGTGCTCGTGACCGGCGTGACGGCGCGCTCACTCGCGCTGTGCGCGGCGACGTTCTGGGTCCGCGCGTTCTTCATCACGGCGGGGTACCACCGCTACTTCTCGCATCGCAGCTACAAGCTGGGGCGGGTGGCGCAGTTCGTCATGGCCTTCGGCGGTGGCACCGCGTGTCAGAGGGGTGTCCTGTGGTGGAGCGGCCACCACCGTGCTCACCATCGTTATGCCGATACCGACCGCGACCCGCACTCGCCGAAGGAGGGGTTCTGGTGGAGCCACATCGGCTGGATCCTCTGCGACCACGCTGACACGACCGATGAGCGGGCCATCCGCGACCTCGCCCGCTACCCGGAGCTGCGCTTCCTCGACCGCTACGACTGGATCCCGCCCTGGACGCTAGGCGTGGTGTGCTACCTGATTGCCGGCTGGAGCGGCCTCTTCGTCGGCTTCTTCCTGTCGACGGTGCTGCTGTGGCACGCGACCTTCTCGGTGAACTCGTTCGCACATGTCTTCGGTCGTCGCCGCTACGACACCGACGACACCAGCCGGAACTCGCTTGCCGTCGCACTGCTGACCGGCGGCGAGGGATGGCACAACAACCATCATCACTACCCGGCATCGGCTCGCCAGGGCTTCTACTGGTGGGAGCTCGACACGACGTATTACGTCCTCAGGTTGCTGAGCATCGTCGGCGTCGTGCGAGACCTCCGCACGCCGCCTCCTCGCGTGCGAGCAGATCATGGGCCACGAGGTGTGACTGCGCTTAGTCGACGATGACGTCGAGCCCAGGGTTGGCGCGCGGACCTGGTTCCCAGCCTCTCAGGCACGTCCGACAAACACGACGAGAGCAATGGCGATCCCGAGCGCAAGGATGATCGCCGCGTACCCGAGACTCGACTTCAGGTCACGCCCTCGCGGCGTGGGCTTGGTCACCGAGGCCCTCCTCCTCGAGCGCGGGTGGCCACCTGCCGAGGTTATCCCGTCATCATGCTCTGTACAGAGCGATCAAACCGCGAAATCCCTGCAGTGGAGACGATGGGACTCGAACCCACGACCTCCTGCTTGCAAAGCAGGCGCTCTCGCCAACTGAGCTACGTCCCCGCGGAGCCCCGAGGGTAGTGGTTCGCGACATCGCCGATGGTGGGCCTGCGGCCAGGGCCACCGGTCGTCGCGCAACGCGGATCACGCGCTCACCGGCGTCGTCGAACCCGCATCACTGCGCCGAGGAGTCCCACGCCGGCACCGAGCGCCGCGAGCGCGATCGCTGTCTTGTCGAGTACCGGTAGCACCGCCACGCCGTCGGGCGTGACCTCGACGACGGCGACGGTCCGGCTCCGTCCCACACCGCCGCCTCCTCCTCCCGCGCCGGCGCCGGCCTCGGCGTCGCTCGCGCCGCCGCCGCCGCCGTAACCACCGGCGAAGAACGTCTCGGTCAGCGGGACCACCGAGCGGTCGCCCACAGAAGTCGTCGGCCCCACCGCCCCCGCGCCGCTCGCAGCGGAACTCAGGGCGGCGGCGATCGCCTCGGCGCGGGTCACGTCTCGGGCCACGGCCGCGATCTGCTCAGTGCGATCCTGTGCCATGTCATCCTCCATACCGTTCCGGCCCCCGCGCCGGGTAAGCACAGCTCCGATCAGGCCGATGGGGCTGCGCCCGGCCAGGGGCACCGAACACCGGTCGACGCCACCGGCGCGGGCGCGCCACGAGACCTCCAGGGGCGTCGCGATTGCCACTCCGAGACTGCCTGACCCTCTCGCGGCCGTCCACTCCGCCCGCAGCCGCAGCGCTCCCATGGCCACGTCGAGCCGCTCTCCGTCGACGTCCACCCGCTGCACCGCCCGCCGGCGTTCCAGCCGCAGGCGCGGCCACGTCGCCGGAGTCAAGGTGCGCTCAGGCAACGGCCACGCCCTCGAACGCGGCGGCCTTCACTCCCCGCCGGGCCAGCTCGGCGAGGAACGGCACTGGCTCGACCAGCGCCGCCAGGCCTTGCGCACCGTGTTCGTGCCCGGCGCGTAGCGAGACCGCGGGCAAGGCGCCCGCCAGCCCCGCCGCGGTGACGCCCAGGACCGTGCCCGCGGCCACGGCTGTCCGGTCGACCACCCCGTACACGATCGACTCCCGAGCGCGGCCGCGCCAACCCCACACCTCGATGCGGGCCGCGCCCCAACCGTCGTCCTCCCGCCGTCGCCTGATCCTGGCGCCGGCCCGCCGGGCCAGCGCCTTGTCGAAGCGCACTGTCGCCTGCGCGATGCCCGGGAACGCGGCCACGAGCAACGCCACGCCCGACGCCACCGGCTCGCACTCACGCGCACCGATCGGATCGGGAAACCACACGAGCTCGGCGTCGCCGCTCCGCTCGTCGTGCCAGGCCTCCTCGCGCCATTCGCCCGGTCGCTCCCGGCACGCCCGCCGGAGTGACGTCCGCGACGCCGGGCCGGCGACGCCGGAGCGGGCGACGTGCACCTCGTCGACACGGTCGAGCGCGCCGGCCGCATGGCGGGCCAGCACGCAGGCGAGGCCGGGGGCGAGGCCGCAGCCGGCCGCGACCACCACACCCGCCTCACGGGCGGCGGCGTCCAGCTCGAGCAGGGCGCGAATTCCATCGTGGTCGTCCACCGCCGATGCGACCGGGACCCCCGCCTCCACTGCTCGGCGGGCAGGCCCGGCGTCGACTGCCGCCGGTAGCGCGGTCGCAACCGCGTCGACGCCGGTCGGGAGGGGGTCACCGGGCGCATGCACGACCGTCTCGGCGGTCGCGCCGAGCGCGCGGGCGAGAGCCCGGGCGTGCTCGTGGTCCCGAACCGCGAGAAGCAGGCGCTCGACGCCGGGTGTGTCGACGACCTGGCGGGCAGCCTGGGCGCCGACTGCGCCCGCGCCCACGAGCAGGACGGTGGTCACCGAAACTCGGGGCCCTCGAGCTCCCGCCATCCACCGCTCGTCGGCGGCACGCCGCCCTTCCCCCGCAGGCGCACGAAGCCGCCGACGACAACGGCGATGAGCGCGACGATCAGCCCGCGGCGGAACGTCTTCACGGCACGAAGTGTACGGCGGCGGCGGGTGGACCGCCCCGGCCGCGTGGGGCTAGGTGGAATCGAACCACCGACCTCATCCTTATCAGGGATGCGCTCTAACCGACTGAGCTATAGCCCCGGTCGGCGCGCCTGGCCGGGCGCACAGAGAGCCGAGCGTACCAGCCGTCCCGCGCCGCCGACCCTAGGAGCGCCGAATCAGCTCCTCCTCGACGACGGTGATCTCGACGCCGCCGAAGAGCTCGGCGAAGAGGTTGTAGAACGCGGCCGCGATGACGGTGATCACGACCTGGAGCACCACGACCACGAGGCCGACGAGGGCGACTCCCCGGAGCATCTCGCCGGAGAGGAAGGTGAAGTCCTCGGACGAGAGCAGGTCGCCGATGAACTCCTCGACGTTGGTCACGGCGCCGAACGCGTCGGCGATGAGCCACAGGGCGATCAGCGCCACCATGGTGACCGCGAGCCCGCAAAGGTAGAAGCAGAGCGACAGCTTCAGCACCGACCACAGGTCGACCTTCTGGATCGTGTGGCGGAGACGTCGCGGAACCGGCCGCGGCCGCGCGTCGCGTTCGGCCTTGCGCTGGGCTCGCGTCGGCTTCGGCGGCCTAGCCGGGGCCGGCTTCGCCGTCGCGACCGCGCGCGTCGGGCGCGGGTCCACCTCGTCGGGGGCTCTCGCCATGGGGCCTACGCGTCCTCTCCGTCGACGGTCTCGAGCACAGGCGCGACCGCCGCCACGGTCTGGCCCTCACCCAATCGGGCCACCCGCACGCCGGTCGCATCGCGCCCCTGCGCTGAAATCTCCTTGGCTCCCGTGCGAATGATATTGCCACCCGACGAGATGACCAAGACCTCGTCGTCAGGGCCGACGGTGAAGGCCGCCACCACCCCGCGCCTGGTGGCGGTGACCTTCATGCCCCGTACGCCCTGCCCGCCTCGACCCTGCCGTTTGAACAGGTTGAGCCGGGTCCGCTTGCCGTGCCCGCTGGTGCTCACGAACAGCATCACGGCGTCGTTCCGGGCGACGGTGCAGGCAACGACCGCGTCCTCGGGGCTCCTGAGCTTCATGCCCCGTACCCCGGCCGTGGCGCGGCCCATCGCCCGCACGCCGCTCTCGGCGAAGCGAATCGTCATGCCGTCGCGCGACACCATCATGATGTCGTCGCCGCCGGTGGTCTGGATGACGCGCACGAGCTCGTCGCCGGGGTTGAGGTTGATGGCCTTGAGCCCGCTGCGGATCGAGGAGTCGTACTCGGTGATGCGCGTCTTCTTCACGATGCCACGCCTCGTCGCGAAGAACAGGTAGGCGCCGTCCTCGTAGGTGCGGGTGTCGATGATGGCCTGGATCCGCTCGTCGGGCGTGAGCGCGAGCAGGTTCACGATCGCGGTGCCGCGCGCGGTGCGCTCCTTCATCGGGATCTCGTGCGCCCGGAGGCGGTAGACCCGCCCGCGGTTCGAGAAGAACAGCAGGTAGGAGTGGGCGGTGGTGATGAGGAGCTGCTCCACGTAGTCCTCGTCGCGCAGCCGTGCCCCGGCCACGCCCCGGCCGCCCCGACCCTGGCGCCGGAACGCGTCGGCGGCGACCGCCTTGACGTAGCCCTTCTTCGAGAGCACCACGACGACCTCTTCGTCCTCAATGAGGTCGAGCACGTCGAGGTCGCCGGTGTCGAAGGTGATCTTCGTGCGCCGGTCGTCGCCGTAGCGGTCGCGGATGGCGGCGAGCTCCTTCTTGATCACGCCGCGGAGCTTCGTCTTGCTCTTGAGGATGGACTCGAGCTCCTTGATCGCCTCGAGCAGCTCCTCGAGCTCGTCGTGCAGCTTCTTCCGCTCGAGCGCCGTCAGCCTCCGCAGCGGCATGTCGAGGATGTGGTTGGCCTGGATCTCCGTGAACGAGAACGGCTCCGCCATGAGGCCGGTCCGCGCCGTGTCGACGTCGTCGGCGCCGCGGATGAGCGCGATCACCGCGTCGAGCATGTCGAGGGCCTTGACCAGTCCCTCGATGACGTGGGCGCGCTCCTTCGTCTTGCGCAGGCGGAACTCGGTACGGCGGGTGACGACCTCGACCTGATGGGCGATGTAGACCACGACCGCCCGATCGAGCGACAGCAGCCGCGGCACCCCGTCGACAAGCGCCAGCATGTGCACGGGGAAGGTCGTCTGCATCGGGGTGTGCTTGTACAGCTGGTTGAGCACGACCTGGGGATTCGCGTCGCGCTTGAGCTCGATCACGAGCCTCAGCGTGTTGCCCGACGACTCGTTGCGGACATCGCGAATCCCGTCGACCCTGCGCTCGTTGACGAGCTCGGCGACCTTCTGGCCGATGACCTCCACCGAGGTCTGGTAGGGCACCTCGGTCACGACGATGCGCTGCTCGCCCCGCCGGCCTTCGTCGACCTCCGCGACCGCCCGCATCTTGATGGAGCCGCGACCGGTGCGATAGGCGTCCTGGATTCCCGACCGGCCGAGGATCAGGGCGCCGGTGGGGAAGTCGGGCCCCTGCACGAACTGCATCAGGTCCTCAGCCGATGCATCGGGGTTGTCGACGACGTGGATGGCGGCGTCGATCACCTCCCGCAGGTTGTGGGGCGGGATGTTGGTCGCCATCCCCACCGCGATGCCGCCCACTCCGTTGGCGAGCATGTTGGGGAAGCGGGCCGGGAGCACCGTCGGCTCGGTGTTCTCGCCGTCGTAGGTGTCGGCGAAGTCGACCGTGTCCTCGTCGATCTCGCCCAGCAACTCCATCGCCAGCGGCGCGAGACGCGCCTCGGTGTAGCGCTGGGCAGCCGGTCGGTCGTTGGGGTCGGGCGAACCGAAGTTCCCGTGGCCGTCGACAAGCGGGTAGCGCAACGAGAAGTCCTGCGCCATGCGCGCCAGGGCGTCGTAGATGGCCGTGCTGTCGTGGGGGTGGTACTTGCCCATCACGTCGCCGACTGCCTGGGCCGACTTGCGGTGCTTGCGGTCGGGCCGGAGCCCCTGCTCGTACATGCCGTAGAGGATCCGCCGGTGCACGGGCTTGAGCCCGTCGCGTGCGTCGGGTAGCGCACGCGCGGTGATGACCGACATCGCGTAATCCAGGAAGGAGCGTTCCATCTCCTCCTGGATCTC
Organism: Acidimicrobiia bacterium; assembly: GCA_050743365.1. Lineage (GTDB taxonomy): Bacteria > Actinomycetota > Acidimicrobiia > IMCC26256 > JACDBD01 > JBOGFI01. Next base: position 6,918 of record JBOGFI010000226.1, on the reverse strand, counting down.
GATGGGCTCAACGCTGCCGAGCGTTTGCTGGATGCCGTCGTCGGGCATACCTCGGGTCCCTCCCGCTTCCCTCAGACGTCGAGGAAGCGCACGTCCTTGGCGTTCTCCTGGATGAAGTGACGACGGGTCTCGACGTCGTCACCCATGAGGGTCGAGAAGATCTCGTCGGCGATCGCCGCGTCCGTCTCCGAGACCTGGAGCAGTGTGCGCGTCGCCTGGTCCATCGTCGTGGCGCCGAGCTCGTCCCAGTCCATCTCGCCCAGGCCCTTGAACCGCATGAGCTCGAACTTGCGACCCTCGTGCTCGGCCTCGAAGCGTCGCAACGCGGCCTCGTCCTTCAGGTAGTGGCGCTCCTTCCCGAGGTCGGCCCGGTACAGCGGGGGCTGGGCGATGTAGATGCACCCGTGCTGGACGAGCTGGGGGAGCTGCCGGTAGAAGAACGTGAGCAGCAACGTTCGGATGTGGGCGCCGTCGACATCGGCGTCGACCATCACGATGCACTTGTGGTATCGGACCTTCTCGCCGTCGAAATCATCGGCGACACCAGAGCCGATGGCGGTGATGAGCGCCTGGATCTCCTCGTTCTTGAGCATCTTGTCGATGCGGGCCCGCTCGACGTTGAGGATCTTCCCGCGGATGGGCAGGATCGCCTGGAACTGCGGGTTGCGGGCCCGTTTGGCGCTGCCGCCGGCGCTGTCGCCCTCCACGATGAACAGCTCCGACTCGCGCGGGTCCTTCGACGCGCAGTCGGCCAGTTTGCCCGGCATCGAGGCGCCGTCGAGCAGTGAGCGGCGCCGCGTGAGGTCGCGCGCCTGGCGCGCTGCGATCCGCGCCCGGGCCGCCTGCAGCGACTTGTTGACGACATGGCGGGCCTCCGGAGGATGCTCCTCCAGCCAGTCGCCGAGCTTCTCGTTGGTGGCCTTCTCGACGGCGGAGCGCATGTCGGTGTTGCCGAGCTTCGATTTCGTCTGGCCCTCGAACTGCGGGTTGCGCAGCTTCACCGACACGATCGAGGTGAGCCCTTCGCGGATGTCTTCGCCGAGGATGCTGAGGTCCTTCTCCTTGAGCAACCCCTTCGACTTCGCATACCGGTTCACGGCGTTGGTGAGGGCCTTCTTGAAACCCTCCTCGTGCATCCCGCCCTCGGTGGTGGCGATGTTGTTGGCGAACGAGTGGATGCCCTCGTAGAAGCCCGTGTTCCACTGCATCGCGATGTCGACCTGGCCGCTCGCGGACGAGTCCTCGAACGCGATGACGCGCTTGAAGAGCGGGTCCTTCGACGCGTTGAGGTGCCTCACGAAGTCGACGATGCCACCCGAGTACTTGAAGGTCTGCTTGAGCGGCGGGTCGGCGCGCTCGTCGATGAAGCGGATCTCGAGGCCCTTGTTGAGGAAGGCCATCTCGCGGAGGCGCTCGAGCAGCGTCTGGGCCCGGAAGTCGGTCTCCTCGAACACGGTGGGGTCGGGCCAGAACGTGACGATCGTGCCCCGCTGCTTCGACGCCTTGACCTTGGTGAGCTTCCCCTGCGGCTTGCCGCCCTTGGCGTACTCCTGGAGCCATTTCCCGCCGTCGCGGTGGATCTCGAGCACGAGTCGGCTCGACAGCGCGTTGACGACCGAGACGCCCACACCGTGGAGGCCGCCCGAGATCTTGTAGCCGTCGCCGCCGAACTTCCCGCCGGCGTGGAGGGTCGTCATGATCACCTCGGCGGCCGACTTGCTGCGGTAGTCGCGGTGGTTGTCGACGGGGATGCCCCGCCCGTTGTCGGCGACCCGGCAGCCGCCGTCGGCGAGCAACGTGACTTCGATCCGGTCGCACTCCCCCGCCATCGCCTCGTCGACCGAGTTGTCGACGACCTCGTAGACGAGGTGGTGGAGGCCCGACGGGCCGGTCGAGCCGATGTACATCCCGGGACGTTCGTGGACGGGCTCGAGGCCCTTGAGAACCGTGATGTCCTTTGCCGCGTAGGCCACGCGAGAGCACCTTCTCGACCGGTCGGGGGGGCGGGCCCGACGAGGTGGGATTTCGGGGTAAAACCCCTGGTCAGAGCCCCTAAAACCGCTCCCAGAAGTCTACCAGACCGGTACGTCGACTACCGGGAGTCGGGGGCGCGCGCGAACGCGCACGCGTCGCCGACGCGACGCCCCGGTGCCGTCAGCTCAAGCGGGGCCCTCGACCCGCACGCGCAGCGCGCGCACGACTCCCGGTCCGACCGTTTCGGAGGCCACCCGGACGACATCGCGTTCCGAGTAGCGCAGCTGCGTCGCCCACGGCGCGCCGTCGACGACGACCGTCAAGACGCCCTCCCGCAGCGCCGCGACCCGCGCGTGCGCCGCGACCGCGGGGCCTACCACCTCCTCCCACCGCGCGGCGAGCGCAGCGAGGGCACCCGGCTCCGGGAGACCCAGCTCGGAGCCGACCTCGGCGAGCGCGTCGCTCAGCGGCGTCGGGTCCCGTTCGGGACGTCGGGTCACGGCTCGTCCTCGATCCGGCCGTCGGCTACCCGCACCCGCCGCTCCGGGCGCACGCCGGACGGCACCGTGGAAGCCGTGGTGACCAGCGTCTGACCCACCGGAAGGTGCTCGACCAGCGCCGCGGCGCGCTGCGGGTCGAGCTCGCTGAACACGTCGTCGAGCAGCAACACGGGCTGTCGCCCGACCAGCTCCGCGCAGACACGGTGCCCCGCCAGGCGCAACGCCAGGGCGAGCGTGCGCTGCTCGCCCTGCGAGGCGTGGGTACGGGCGTCGAGGGACCGGATCCGCAGCCGCCACTCGTCGCGATGGGGCCCCACGAGCGTGACGCCCCGATCGAGCTCCTGTCGGCGACGGGCCGCCAGCGCACCGCGGAGGAGCCTCTCCACGTCGGACGCGTCCGGCACGACTACGCCCTCAGCCCACTCCGCCTCGTAGGCGGCACCCACCTCGGTGTCGTCCGCATCGGCGAGCGCGCGGTAGGCGTCGCCCACCGGGCCGGTCAACCGCTCGACCAGCCCCAGCCGGCCTCGCACCAGCTCGCCGCCCGCGGCGACCAGCTGATCATCGAACACGTCGAGGGTGGCGAGACCATCGGGCGAGCCGGCGCCCTGGCGGAGCAGCGCGTTCCGTTGGCGCAGCACCCGCTCGAGGTCGGACCGAGCCGCCTCGTAACGCGGGGCGATCGCCACGAGGAGGTCGTCGAGGTAGCCGCGCCGCTCCACCGGACCCCCCTTCACGAGCTCGAGGTCGTCGGGCGCGAACACCGTCACCCGCAGGAGGCCCAGCAGCTCCCGGGACCGCTCCAGCGGGTGCCGGTTGAGCCGCACCCGGTTGCGGCCGTGGCTGCGGATCCCCGCCTCCAGCCGTTGCACGCGCCCTTCGTCCTCCACCTCGATCCGCAGCACCGCCTCCTCGCAGCCGGCACGCACGAGCGCGGCGTCCGGGACCCCGCGAAACGACCGCGCCGTGGCCGCCCACCCCACCGCCTCGAGAAGGCTGGTCTTGCCCTGGCCATTCGCGCCCGTGATCACCATGACGCCGGACGGCAGGTCGAGCTGCGCGGAGCGGTAGCAACGAAAGTCGGTGAGGGCCAGCTCGGTGACTCTCACGCGGTCGTCGGGTCAGGAGATCCGGACGGGCATGAGCAGGTAGAGGAAGTCGGCGTTGTCACTCCCTCGGAGCACGGCCGGCTTCAACGGGTCGATCGACTCGATCACCACCTCTGACGCGCCGGCCGCCTCGATCCCTTCCAGGAGGAACTGCGAATTGAACGCGACGGTGAGGTCCGCGCCTTCGTACTTCGCCTCGACCGACTCGTGCGCCTCACCCACGTCCTGTGCCACCGCCGAGAGCTCGAGGCCCTCAGAAGTCATCGCGAGGCGGATCGGGGCGGTGTCGCGACCCTGACCCACGAGGCGCACGCGCTCGACTGCGGCATGAATCAGGTCGCGGCTCACAGTGAGGCGGTTGGGATAGCCGCTGGGGATGAGCTGCTCGTAGTTCGGGAACTCGCCTTCGATGAGGCGTGTGGTCACCTCGGTCGCGCCCACCCGGAACACGACCTCACGTTCCGACAGGACCACCTCGATCTCGCCGTCACCGAGCAGGCGCTGTACCTCGCCCAGGCCGCGCCCGGCGACGAGCACCTTCTGGCCCTCCTGGAGGAACTGCGTGACACCTTGCAGGTCGCGTACGGCGAGGCGGTACGAGTCGGTGGCGACCAACCGCAGCCCGCCGCCAACCGCGGTGAGCAGCACACCGGTGAGGATGGGACGAGCATCGTCACGTGATGCCGCGGGCACGACCTGACGCAGCGCCTCGGCCAAGGACCCGGCGGTGACCCGAACCCCCGCACCCGTGACCTCGGGAAGTCGCGGGAAATCGGCAGCCGGGAGCGTACGCAAGGCAAAGCTCGCCCGTCCGCTCTCGATCTGGGCGTCATCCTCACCGAACTCGATGGTGACCGAACCCGATTCCAGCTTCCGGACGATGTCCGAGAATAAGCGGGCCGGGACGACGGCGCTCCCCTCACCCTCGACTTGGGCCGGCGCCTCGGCCCGGATCGTGAGCTCGAGATCGGAGCCAACCAGCTCGACCCCACCACTCGACGCCACCGACACCCGCAGGCCCGACAGCACCGGCAACGCGCCGGGCCGTGCCGCGACCGCCCGCTGCGCAGTACCGATCGCGTCTGCCAACGTGTCGCGCTCGCAGCGGAACTTCAACCGTGCCCCTCCCTACGAAGAACTACTGGTACTTCATAGCCGTTGTAGTAGGGGCTGTGGATTGGGGAAAACCGCGTTCCCGGGCTGCGGGGGAAAGGTTCGGAATCCGCCGGTTGTCCACCGTCATCCACAGCGGTGGGTGCTGCCGAGCACCGAGCACCTGGTTGTCCCCAACGGTCGGGGGAAAATCCCCAACGATCCACAGAGTTATCCACCGGTGCCGAGCTTGATCCGGGTGATGAGGTCGTTGACCTGGGTGAAGATCGCCTTCCGCTCGGCCATCTGCCGCTTGATCTTGTCGACCGCGTACATCACCGTCGTGTGGTCACGGCCCCCGAACTGCTCGGCGATGCGGGGGTAGCTGTAATCGGTCATTTCACGGAAAACGTACATTCCGATCTGGCGGGCGGTGACCAAGGGACGGCGCCGGCTCTTGCCGCACAGGTCCTCGACCGTCCAGCCGAACATCTTGGCGGTTTCCTCGAGGATGAGCTCGGGTGTGATGACCCGCGGCCGCGCCGGCGGGAGTAAGTCCGCGAGGACGCGCTGGGCGACCTCCTCCGAGAGCTCGGTCGGTTGGTTGAGAGTCGCGAAGGCGGCCACCCGGATCAAAGCCCCCTCGAGCTCGCGGACGTTGTCCGTGATGTGGGTGGCGATGAACGCCAGCACGTCCCCGGGAATGGCCTCGAAGTGCTCCGCCTCGGCCTTCTTGCGCAGGATGGCGAGGCGGGTCTCGAACTCCGGAGGCTGGATGTCGGTGCTCAGCCCCCACTCGAAGCGACTGCGGAGCCGGTGCTCGAGCGTGTCCATCGATTTGGGCGGTCGGTCGGAGGAGATGACGATCTGACCGCCGTCACCGTGGAGCTGGTTGAAGGTGTGGAAAAACTCCTCCTGGAGCTCCTGGGTGCGTTCGAGGAACTGGATGTCGTCCATGAGGAGCACGTCCAGGTCCCGGTACCGCCGCTTGAAGGCGGGCATGGCCTTGGAGCGGATGGCGTCGATGAACTCGTTCATGAACGTCTCGGTCGAGACGTAGCGAACCCGTCGGTCCTCGAACACGGTCTTCACGTGGTGGCCGATGGCATGGAGGAGGTGGGTCTTGCCCAGGCCGGCCTCGCCGTAGATGAACAACGGGTTGTACGACCGCCCTGGCGTCTCCGCCACGGTGAGGGCGGCCGCGTGAGCGAACCGGTTGTTGGCGCCGATGACGAACTGGTCGAAGGTGTACCGGGGGATGAGCCGGCCCGACGTCCACGTCGAGAACGCCGGCCCCGGGGCGGGCTCGGGTTCCTCGGCACGGACATGGGTCTCGTACGGCTGCACGGGGACGTATGCCGGGACCGGGACCGGCTCGTCGGTGCGGGCGGCGGTCTCCACCACCAGGTCGACGCCGACCTCGTGCCCGGCTACCCGGCGGAAGACGTCGGCGAGAAGCGGGGCGTAGGCCGACTGGATGCGGTCGGAGGCGAGAATGCTGGGAACGCCCAGAGTGAGGCGGTCACCGTCGAAGGCGATGGGCCGCACGCTCTGGAACCAGGTGTTCCAGGCCGCGTCCTCCAGGCGCGCGCGTAACGCGGTCGCTCCCCGCTCCCAGATGCGGTCGGCTGTCGATGCGCCCAAGTCTCGACTGTCCACAAGAACGTCCACAGTTGTGGAAGAAGATGGAGGGCTGACAGGCAGCCCACTCCGCCGGCTCGGCCTGGCGCGAGCTGGGCTCACTCGGGGAAGTTCGCCCTCGAGGCCGCGGCGATGGGCGAGGGTCGGAACGTAGCACCGGGCGCGCGCGCCGACAAGGGGCGCGAGCAAGGAATCTGCGAGCCGGAAAGCGGTTCCTCGGGGAGCCGTCCACAGGCGCGTTGCGGGCGCTCGAAGACGGCCCGTAGACTTTCGCGGCTCGCTCTCCAGCGGACCCCCCCCACCTCGGGTCACGAGCGGGCCACCCTCGTTAGGAGGCCATTCGTGAAGCGCCCGTTCCAGCCGAACACCCGCAAGCGCAAGAAGACGCACGGCTTCCGGGCCCGCATGCGCACTCGCGGTGGGCGGGCCGTCGTCAAGGCCCGGCGCCGCCGGCGCCGGTCGCGGCTCTCGGCCTGATCCGGCGCGTCCGCGACCGTGCGACCTTCGAGGCTCTCGCCCGCGCCGACCGCCGCCGCCGCGGGTCGGTCACGCTGCGATTCGTTGCCGGCGCCGGCGGCACGCCCGCGCGGGTGGCACTGGCC
>JBOGFI010000225.1:0-4287 GCA_050743365.1 Acidimicrobiia bacterium | reverse complement strand
TTCTTCGCGACCGTGCGCCGCGGCCGGTTCCCGCTGGTCGGAGCGGGTACCCAACGCCGCTCGATGGTCTTCACCGGAAATCTGGTCCAAGGCCTCCTCCGGGCCGCGGTTGTCGAAGCGGCTCCGGGCCGGGCGTACTGGATCGCCGACGCCGAGCCGTACGAGCTGCGAGAGGTGCTCCAGGCCCTTCGCGAAGCGCTCGAGGCGGAGGGGCTGCGCGTGTCGCCTCGGCAGCCTCGTCTGCCGGCGAGTGCGGCTGTGCTGGCGGCGGGGATCGACAGCTTCCTCCAGCGCCGGGGCCGCTACGTCCAGGCGCTGCACGTCCTGGGCGAGCTGAAGGACACGATCGCCTGCGACATCACACGGGCGCGGTCGGAGCTGGGCTACGAGCCGTCCACCGGGCTCCTCGAGGGCATGCGGGCCAGCGTGCGGTGGTGCCTCGAGCGGGGGGACCCGCTGTAATGGCGACGCTGCTGGTGACCGGCGGCAGCGGCTACTTCGGCACCATCCTCGTCGATCGCGCCCTGGCCCGGGGTGACCGGGTCCGGATCTTCGACCTGAACCCACCCGGCCCACGTGCGGGAACGGTCGAGTACGTGCAGGGGGACGTGCGCGACCGGGAGACGCTCCGAGCGGCGTGCGACGACGTCGACGTGGTGCTGCACAACGTCGCCCAGGTGCCGCTGGCGCGGGACCGGGCGCTGTTCTGGTCCGTGAACGTGGTTGGCACGGCCAACCTGTTGGTCGCCGCTCGTGACGCAGGCGTCGCCAAGGTGGTCCACACGTCGTCGAGCGCGGTGTTCGGTATCCCCGACGCCAACCCCGTGACGGAGGAGACGCCGGGCCGGCCGCTCGAGGCCTACGGGCGGGCGAAGCTTCAGGCCGAGCGGCTGTGCCGGGAAGCGGTGGACGCCGGCCTCGACGTGACGGTCATCCGCCCCCGCACCATCCTGGGCCACGGTCGCCTCGGCATCATGACCGTGTTGTTCGAGTTCGTGGCGGAGGGAGCGCCCGTGTACGTGCTCGGCGGGGGCGCGAACCGGTACCAGTTCGTCCACGCCTCCGACCTTGCCGACGCGTGCCTCCGTGCGGCGGGGCGAGAGAAGCCAGCCGTCTACAACATCGGCGCCACCGAGTTCGCGACCATGCGCGAGACGTTGCAGGCGCTCGTCGATCACGCCGGCACGGGCTCGCGGGTGCGGTCGCTGCCGGCCCGGCCGGCCCGAGTGGCGATGCATGCGCTCGCCGGTGTGGGGTTGGCGCCGTTCGTCCCGTACCACTGGCTGCTCTACGGCGAGTCCCTGTGGTTCGACGTCACCCGGGCGCGCACCGAGCTGGGATGGGAGCCGGTGCACTCGAACCAGTCGATGGTGGTCGAGTCCTACGAGTGGTTCCTCGCCCACCGGCGCGAGCTCGACGCGACGCAGGGCTCACACCACCAGTCCCGGGTGCGGCTGGGGCTGCTGCGCCTCCTCAAGCGGTTGCCGTAGACGTTCGGCGCCAGGAGGGCGGCGTAGGGCCGTTCGTATACTTGGCCCGCATGCACCCGCCCCGCGCGCCCGGCACGTCGCTCGGGGACGTCGCCGAAGGGGCGGATGGCCATCGCGCTGGAGGCATCGAGACCGCGCCCGGCGTCGGGCGCTCCCGCGCGCCATCGCAACCGGGACGTTCCCGCTCGGCGCTGATCATCGCCGGGCTCGCGGTGCTGCTCGCGATCCCGCTCCTGGTGGCGCTGGGGGTGATGTTGCAACCCCGGTGGTACCCGGTGCTCGACCTGGCGCAGACCGAGCTTCGGGTGCGCGACGTCGCGAGCGGCGACCCGCCGCTGATCGGCCTCGCCGGGCGCATCGCCGCCGACGGGCACCAGGGGAGCCATCCCGGGCCCGTCAGCTTCTGGGCGCTGTGGCCCTTCTACCAGCTCTTCGGCGCGACCTCGTGGGCATTGCAGGCGGCCGCGGTCTCGCTGAACGTCGTGGCCATGGGCGCCGCCCTCTGGATCGCGCACCGACGTGGCGGCGTCGCCCTCGTGCTGGGCGTGGCGGCGGTGTTGGCGGTCCTCGCGCACGCCTACGGGGCGTCGACGCTGACCCAGGCCTGGAACCCGTACCTGCCGGTGCTGTGGTGGATCGTGTTCCTGCTGGCGGTGTGGTCGGTGGTCTGCGACGACCTGCCGCTGCTGCCGGTCGCGGCCTTCGCCGGACTCTTCTGCCTGCAGACCCACATCTCGTACACGGTCCTCGTCGCCGGGCTGGGTGGACTCGCCGTCGCTCTCCTCTGGGCGCACACCCGCCGGCAGGGCGTCGCCGCGCGGCGCCACGTCGTCCGGTGGACCCTGCTGGCGGTCGCAGTGGCCGGGGTGCTCTGGCTGCCGCTGGTGATCGACGAGGTCACCAACTCGCCCGGCAACCTCTCGATCATCGTGGACTACTTCGGCGATCCCGGCGAGGCCGCGATCGGTCCCCGACGCGGTGTGGAGCTGCTGCTGCTCCGCCTCAACCCCTGGAGGCTGGTGGAGACGCAACCGGCCGCCCTTCTCCACCGGGGTGAGGAGCAGCTCGCGAGCAGATGGCCGACGACGGGCTCCCTGGTGCCCGGGGTGCTGGTGCTGGCGGCGTGGGCCGCCGCGGTCGTCGTCGCGTGGCGGCTCCGGCACCGGGCGCTGCTGCGCCTGCACCTGGTGCTGGGGGTGGCCCTGGTGCTGGGCGTGGTGACGTTGAGCCGGATCTTCGGGTACGTCTGGTACTACCTGAGCCTCTGGGCCGGCGGGCTCGCCGCCCTGATGCTGCTCGCGACGGGCTGGACGCTGTGCGTCCTCATCGGCCAGCACCTGGGCGGCGCCACCAGCAAGCGGGCCACGACCGCGGGGAAGCTCGCGCTCGCGGGGACCGCCCTCCTCTTCACCGCGTTGTTCACGGTCGACGCCGCCTACGTCAACGCTCCCGACCCGAAGCTCACGAGGACCTTGGGCGAGGTCGTGCCGCCGACGGTCGACGCGCTGGCCGACGGCTCGGCGCCCGGCGGCGGCCGGGACGGCCGTTACCTCGTCACCTGGGCCGACCCGATCGCCATTGGCTCTCCGGGCTACGCCCTGCTCAACGAGCTCGAACGAGCAGGCTTCGACGTCGGGACGCTCGAGATATACGGCGGTTCGGTGACGCCCCATCGGGTGATGGGGCCGGCGGAGGCGACGGCGGAGGTGCATCTTTCGATCGGCCGCGACATCCGGACGCAACGAGCCAAAGCGGGTGTGCAGCGGGTCGCCTACTTCGAGCCGCGCTCCCCGGGACAGCGGGCGGAGTACCAGCGGTTGCGCACCCGCGTCATTGACGATCTCGAGGGAGCAGGGCTGTCGGACCTGGTGCCGCGGGTCGACGACAACCTCTTCGTGGCCACCATCGACACGAGGGTGCCGAAGCCCACTCGAGCCCGGATGGTCCGCATGTTCGACCTCGGGCTGCCGACCGCGGTGTTCGTCGGCCCGCCCGACACCGGCTGAGCAGCCCGTCTCTCCTCGCGTTGGTGACGGGTGCCTGGTCAGGGCGGCGGACGGTAGGTGGCGGTGTAGGTCGCCGGCGAGGCTCCGGCAGTGATCAGGTGGCTTGCCGCTCCCCCGTCGGACCACGAGTCGAACACGTACTGGGTGCCACCGACTTGGATCGGCGACGGCGCGCTCACCGAGGTGGTGGAGCCGACGATGACCGTCCTGGTGAACGGCGTCACGCCAGTGCTGCTGCCGAAGCCCAAGGTTACTCCGCTGGGGTTCGACTGAAATGTGAGGCCCACTGTCTGGGGGTCGAGGCGGACGCTGGCGACGTCTTGGAGTCCGCTCGAGTCGGTGACGGTGAGCTTCAGCTCGAGGTGGGAGGGGTACTCGTGGTCGGGCGCGGCGAAGGATCCTCCGGTCACTCCCGGGTAGTCCTGGATGGGGTGCTGGTGGCAGGCGTCGGGCGCCGAGCAGTGGTGCATGATGAGCGACCACGACATTCTCGAAGCCGGGATCGTGCCGTCCTGGGCGTCGGTGCCCCGCCCCGAGAACGTGATCGGGTCGGCGACCTTCCAGCTCAGCGTGGGCGGGGGTGAGTCGATGATGGCGGTCGGGTAGTTGGTGCCGATGGTGATGATCTGGGTGGCGGTGTCGGAGGCCCCTCGCAAGTCGGTGACCTGAGCTTCCCCCGTTGTTCCGGACGGGGTTGGTGTGGTGATCATGCCGCGTGCGTCTGTTCGTAGTCGACGGGGCTGAGCATTCCGTTGCTCGAGTGTCGACGGGTCGGGTTGTAGAAGGCCTCG
>JBOGFI010000224.1:0-24201 GCA_050743365.1 Acidimicrobiia bacterium | reverse complement strand
CTCGAGCTCCTCGGCCGCGAGCTTCGGTTCGAGCATGGGCAGCTTCGCCACGAGGCGGAAGCGCTCCGGCGCATGGCTTGCGAACTCGGCGCGCGCGTCGTTCAGCGTGCGGCAGAGCGCCGCCGCGAACTCGACGTCACCGAGCGCCCACTCCTCGCCCGAGCCGGGCGGGAACAGCACCGCCACGTCGATGCCCTCGAGGTCCATGTCGGCGAGGCGCGGCGCCGGGCTCGACATGCCCGCCCGCATCCCCGGGGGGTCGAAGTCGAGCTCGTCGTCGGGGCGCGAGGCGTCGCGCGGGTTCTCGGCGCTGGTCTGCATGCCGCCGCCGGGAAGGCCCCGGTACCGGGCCTTCATCCGCCCGACGTACTCGCGGAGCTGGGGTCGGAAGCGGTCGGGGAGGCGCCGGCGCCAGTCGGCAGGCTCCCCGCCGTGACCGTCGGCGTCGACCACGTAGTGCCCGTAGCGTCCCATCGGCACCACTCTCTCAGTAGCCGGCGTCGACGTCCACGCCGACGCGACCAGCGGCGGCCACCGCCGCACCCGCGCACGATACGGTCAGCCCCTTGGCGTCATCACGCAAGCGGGACCGGCTTGAGCGGGTCCCCGTCGCGTCATGAGCTCGATCGCCGAGCGCGTCCTCGACGCGATCGCCGATCTCGGCCCCGTCTTCCTGCACCTGGCGGCCTTCCTCCTCGCCTTCGCGGAGTGCGCGTTGTTCATGGACCTGGTTGTCCCGGGCGAGGCGGGCATGGTCGTCGCGGGGGCGGCGGCAGCGCGCGCCGACGTGCCGCTGGCGACGATGATCGTCGCGGCGACGGCGGGAGCGATCCTGGGCGACTCGGTGAGCTTCTTCGTCGGTCGGCGCTGGGGGATGCGCGTGGTCCGGCGGTGGGAGCCGATCCGCCGCCGCCTGGAGTCGAGGGTGGAGCAGGCACAGGCCTACTTCGAGAAGCGTGGGGGAGCGGCCGTCTTCCTCGGGCGGTTCGTCGGCGCCGTACGCGGCGTGATCCCGGCCGTCGCCGGCACCGCCGCCATGCCCTACCGCCGGTTCCTACCCTGGAACGCGCTGGCGTCGATCGTGTGGACGACGGCGGTCGTCTCCGCCGGCTACGTGCTCGGCCGCAACGTAGAGAGGGTGCTCTCGAAGGCCAGCCTGGTGGTGACGGGCGTCGTGCTGGCCGGCGTGCTGGTGTGGTGGCTCCTACGCCGTCGCCGCAGGCAGGGTGTGGCCCGTCCCCACCAGATGTAGGCGTCAGTCGGTCTTGGCCCTCTTCCGTCGCTTCTGCGCGGTCTTCCACTCCCGCACACGCCGGAACGCCTCGGGGGAGTCGATGTCGGCGACCGAACGGGGCGTGGCGTCGGAGAAGGGCGCCGCCGCCTCCTCCCAGCCCGGCGGCGCGACCCCGAGCCGCTTGCCCAGGATCGCGACGAAGATCTTCGCCTTCTCGTCGCCGTAGCCGGGCAGCTCGCGCAGCCGTCGGTAGAGCTCGTCGCCGTTCGCCGCGCCCTGCCATACCGTGGCGGCGTCGCCGCGGTACTCGTCGACGAGGTGACGGCACATCGCGTGGGTGCGCTTGGCCATCGAGCCGGGGTAGCGGTGCAGCGCCGGCTTCTCGCGGAACACCGCCTCGAGCTCGTCGGGCGCCATGGCGGCGATGGCGCCGGCGTCCAACCGTGCGGTGGCGCCCAGGCGCTGCCGCAGCTTCAGCGGGCCCCGGAACGCCCACTCCATCGGCACCTGCTGGTCGAGCAGCATGCCGATCAGCAGCGCCAGCGGGTCGTCGACCAGCAGGCCGTCGGCCTCGGAATCGCCGGTGACGGGGAGTGTCGCCCTGGTCACGAGGCCAAATCTATTGTCGGGGGCGATGGCCGCGCCGGTCGCGTTCACGGTGTTCTCCGACTACCTCTGACCGTGGTGCTACGTCGGGGCGGTCCGTCTCGAGCGGCTGGAGGAGGAGTACGGCGACGGGATCGCGCTCCAGTGGAAGAGCTTCCTGCTGCGCCCCGAGCCCCGGCCCCGCACCCTCGAGCAGTTCCGCGCCTACACCGAGTCGTGGCGGCGGCCGGCCGCGCTCGAGCCGGGCGCGGAGCTGCGGGTCTGGTCGTCCGATTCCCCGCCACCCACGCACAGTGTCCCGCCCGCGGTCGGTGGCAAGGTCGCCGCCACCTTTGGCGCACGGGCCTTCCGCCGCTATCACCTCGCCCTGCTCCACGCCTACTTCGCCGAGCACCGGACCATCTCCGACCGTGACGTGCTCGTCGCGGTCGCGGCCGAGACCGGGCTCCCGGCCGCCGATTTCGACGGCCGGCTCGCCACCCGGGGTAACGATCTGGCGCGCGAGGTCCTCACGGAGCATGTCGAGGCGGTCGAGTCGGGCATCTACGCCGTGCCCGCGGTGGTCGCGAACGGCCGTTACCTCGTCACGGGAGCGGTGGAGCTCGACGACTACCGCCGCCTGATCACGCGCCTCCATGACGACGAGCCCGGCGCTACAGGCCCTTGAAGACGGGGTAGCCCTCCAGGTAGCCCATCTCGACCAGCTCGCGGCGCGGGGCCTGCCGGGCCAGCTCGGCGCGGACAGGCCCGGTGTCGAGCGGGATGGAGAAGCCGGGGAGCCAATCGTCGTGGTGGCTGAGCACGACCCGGCGGGGCCGCAGGAGGTCGGCCTGCCGGGCTACGAAGCCGGCGAGCGATCCTTGCACCGGCTCGCCGTCGACGTTGCCGCGACCGGCGGCGGCCAGGATGGCCACGTCGGGCCGGAGGTCGCGCAGGATGCCCGACCAGTGGCCCGAGGTGTCCTGGTAGAAGAGCGAGCCCTCGGGCGTCTCGAAGAGGAACACGAGGGCGCCGCCGTCGCCGCGCGGGCCCTGGTAGCTGTCGACCAGATGCGCGCGCACGTCGTCGTCGAGGGTGCCGAGCCAGTCGGCCAGCGCCACCATCCGCTCCTGCTGCTCCTGGTAGGTGACGCCCAGGTCGCCTACACAGACCTCGTGGGCAGGGAGCATCTGGCGCTGCGACCACACGCAGGAGTGCTGGCTCGGGAAGACCGAGACGGTCACGGCGGGCGACAGCCGCACCCGTTCGCCGCCCGAGACCGCGAGGAGCCGGTCGAGCGGCACGCCCTGGCTCTCCATGACGCGGACGGTCTCGTGCGAGCCGATGATGGTGGCGCCGGTGGCGGCGGCGATCTTCTCGGCGCCCCAGAGGTGGTCGAAGTGGGAGTGGCCGACCACGATCCAGTCGGCCCGGTCGACGTCGGCGGTGGTGATACCGACCGGCGGCGCCGCCGGGACCCGGTCGACGTAGGCGTCGAGGAGCACGACCAGGTCGTCGAGCGTGAAACGGAACGTCGCGCACCCAAGCCAATCGAGGGTCGCCGAGCTCCGGCCTGCTCCAGCCATCGGAGACCGAGCGTACCGACGGGCCCTGAGACGAGGAACCCCGCGCTCAGGCTACGGGCGCCGGGTCCCAGCCGAAGGCGTGCCCCTCGAGCCCGGCCCGCAACAGCTCATCGAGCGCCTCCGCCGGCAGAGGCTTGGAGAAGTAGAAGCCCTGGCCGAGATCGCAGCCCAGGTCGCGCAGCGCCTCCAGCTGCGCCGCGCCCTCGATCCCCTCGGCCACCGTCCGCACGCCCATACCCTGCGCCAGCCCGAGGATGGCTCGCACGACGCCCTCGTCGCCGACCTCCTGGCCGAGCCCGTCGATGAAGGTACGGTCGATCTTGATCGTGTCGACCGGCAGGTTCTTGATGGAGCCGAGCGACGAGTAGCCGGTCCCGAAGTCGTCGACCGCCAGCGACACGCCGAGCTCGCGTAGCCCGGACAGGTTGCGCCGGGTCGCGTCGGTGTCGGCCATCAGCATGCTCTCGGTGATCTCCAGGACCAGGTCCGCCGGCGCCAGGCCGCACGCGTGCAGGGTGCCGGCGACGTCGTCGACGACGCCCTCGTCTTGCAGCTGGCGGGCGGAGAGGTTCACGCTGACCGTCCGGATGGGGCAGCGCGGGAACTCGCGCCGCCAGGCGCGCAGCTGCTCGCACGCCTCGTTGAGCACCCACTGACCGAGCGGGACGATGAGCCCCGTGTCCTCGGCCAGGGGGATGAACGTCCCGGGGGCCATGAGGCCGCGCTCGGCGTGGTCCCACCGCACCAGGCCCTCGACGCCGAGGATCTGGCCCGACTGGAGCGCCACGATCGGCTGGTAGTGGAGGACCAGCTCCCCGTTCTCGATGCCGTGCGCGAGGTCGGTGCGCAGCTCCAGCCGTTCGGACACGGTGACGTGCATCGCCTCCTCGAAGACCTCGGCCCGGTCCTTGCCCCGTTCCTTGGCGAGGTACATCGCCATGTCGGCGTTGCGGAGGAGGACCTCGGACGACCCGGCGCGGTCGGCGCTCACGACGATCCCGACGCTGGCGGTGATCGCGAGCTCCCGGCCGTCGATGGTGAACGGGGCGCGCATCGAGCCGAGGATGCGATCGGCGACTCCGTGCACCTCGCCCTCGTTGAAGGCGCTCTCGAGGAGCACTGCGAACTCGTCGCCGCCGAGCCGGGCGGCGGTATCGGCCTCCCGCAGGCAGGTGCGCAGGCGGTCGGCCACCAGCACCAGCAGGGTGTCACCCACTTCGTGGCCGAGGCTGTCGTTGACGGTCTTGAAGTCGTCGAGGTCCACGAACAGCACCGCGACCACGTGCTGGTCGTCGCCCCGGGTCAGGGCGTACGCGACGCGGTCGGCGAACATCGCCCGGTTCCCGAGCCCGGTCAGCGCGTCGTGCAGTGCCTGCTTGCGAAGGTCGTGCTCCAACGCCTTGCGAACGGTCACGTCGCGAGCGTTGAGCACGATGCCCTCCACCGCCGGCTCGCCCCGAAGGTCGGTGATCGTGATGTCGAGCATGTGAAACGACCCGTCGCGGTTCCGGACCAGCATCTCGACGCTGCCCTGCTCGAAGGGACCCTCGAGCGCCTTGCCGTGGGCTCGCAGCGCCGCGGTCACGTCCCCGGGCGCCAGCAGCGCGACCGCGCTGGTGCCGACGAGCTCGTCGGGCTTGTAGCCCAGCACCCCGAGGACCGCCGGGCTGACATAGGTGAAGAAGGCGTTCTCGTCGATGACGGCGACCACGTCGGTCGAGTTCTGGACCAGGGCGCGGAAGCGGGCCTCGCTCCGTCCGAGGAGCTGCTCGGCGCCCTTGCGGTCGGTGATCTCGCGGGCATTGACCACGATGCCCTCGATCTCGGGATCGCCCCGCAGGTCTCGCGCCAGGACCTCGAACCACCGGTAGATGCCGTCGGCGTGCTGGAGGCGGATCTCGGCCGAGTCCACCGGCGCCGAGGACGGGCCGATGGTGTCGAGCACCTCCGCGACGGCCACCCGGTCGTCGGGGTGCACGAACTGAAGGGGGTCGTACCCCACGAAGTGCCGCTCCGGCCGTCCCAGGACGTGCTGCGACGCGGGGCTGACGAAGGTGACTACGCCGTCGGCGCCGAGGACCACCACGAGGTCGGACGAGTTCTCGATGAGGGCGCGGAAGCGCGCCTCGCTGCGGCGGCGCAGGAGGTCCTCGGTGAGGGCGGCGCTCTCGAGGGCGAGCGCGACCTCCGACGCCAGTGCCTCGAGCGCGCGGCGAGCCTCCCGGTCGAGCGGCGTCGCCGTGGTGACGGCGATGGCCCCTCGGAGCTCGTTCTTGCTCACGAGGGGCACGACGACCAGGGCGGTCTCGGGGACGGTGGTGCCACCGGCGACCGCGACCACCCCGCCCGCGAGGCGGGCGACGCGCCGCTCGACCAGCGCCTCGCGCAGCGCGTCGGGCAGCGCCGCCACTCGGAGCACCGTGCCGGTGGGGTCGGGGGCGCGGGGGCCTGCGGAGGCCGCCACCTCGAGCTCGGTCTCGTCACCCAGCATCACCGTCGCCCGGGTACCGGGGTGGCCGCCGGCGAGCGCGAGCACGGTGCTGAGCGTGCCGTCGAGGATCTCCTCCCGGCTGGTGGCGATGACGAGCGCGGCGCCCGCCTCACGCAGCACCCGCTCCCGGCTGGCGGTGCGCTCCTTGGCCCGCACGAGCCCGCTGAGGCGGACCAGCACGAGCAGCGAGAGCACGACCGAGCCGGTCACGACCACCGGCAGGTCGATGGGCTCGTCGCGGGCGAGCTGCCAGACGAGCACGCCCGGGGCCACGACCATCGCCGCCGCCAGCAGCGCCTGGCGCTTCCAAGTGAGCGCCACGTCGGGCTCCGGCGGCGGATCGGTCAGGTGGGCCATCGACGGGTGCAGTGCCGCCGCCCCGAAGAGCACGTAGGTGAACGGCGTGAGGGCGAGGACGAGGCCGCCGGTGTCGGCGCCGGTGGTGTCCAGGATCGCGAGCAGGTCGGACACGAAGATCAGCGAGACACAGCCGGCGAGGAAGTAGTAGCTCTGGTTGCGGATGCCGGGCCCGGCGGCGAGGCGAGCGGTGACGGTCAGGACGACCAGCGTGAGGCACGAGTACCCGACGACGAGCGCACGCTCGAACGAAGGGATCGCTCCGTCGCGCACGTAGGGCGCCATCAGGGCCGCCCACACGAGGACGCCCACCCCGACGGCGACGATGGCGGAGTCGACCAGGTGGTCGCGCTCGGCCTCGACGGTCCGGAAGCGGACCAGGAGGATCGATCCGGCGATGATGGTCAGGTAGCCGGCGACGAACAGGACGTCGGCGGGCGACGGGAACGGGTCGACCACGCCCGCCACGGCGCCGTGCACGAACCGGACGAGGCCGCCGAGGAGGAACAGCGCCGCACCCCCCGTGAGGCAGTGCCAGGGCAGGCGCCGGGGCGGGTTCCAGCGGCGCGTGGCCGCCACCACCAGCGCCACGACCGCCCACCCGATGACCTGCACCAATACCGCCAGGACCGGCAATCCTAGGGCCGCGTTCGAGACGACGCCGGCAACCGCGACGATGAGCCCGGTGGCCAGGACCCTGGCCCAAACCGTGCCTCCCACAGGAACCTTCTCGGCCGATTCGGCGCCCCGATTGAGCGCCGAGGCCTCCCCGGGGCGGAAAACCTCGCGAAAGCCGCGAGGGACTGGCCCCGACAGGAGCGAGCGGAGCAATAGAGATGTCTCTCAGGGGATCGCGATCTCGGTGTTGCCGCCCCGCCAGGCGTCGGCCTCGAAGACGGCCGCTACCAGGGCGCAGGTCGGCTCACCGGCGCACACGGTGCGGCGCATGACCAGGTGGGGAGGCCCGAAGTCGGTGTCGGGGCGGGCAGCGCACAGGGAGTCGAGAGTGGCCAGGATGTCCCGCTCCACCTCGCGCTCGGTGTGGCCCGTGTGCTCGACGAACATTCCCTGGCCCGTCTCCTGGCTCTGGGCCCAGCCGAGCCCGGCGACCGCCTCCTCGTACGCGGTGTCCACCCGCAGCTCGGCCATCACCGCGTAGAGCCGATCGCCCCAGCCGCCGACGCCGGCCGGGCCGTCGCCGTCGGCCACCACGACGGTGCTGCCCGCCGGGATGATCGAGCTCATGTAGACGAGGTTGAAGTTGGCGATCCCGCCTTGCCGGAGGGCGGCGTCGAACGCGGCCAGCTTGGTGGGCCCGAAGCCGATCCCGCTGACGACCTGGATCGTGAGCCCAGGCGCCGGCCGGTCGACGCGGGCGGCCGGCGCGCGTCTCGCGGTCGTGGGCTCCCTGCTCACGGCGCGCGCCCGGACTCGCCCGACCGCCGAGGACCGCGGGCCGGCTCGTCTTCCTCGTGCTCCCGGGCGACGAGGTCGATCTCGACCTCCTCCTCGGCTTCTTCGTGCATCCGCAGCTCGATCTCCCGATCGGCCGCGTCCGCCTCCGCGAACGCCTCACGCCTCAGCCCGCCGCTCGCCACGTAGGCATAGAAGCGCTGAGCGTCGACCTCGAGCGCCTCGACGTCGCAGAACTGGGTCGAGACGCGGAACGCGAGGTCGGGGATGACGTCGTTGTTGTAGCTGCAGCAGTCGAAGGCGGCGATCCCGTCGCTCTCGGCGACTACACGTGTGACCTCCTTCATCAGCGCGTATGCCCAGCCCGCGCCCTGGTTGTCCGGCTGCACCACCACCGACGCGATGTAGTAGATGACCCCGCGCTCGTATTGCTCGGGGAAGCGCTTGGCGAAGAATGCCGAGCTGATCCACGGCACATCGGAGAGATCGGTGGCAATGAGGCACAGCGCCTCCGGGCGGCCGCGCCGGTCCCGTCCCACGAGCTTGAGGACCGACTCGCTGCGAAGCTGCTCCAGGAAGTCGTCGTCGGCGAACGACTGGACGCCCGCCGCCAGCTCGTCGAGGGGGGCGATCGACGCGCGGTACAACCCGAGCAGCGCCTCCGCGTCGCCGGGGGCCATCGTGCGCTCGATGGTGACTCGCATCAAATCGCGAAGAAGGCCTGGCCCAGGCCCGCGTAGGCGGCGGTGAAGGTAACGCCGAAGATCACGGACGAGAGCAGCGCGATCCGCTCGATCCCATCACGCCGGCCGCCGTACCGGATCAGGAACGTGGTCATGATCCCACCGAGCAGGAAGCTCGACGCGACGAAGCCCGCGACCTTGCCCGAGTCAAGAAGCCGCCGCGCCCAGGTCGCCCGGCGCGCCTCACGCTGGCGGGTGAGCCAGTGCGCGAACTTGCTCGGCGTCCCTCTCGTCCAGCGCTCGTAAGCCCGCACACCGGCCATGGCGAGCACGAAGCTCACGAGCGCGTAGACCGACGCGAAGAGCGCAAAGGCGACGATCGGCCCGGCGAGCGCGGTCACCGCGACGACCGGCCCCGCGAGCAGGACGTCGTCCCAGACGTAGAGGACCGCGACCGACACCCCGGCGACGACCCCGGAGAAGACGGCCGTGATCGAGCGCGGCCTGCCTGCTACATCCGGGGACATCAATGCCGAGGCGATCGGCACGAGGCCGTCTCGGAGTCGATCGGACCCAGAGCGCCCATGCACGGAGCGTAACGGGACAGCCACCCGGTGTCACCGATGACGAAGGCTACCCCCGGAGGGCCGTGCAGTTGGGGATGCCTAGTGCCGGGGAGCGGTGCTCGGCAGCCTTCCCCAGAGATTGCTCTCGACGTAGAGCGCTCGACCGCCGGACCGGTCGACGTACCAGGTGCCCGTCTCGCGACACTCCCATTTCTCGTCGACGTCGTCGAGGTCCAGGTGCGGTGTGTGCTCGGACATCCTGATCGAGATCACGTTCGGGTCGGTCAAGCGGTACCAGCGATCTAGATGGTAGGTGGCCCGGTACCGCGAGAACTCCTCCAACGTCGTTCGCACCACCATCGCGCGCGAATCGACGCCGAGCGGCTGCATGCCGTTCCGAGTCAGCGAGCGGAGCCAGCCGTCCATCGGTAGGCCATCTTGGCGAGCCAAGGCGCAGTAGGCGGCGAAGCCGGTGCCTTCGCGCTCCAGCTTGTAGGCCTCCAGCTTGTAGGCACCGTATTCGCTGGGCCGGAAGTCGCTCAGGATGTGCTCGATACCCTCGGTCGCGGCGAGCCTCTTGATCTGGTCGATGAGCAGATCGGTGAGCCTCGTCTTTCGCGCATCGCGGCGAACGTTCGCCGACATCAGCACGATGGCGTTGCCGTTCTGGGCATAGGTCTCCCGGTAGGTGCGGGTCGCTCCGGCGACGCGATCCCAGGTCGGGAGATGCTCGAGGACGCCGTCCCAGTCGATGCGGTTGGTCGAAAGGCTCGCGAGCGGCCGTGACTCCTGGTCGCAGACGAGGATCTGTCCGGCAGGGAAGACCTCGGACTGGGCCTCGAGCTCCTCGGCCGAGAACCGTAGCCAGGGTGCCCAGTTCGGGACTTCGAGGACCTCGAAGATCTCGGCCCCCCGCCCCGCGCTCGGCTCGAAGTGTGGCTGGTCACCTGCTGCTGGCGCCAGCACGGCGGTCATTGCATGCTCATCGGACGATGCGGCTCCCTCGCGACGGAGAACTCTCTCACGAGATGGGGTTTCGGGAAACCCCTGATTTGCTCAGGCTCGCCCTGGCCGCGCTCCTGGCGCTCGCGGCGTGCTCGTCGGGCGGCGGCGACGGGAGCGCCCGACCCACCCGGCCGCCGGAGCCCGGCGCCTTTCCGGATACGCCGTTGCCGCAGGGTCGCACCGAGGTGGCGGGGGCCCTCTGGGGCGGCCGGATCGCGATCGCCGGGGGGTTCACCGCCGACGGTGCGCCCAGCTCCCGCCTCGACCTGCTCGACGAGGACGGCGACTGGTCACGCGGCCCGGACCTGCCCGCCGCGTACGACCACGCGTCGCTGGCCGTCCTGGACCGGCGGCTGTGGTTGGTCGGCGGCGTCGCCACCCGCGACGGCGAGGGCAGGGCCACCGCTGCCGTCTCGAGCCTCGGCCGGGGCGAGGACGAGTGGCGCGAGGAGGCGTCGCTCCAGGAGCCTCGCAGCGCGCTCGCGACCGTGGCGGCCGAGGGCATGCTGGTGGCGATCGGCGGCGCCAACGACCGCGGGGTCCTTCGCAGCACCGAGATCTACGACCCGGCGGACGGCGAGTGGCGGCGGGGCCCAGCGCTCGCCGTCCCCCGCGAGCACACCGCCGCTGCCGCCGTCGGGGAAACCGTGTACGCCATCGCCGGGCGCCAGGGCACCCTCGAGTCCAACCTGACCTCGGTCGAGTCGCTCGGGCTTCCCGACGGCGAATGGCGACCCGAGCCGAGCCTCCGATTCAGCCGGGGCGGCACCGCCGCAGCCGCGCTCGACGGTCGGCCGTGTGTCGCCGGCGGCGAGGAGCCGGGCGGGACGATCCCGTCGGTCGAGTGTCTCGGGGAGGAGGGGTGGCGGGAGGTGGCGGCCCTGGTGACGCCGCGCCACGGGCTCGCGATGGTCGCGGCCGGCGGTGAGCTCCACGTGATCGGCGGCGGGCCGCAGCCGGGACTGTTCGTGAGCGACGCCCACGAGGTGCTCGACGCCTAGCGTCGGCTGCCGTGGACCCGTCCGCCTACCTCCGCCACATCGGCGCCGACGCCGTCGCCCTGGCCAGGGCGGCGGGCTTCGACCTGCACGCCGCCGTCCCGGCCTGCCCGGGGTGGACGGTCGTAGACCTGGTGGGACACACCGGTTCGGTGCACCGCTGGGTCGAGACCATGGTGCGGACCGAGGCCGGCGAGCGGCTGGACCGAGGCCGGCTCCCCGGCCCGCCCGCGGACGAGGAGAGCCTCGTGGGCTGGTTCCGCGACGGCGCCGCCCGGCTCGTGGCGACGTTGGCTGAAGCTGGGACCGAGAGGCCGGTGTGGAACTGGTCGGACGAGGCCCAGGTGTCCGCCTTCTGGCACCGGCGCATGGCCCACGAGACCGCCGTCCACCGCTGGGACGGCGAGGCGGCGGTGGGTGAGCCGCCCGGCGTGGAGCCCGAGTTGGCGGCCGACGGCATCGACGAGCTGCTCACCGTCTTCCTGCCCCGGCACGTGGAGGGCGCCGAGGCCCCCGTCGGGCTGGGCGGCACGCTCCATGTTCACTGCGCGGACACGGCCGGCGAGTGGCTGCTCGAGCTGGGCGACGGCACGGTGGCCGTGACCCGGGAGCACAGGAAAGGGGACGCTGCGATCCGGGGCGGGGCGTCGGATGTCCTCCTCTTTCTCTGGAACCAGCTGCCTCTCGACCGAGTCGAGGTGGTCGGCGCCTGCGCTGTGGCCGAGCGGTGGGCCGAGGCGGTGCGGTGGTAGGGGTGTCCCGTCGCTACGTCTCCCGGGTAAGCCTCGGGCCCATCACGGCGCCGGGATCATTCGCCCGGCCCGGCGCGGCGAACGCCGGCTCCGCGACCTCGATCACGGGCTGGCGCGTCCCGGCGGCGTCAGTCAGCTCGTCGAGCGCGTCGTGGAACCCCTCGGCCAGATCCCACAGGTCGGGGACCACCTCGCGGCAGGCGATGAGGCCGACGTCGAGCCGGTCCATGTAGCTGATCACGGTGATGTTGAGGGCGGCGCCCTCCATCACCGGGCCCAGCGGGCACAGCAACTCGAGCTGAGCCCCCGCCAGGTAGAGCGGGAACGGCGGGCCGGGGACGTTCGAGATGATCACGTTGTGGATCGGGCGGTGCCGATCGGCGAGGTTCATGCTCGAGTAGAGGCGCGAGGCCCGGGCGAACAGGCGAGGGGCGGCGAACTCGGCCCAGTCCTGGAGCAGCTTGGCGCCGATGGCGTTGTGCTCCTCCTTGGCCGCGCGCGTGACCTCGGCGATGGCGAGCAGACGCTCGCGCGGGTCGGTCACGTCGGTGGCGAGCGACGTGAACATGGCCGACACCTGGTTGCTTCCCCCCGACTCGATCTCGGGGTCGTTGCGCACGGAGATCGGCACCACCGCCACGAGCGGGTCCTCCGGCAGCTCGCCGTGGGTGTCGAGGTAGCGGCGCAGCGCGCCGGCGCAGACGGCGAGCACCACGTCGTTGACCGTGGTGCCCAGCGCCCGCTTCACCGCCTTCACGTCGTCGAAGGGCAGGGTCACCGCGGCGACGTTCCGGTGGGGGGTGATGGCGGCGTTGAGCGTGGTCGCGGGGGCGGCGAACGGCGCCGGCACCGTCGGGCCCTCCGATGCACGGCGGCGGCGGGCCAGGTTCACGACGGAGCGGATCGTGCCCGGGAGCGCGGCCGCGATCCGGAACGGCTGGCGGGCGAGCGACCAGGCGGCGTAGCCGACGAGCTCGAGGTCGGAGGGGACCCGCTCCGGCCCGGGCGGCTCGGGGGGCGGCTCGGGGGGCGTCGCGGGGGGCGTCGCCGGCGCCGGCTCGAGGTCGAACAGGTGCACCATCACCTCGGCGCCCGAGACGCCGTCGATGGTCGAGTGGTGAACCTTGGCCAGCACCCCGATGTTGCCGTTCTCGAGGCCCTCCACGATGCACAGCTCCCAGAGGGGACGGCTGCGGTCGAGCTGACGGCTGGTGAACTCGCCCGCGAGGTCGCACAGCTCCTTGATACCGCCCGGGGCCGGGGCCCCGATGCGGCGGAGGTGGTAGTCGAGGTCGAAGTCGGGGTCGTCGACCCAGATCGGGTGGTGGAGGCGGAAGGGCACCTCGACCAGCCGGCGCCTGAACATCGGGATCATCGGGATGCGCTCCTCGACGATCGCGCGCACCTTCTCGAACGAGTAGCCGCCGGGCATCGTCGACGTGTCGAACACCGACACCATCGAGACGTGCATGTGGTGGCTGGGTGTCTCGATGTAGAGGAAGGCCGCGTCGAGCCCGGTAAGTCGTTCCATCACATGGCTCCCTCGCTCGACGCCGGGATACCCGCGAGGCTATTACCGCGAGATGGGAACCGCCCCCGCGGCGCCACCGGTGGGCAGGCGCTCGGCGACCGAGGCGCATGCCTCCAGCAGCGCGGGGATGAAGCGACGGGCGCCGAGCACGCAGGCGGCGTGGTCGGTGTGGGCGGGGTGGACGGTGGCGCCGGGGATGGCGCGGGCCAGCTTGAGCTGGCGAGCCGGCGCGACGAACTTGTCCTTGGTGGTCACCACGACGGCGGTGGGTACGGCGACCTCGCCGATCCACTCGTGCGAGCTGAACCGCCCCATCGCGTTCATGGCCGCGAGCAGCGTGCTCGGGCTGCACCGGCGCATCTCGCGCAGCGCCCAGGTGGGTAGCCGCACCCGCTCGAGGGCGGCCTCGACGACCGCTTCCTCGTCGTCGCGCGGCGCGGACCGGAACGGGAGCCGGCGGGCGAGCTGGAGGGCGACGATCGCGCCCCACAGGCTGCCGTAGAACCACCGTTCCTGGAGCGTCCCGCCGAAGTTGCGGCTGGTGGCGCACATCACCAGGCCGGCGACGCGGTCGCGGTGCCGGTGCCAGAGGAGCTGGGCGACGGGACCGCCGAGCGAGTAGCCCACCGGCACGAACCGCTCGACGCCGAGGGCGTCGGCCAGCGCCGCCACGTCGTCGGCGCAGTCGGACAACCGGAACCGCTCGGTGGGCGGGATGCCGCGACCGTGGCCGCGTAGGTCGACCGCGATCACGCGGTACCGCTCGGACAGGGCGCCGAAGGCGGGGAACCAGTTGAGGGCGCCGCTCGCCGCGAGCCCGTGGATCAGAACGAGGGTCGGCGCGTCCGGCGGCCCGGGCGCCTCGTAGGCGAAGGTCGTGCCCCGCCCCGGCAGCTCCACCGCCCGGCCCGGAGGGAGCGTGCGCTCGGTGAACCGGCTCAACGTCAGCCCGATGATCTGCACCACCGCTCCCGCTCACCTCCGGTTCGGTTGACCTGACGCGATATCAGATCTCGGCGGGCAGCGGGTGGTTTCTACCCCTTTCCGGCCTTCTTCAACTCGGCCAGGGCGTCGCGCAGGGAGTCGGTGATGCGGTGGAGGTCGGGGACGGCCTCGGGGCAGGCGACCGCCCCGAAGTTGAGCTCGCCGAGGTAGCTCCACACCGTGATGTTGAGGCCGACGTTCTCGAGGATGGGGCCCATCGACCAGATGCCGCTGAGCCGGGCGCCGGCGATGTAGAGCGGCGCGGTGGGCCCGGGCACGTTGGAGATCACCAGGTTGATGGGCGGGCGGTGCCGTTCGGCGAGGCCGAGGCGGGAGTAGACGCGGACCCCGGCGGCGAAGGGGCGCGACGGCGTGAGCTCCGACCAGTCGGCCAGCATCTCGGCGCCGAGCGCGTTGTGCTGCTCCTTGGCGCCCTTCATCACCTCGTGGATCGCCCGGAGCCGCTCGACGGGATCGGCCTCGTGAACCGGGATCGAGGTGAACAGGTTCGAGACGCTGTTGGCGGCGATCGTCTCGCCGGGCGCCCGGGTGGAGACGGGCACACCCGCCACCAGCGGCCGGTCGGGTAGCGCGTCGTGGTCGAGCAGCCAGCGTCGGAGGGAGCTCGCGCACAGGGCGAGCACGACGTCGTTGACGGTCACGCCGAAGGCGTTCTTCACGTCCTTCACCTCGGCGAGCGGCAGGGAGGTCGACGCGAACAAGCGGCGGCGCGTGAGCGCGCCGTTGAACGGCAGGTCGGGCGCGCTGAACGGCAGCGGCGGTGACACCGCTCCCGACCGGCGTCGTTGCCGCACGCGCCGGAAGCCGTCGACCGTGCGCCGGAGAAGCCCCGGGAGCCAGACCAGCTGGCGCAGCCGGGCGAGCAGCGAGCGGACGAGGAGCTCGCGGCGACCGGGGACCCGCTCGGGCCGCCACGGCTCCTCGGGTGGCGCGGGATCGGGGGCGTCGGGCTCGGCGTCGAGGACGTTGGTGAGCAGCTCGGCCGCCTTCACCCCGTCGGCAGCGCAGTGGTGGATCTTGGTGACGAACCCCACGTGTCCGCCTTCGAGGCCCTCGACCACCCAGACCTCCCACAGGGGGCGGCGCCGGTCGAGCTGATAGCTGGCCACGTCGGAGATGAGCTCGTCGAGCTCGCGTGGCCCGCCCGGCGCCGGCAGGGTGGCGCGCCGGACGTGGTGGTCGAGGTCGAAGTCGGGGTCCTCGAGCCAGAGGGGGTGGTGCACGCCGAGTGGCACCTCCACCAGCCGGCGACGGAACGGGGGCAGCAGGTGCAGCCGCTGGTCGAGCACCTCCTTCACCCGCTCGAAGGAGTAGCCGCCTGGCACCGTCGAGGGGTCGATCACCGCGATCTTGAGCGTGTGCAGGTGCTGCGTGGGCGTCTCCATGTAGAGGAACCCCGCGTCCAGGCCGGTCAGCCGCTGCACCGGCGCGATTGTCCCAGACTGCATACGATCCATCCATGGGCGTGCGGGACCGGATCGACTTCGTGCGCGACCGCGACGTCACGCTCGGCTCCCTCCTCGACCGGCTGGTCCCCGTCCACGGCGACCTCCCGCTCGTCGAGGAGGACGGCGACGACGGG
Organism: Acidimicrobiia bacterium; assembly: GCA_050743365.1. Taxonomy (GTDB): domain Bacteria; phylum Actinomycetota; class Acidimicrobiia; order IMCC26256; family JACDBD01; genus JBOGFI01. Next base: position 8,413 of record JBOGFI010000224.1, on the reverse strand, counting down.
CTGAAGCTGACCTACGGGGAGGCCGCCGGCGCCGTGGCCCGCTGGGCGGGCGCCCTCGAAGCCAAGATCGGCCACGGAGACCGCGTGGTGGTCGCGCTGCCCAACGGGTACGGCCTGTTCCTCCTCTGTCTGGCCGTCGCCCGTGCCGGGGGCGTGGCCGTCCCGGTCAACCCCAAGATGCGAGCCGAGGAGATCGACCATGTGGTCGCCGACTCCGACGCCGCCCTCGTCGTGCGCGACCTCGCCGAGGTCGCCGGCGGGGAGCCCGGCCGTTCGGCCCCGGCCGATCCCGGCGACATCGCGGCGCTCTTCTACACGTCGGGCACCACCGGCAAGCCCAAGGGGGCCGAGCTGTCCCACCGGGCGCTCGTCGGTCGGGCCAATGCGGCCGCGCTCTACCCGTCGCGGCTCCGGCACGACGAGGCCGTCTCGGGCATGCCGGTGGCGCACATCGCCGGGTTCTCGATGCTGGTCCAGCTCGCCACCGTCGGCTTCTCGGTCTACCTGCTGCCCAAGTTCCGTCCCGACGCCGCCCTCGACGCCATCGAGGTCCGGCGGGCGACCATGTTCGTGGGCGTGCCCGCGATGTACCGGATGATGCTCGAGGCCGGCGCCGAGGAGCGCGACCTGTCCTCGGTGCGGGTATGGGCGTCGGGCGCCGACGCCATGCCCTTCGAGCTCGCGCGCCGGTTCCAGAAGATGGGCGCCACGCTAAGGGTGCCGTTCACGAACCGCACCGTCGGGGAGGCGGCGTTCGTCGACGGCTACGGCATGGTCGAGCTCGGGGGAGGCGCGGCGATCAAGGTGCTGCCGCCCGGCCTCGCGCTGCCCGTGCGGGGACTGGTGGGGATCCCCCTGCCCGGCTACCGGATGCGGGTGGTCGACGAAGCCGGCGAGCCCGCGCCCCGGGGCGAGGTGGGCGAGCTCGTCGTCAAGGGGCCGGGGGTGATGCGGGGCTACCACGGCCAGCGCGACGCCACCGCCGAGGCCCTGACCGCCGAGGGCTGGCTCCGCACCGGTGACCTGGCCCGCCGCGGCCGGCTCGGGCTGGTCGAGTTCGCCGGCCGGAAGAAGGACGTGATCAAGCACGGCGGGTACTCGGTGTTCGCGGCCGAGGTCGAGGAGGCCCTCGACCAGCACCCGGCGGTGGCGGAGGCCGCCGTCGTCGGGCTGCCCGACTCCCGCAAGGGCGAGGTGCCCGCCGCCGCCGTCCGTCTCGCCGGCGGGCAGTCGGTGACGGAGGACGAGCTGACGGCCTGGGCTGCCGAGCGCCTGTCCGACTACAAGGTGCCCAGGCAGGTCGTGTTCGTCGACGAGCTGCCCCGCACCGGGACCGAGAAGGTCCGCAAGCAGGACCTCAAGGAGCTCTTCGAGCCCGCGGGCTGAGCTCAAGGGAGCAAGGGTCTCCTGACCCGCTCTTCGGGGTGAATCGACCCATGCTCGGTGAGCGCCGAGCCGCCGAGCCGCCGTTGCCGGTGGCGGGCCCGCCGGTCCACGCTGGTGGCCGTGGGCCGCCTCGACGACGTCGACCTCACGCTCCGGCTGTCGCGCCAGGAGGAGGCGGAGCGGCTCGAGACCGCGCAGCTCCGGCTCCTCCAGCTCCGGCTGGTGCTCGGAGGCCAGATCGGGGCCGACGCCCGCATCGGCCCGCCGGTGTGCGTCGTGTTCGAGGGGTGGGACGCGTCCGGGAAGGGCGGCGCGATCAAGCGCCTCGTCAGCCACCTCGACCCCCGCCACGTTCGGGTCGCGCAGTTCGCGGCGCCGACCTACGACGAGAAGCGCCACCACTTCCTCTGGCGGTTCTGGCCCGCGCTGCCGGGCTGGGGCGGCATGGCCGTCCTCGACCGCTCCTGGTACGGCCGGGTGCTGGTCGAGCGGGTCGAGGGCTTCGCCGCCGAGGAGCAGTGGCAGCGCGCCTACGCCGAGATCGTGGAGTTCGAGCAGACCCTGACCGCCGAAGGGATGATCGTCGTCAAGTTCTGGCTCCACCTGTCCGACGGCGAGCAGCTGCGCCGGTTCCGTCGTCGCGAGAAGGACCCGCTGAAGGTGTGGAAGCTCACCGAGGAGGACTGGCGCAACCGCGAGAAGCGCAAGGAGTACGAACGTGCCGTCGAGGACATGCTCGCCCGCACCGACCACGCCGGCGCGCCGTGGACCGTTGTCGAGGCGGACAGCAAGCGGTACGCCCGTGTGAAGGTGGTCGAGACGGTGTGCCGCGCCATCGAGAAGGGGATGAGCGAGCAGGGCTTCGAGGTGCCGCCGTACGCGCTCGGCAAGCGCGGCCGGCGCTGGTGACGGCGGCCGGTCGCCTCAGGCGTCGAGCGTCCGCCGCGGGTGGCGGCCGTCGACGTAACCGAGGAACGGCGGGTAGACGTTGTAGCCGAGGAGCTCCTGGAGCCGCGGCGGGAGCCCGCGTGCGACCTCGGCCGGCACCGCCAGGAGCTGGGTCTCCTGCGGGCGGAGCCACCCCACCACGTATTCGATGGCCACGCCCAGGCGGGCGCGGTCGGTGCGGTTGGCGCCCCCGCCGTGCCACACCGACCCGACGTAGATCATCACCGACCCCGCCGGCATCTCGGCGGCCACGGTGGGCGTGGCGGGGGAGGCCTGCTCCACCGCGTTGCGATGGCTGCCGCGCACCACGCGTGTGGCACCGTTGGCCTCGGTGAAGTCGTCGAGCGCCCACATGACGTTGGTGACGAGCTCGGGGTGGGGCCGCGGCACCGGGTAGATGTCCTCGTCGCGGTGCAGCACCTGGGCGACCTCGCCCCCGCCGATCTCGATCCCGGTCGGGGCGCTGAGCTGGTAGTGCGGGCCGAGCACCCGGTCGAGGGCGCCGAGCACCAGCGGATGCGTCGCCGCGTCATCGAGGGCGCGGGTCTTGCCGAAGATGGCGTAGATGCGCTTCGTACGGCGACCCTCGAAGTCGTTGCGACCCGTGGGCACCGACTCGAGCACCCGCGTGAGCTCCTCGCGGATGCGGCGGGTCTCGTCGGTGTCGAGGACCTCCTCGACGACGACGTAGCCGTCGCGGTCGAGGAGCTCGACGACCTCGTCGACGCCGGCGGTGACGCGGGTGCTCACGCCACCGCCGTGGCCTCGACCTCGAGCATCAGCTCGGGGAACGCGAGCCTCGTGACGCCGAGCAGCGTGCTGGCCGGCGGGCACCCGGCACCCTCCAGCCGGCCGGCCACCTGCTCGGCGGCGGCGAAGAAGGCGTCGACGTCGGTCGTGTAGTAGTTGAGGCGCACGACGTTCGCCAAGCCCATGCCCGCCGGCTTCAGGACGGCTTCGAGGTTGTCGAGCGCCTTGTGGGCCTGGGCGACCATGTCGCCGGGGTGCAGTGGCGCTCCGTCGTCGTCGACCGATGTCTGCCCGGCGCAGAACAGCACCCGCTGCCCTCCCGACACCTCGACGGCCTGCGAGAATCCGAACTGGTCCTGCCAGGTCCACGGGTTGACGGCGCGCGTGTCCATTGGCCCTCCTCTCGGCTTCAGTCGGCGCCGGCCGACGCTACTAGCTCCTCGCTGACATCCCAGAGGCGGCGGGCGGCGTCGTCATCGCGGGCCGCCGTCGAGATCGCCGCCGGCCGGCGCTTGTAGAAGTACTCGCCGGTGACGCCGTCGACCTCGGGCGACGCCGCTAGGTAGATCGAGGTTCGCGCGCCCCGCTTGGGGCTGATCGCGAACGGGCTCGCGAGCCGCACCCCGATCGAGTAGAAGGCGCCGGTGTCGCCGCCGCGTGCGAACTCGCTGCGCACGAAGCCGGGATGCAGCGCGTTGACGGTGACGCCGTCGCCGTCGAGCCGGCGGGCCAGCTCACGGGTGAAGTAGATGTTCGCCAGCTTCGAGCGCGAGTACACCGGCATGGCGGCGTATCCCTTCGTCGACTGGAGGTCGTCGAAGTCGAGCCCGTCGCGTGCGCCCTTGTGCGCGACTGATGACACGTTGATCACCCGGGCCCCGCGGTCGTTGGCCCTCAGGCGCTCGACCAGGAGGGAGGTGAGCAGGAAATGACCGAGGTGGTTGACCCCGAATGTGGTCTCGAAGCCGTCCTCGGTCTCGCTGCGGTGCGACAGGATGAGGCCGGCGTTGTTGAGCAGCACGTCGAGCCGGTCGTAGCGGTCGAGAAAGTCACCGGCGAACCGCCGCACCGAGGCGAAGCTCGCGAGGTCGAGGTTCATCACGTCGACGTCCTTGCCGGCCCGCTCGACGATCTCGGCCCGCGCTGTCTCTCCGCGCTCGCGGTCCCGGGACGTGATCACGACCGTGGCCCCCGCCTGCGCCAGCCCGGCCGCGGCCTCCTTGCCGATCCCGGCGTTGCCGCCGGTGATGACGACGACCTCGTGCTCCACATCGGAGACGTTAGTGAGTTCTTGCAGCGAGCCGTCATCCGCGAGGTTCCCGGCGGGCGAACCGACTAGACCGGGGCTCCGAGGCAGAGCGGAGGGGGACCGGATGAGCGATCGGGGCTACCAGCCCATCGAGGACTACGGAGTCATCGGCGACCTCCACACGGTCGCCCTCGTGGGGATGGACGGGTCGATCGACTTCATGTCGTTCCCGTCCTTCGGCTCGCCGACCGTGTTCGCCGCGCTGCTGGACGCGCGGAACGGCGGTCGTTTCCAGGTCCGGCCGTGCCTTGAGGGCAACCGGAAGCAGCTGTACCTGCCCGACACCAACGTGCTCCTCACCCGGTCGCTCGCCGCCGCCGGTGTCGCCGAGGTCTCCGACTTCATGCCCGTCGTCACCAAGGCGGGCGACCCCGGCCACGCAGTCGTGCGGCGGGCCAAGTGCGTGCGGGGCGAGGTCGAGTTCGACATGGTGTGCGATCCCCGCTTCGACTACGGGCGCGCCGAGCACCGGGTCGATCTCCGGGACGGTGAGGTGATCTTCGAGTCGAAGGGCGCCGACCGGACCGCGCTGCGACTGCGCACCCCCACCCCGGTCGAGATCCGAGGTGGCGCCGCCGTCTCGAGGTTCCGGCTGTCGGTCGGCGAGACCGCCGCGTTCGTGCTCGAGCGGGCCAACGCGGGCGGGGCGAGCCCGTCGGCCTCGCCCGACTACGTCGCGGACGCGTTCAAGGAGACCGTCAACTTCTGGCGCACGTGGGTCGGGCACTCGAAGTACGCCGGGCGGTGGCGCGAGATCGTCAACCGTTCGGCGCTGCTGCTGAAGCTCCTGGTGTCGAACACCCACGGTTCGCTGGTGGCGGCGCCGACGTTCGGGCTCCCCGAGGAGGTCGGCGGCGAGCGCAACTGGGACTACCGCTACACCTGGATCCGGGACGCCTCGTTCACGCTCTACGCCCTCATCCGCCTCGGCTACACGTCCGAGGCGGGACGGTTCATGAGCTGGATCGAGGACCGCTGCATGGACCTCAATCCCGACGGCTCGATGCAGATCATGTACGGCATCGACGGCCACAAGACCCTCACCGAGGAGACGCTCACGCACTTCGAGGGTTACCGGGGCTCCTCGCCGGTGCGCGTGGGCAACGGCGCCTACGACCAGCTCCAGCTCGACATCTACGGCGAGCTGATGGACTCGATCTACCTCTACAACAAGTACGGCGAGCCGATCTCCTACGCCCTGTGGCAGAACATCGTGCGGCTCGTCGACTACGTGAGCGAGCACTGGCGGCTGCCCGACGAGGGCATCTGGGAGGTGCGGGGAGGCCAGCAGGAGTTCCTGTACTCGAGGCTCATGTGCTGGGTCGCCCTCGACCGGGCCATCAGGCTCGCCGAGAAGCGGTCGTTCCCCTATCCCTTCGAGCGCTGGCGGGCCTGTCGTGACGCGATCACCCACGACATCCTCACGAGCTTCTGGGACCCGAAGCGCGAGACGTTCGTGCAGCACAAGCGCACCACCACCGTCGACGCCTCCAACCTCCTGATGCCGATGGTGAAGTTCATCAGCCCCACCGATCCCCGCTGGGTCTCGACGCTGCGCGCCATCGAGGAGGACCTGGTCGACGACTCGCTGGTGTTCCGGTACCGGGCCGGCAACGCGGCCAGCGACGGGCTCATGGGCGAGGAGGGCACCTTCAACATGTGCTCGTTCTGGTACGCGGAGGTGCTCGCCCGGGGAGGCGACCCCCAGAAGGCGCGCTTCTCGTTCGAGAAGATGCTCGGCTACGCCAACCATCTCGGGCTGTACGCCGAGGAGCTCGGTCCCCACGGCGAGCATCTCGGCAACTTCCCGCAGGCGTTCACCCACCTGGGGCTCATCAGCGCCGCCTACGCCATCGACCGCAAGCTCTCCGACTCGGGATGGGTGGGCTAGCGGCATCGTCCTCGCGCTTATAACCTCAGCGCGGCGACGGAGCGACCGGTGGGAGCGGAGTCGCTCGCCAGCGAACGAGCGCCCGCGGGCCGGCCAGCCCGATCGAGGATGGCCCGGCCCGCAGCGAGAGAGCGAGAAAAGATGGACCGGATGAGCCCGCTCGATGCGTCGTTCCTCCACGTCGAGGACAGCGTCAGCCACATGCACATCGGCTCGGTCGCCATCTTCGAAGGGCCGCCCCCGCCCTACGAGGCGTTCCGTGACACGGTCGCGGGCAAGCTGCCGCTGGTGCCGCGCTACCGCCAGAAGGTGCGGTTCGTGCCGCTCCAGCTCGGGCGCCCGGCGTGGGTCGACGACCCCTACTTCAACATCGGTTACCACCTTCGTCACACCGCGCTGCCGTCGCCGGGCGGCGACGAGCAGCTGCGCAACCTCGTGGGGCGGCTCATGGCGCAGCGGCTCGACCGCAGCCGGCCGCTGTGGGAGATGTGGATGGTCGAGGGGCTCGACTTCGATCACTGGGCTGCGGTGTCGAAGGTCCACCACTGCATGGTCGACGGTGTGTCGGGAACCGACCTCCTCACCGTCGTGCTCGACGCCGAGCCCGAGCCGCCGCCGCCCGCCCCCGACGCGTGGGAGCCCGCGCCCGAACCCTCCGACGCCCGTGTCGTGATCGAGGCCCTCGGCGACCTGGTGGCGAGCCCGTACGAGCAGTTCCGCGCCCTGCGGGCGACCACCCGGGGGTGGCGGCAGCTGCGCGACCGGGCGAGCGACGTCGGCCGGGGTCTGGCCTCGATGGCGGGCGTGGTGCGCCGCACGCCGGAATCGTCGCTCAACGGTCCCATCGGTCCGCACCGGCGGTGGGACTGGGCCCGTACGACACTGGGTGACGTAAGGACGGTGCGCAAGGCGATGGGCGGCACGGTCAACGACGTGGTGCTGACCGTGCTCACGCGCGGCTTCCGCGACTTCATCCTGTCGCGCGGCGAGTCGGTCGACGATCGGGTCGTCCGTACGCTGGTGCCGGTGTCGGTCCGCACCCAGGAGGAGCGCGGCACATACAACAACCGGGTCTCGGGCATGATCGCCGAGCTGCCGGTCGGCATCGGCGACGCGACCGAGCGGCTCGCCGCGATCCGTGCTCAGATGGAGGGGCTGAAGGAGTCGAAGCAGGCGGTCGCGGGCGAGGTGCTCACCTCGCTGTCGGGCTTCGCCCCGGCCATGCTGCTCGCGCTCGGGGCCCGGGTCGTCCGGAACATCCCTCAGCGGAACGTGAACACCGTCACCACGAACGTGCCGGGGCCGCAGTTCCCCCTCTACCTCGCCGGCCGCCCGATGCTCGAGGCATTCCCGTTCGTGCCGATCGCCGGTCACGTCCGGGTGGGCGTCGCGATCTTCTCCTACAACGGGATGCTCAACTACGGCGTCACCGGTGACTACGACACCGCCCCCGACATCGGGGTGCTGTGCCGCGGCGTCGAGGACGGCATGGCCGAGTTGCTGAAGCTCGTCAGCGACTCGCGGCCCGCCTCGACCTGAGGACCTCGACGCGCTCGCGTGCGTCGGCGCGCTCGAGGCGCCGCCGCGTCGACTCCCGGGCCTGGTGGGCAACGGGCCCGCGCCGGGCCGGGTCCATGGCGTTGAGCCCCATCACCCCCCGGTCGGCGTCGGTGGGCTGGAACGCGAGCACGGGCGTGCCCCGGCGCCGGACGCGGGCGGCCTCCTGGCCGAGGTAGAGGCGCGCCAGCCGGCGTGCCGGCAGGTCGAGGGACGGGCGCAGCCGGCTGCCGGCCACCGACATCGGCGAGCTCACGATGACGAGGTCGAGCTCGCGGCCGGCGAGCAGGTCGGCGTTGGTGGGGGAGTGGGTACCGCCGTCGACGTAACGCACGCCGTCGATGACGACCGGCTCGAAGAACCCCGGGATGGCGCACGACGCCGCCACCGCGTCGGCGACGCCGGCTGGCGGTGCGCCGTCGCGCCCGAAGACGATCCGGCGTCCCGTGTCGAGGCGCACCGCGCAGACCCAGAGCGGGCGACGGGGCCAGCCGTCGGGGAACAGCGGCCGCAGCCCGGCCGCCACCAGCTCGGTGGGCACCTGGCCCGCGGGCAGCGCGGCGGCGGCGAGG
>JBOGFI010000223.1:0-6730 GCA_050743365.1 Acidimicrobiia bacterium | reverse complement strand
GGGGTGGGTCGCGGCCAGGGGCTGGGCCGCGGCCGCGGGGGCGGCGAGCAGCTCGACGGCCCGGGCCGGGTCACCGCCCCAGGCCGGGCAGTAGGGCTGGAAGGTGCACCAGTCGCACAGGCGGCCTCTCCGGGGCCGGAAGTCGTCACGTTCGCAGGCCCGCTCCACCGCCGCCCACAGGGCCACCGCCCGGCGCTCGACCGCCGTCACCGACTGCTCGCTGGGCACCATGGAGATGACCTCGGGAGTGGACAGGTACATGAGCTGCACCCGGGCCGGGCGCCGGCCCAGCAGCCGCTCGCACAGCAGGGAGTAGAAGTGGACCCCGCCCATGCGGTCCTGCTCGAACCCCTCCCGGGGGGCGGTGCCGGTCTTGTAGTCCGTCACCACCAGCTCCCCGTCGGCGTCGAGCTCGAGGCGGTCGATGATCCCCCGCAGCGTGAGGCGCTCGAGGCTGGCCGTGAGCTTGAGCTCGAGGCCGATCGGCCGCACCGTCGACGGGTCCTCCAGCTCGAAGTAGCGCCGGACCAGCAGCTCGGCGTCGGCGTGGAACGCCGCCCACTCGGCGTCGGTGAGCTCGAGGCCCGCAAGGTCGGGATGGTCGGCCATCTCGGCGCGGGCACGGTCGAGGTCGGCGAGGGCGGCGTCGAGCGTCCGGTCGCCGGGGGCGCGGCACATCAGCAGCTCGAGCGCCCGGTGCACGAGCGTGCCCTTGCTCGCGGGGGCCGACGGCGGTTCCGGGAGGCGGTCGACGTAGGCGAAGCGGAACGCGAGCGGGCAGTCTCGGAACGCCGAGACCGAGCTCGGGGACAGCCCTACTGGCAGCGGCACACCCATGACCGGACCATACCGCCGGGGTGTGACAGCTACGCGGATCGCTATGGTCGGGGGCGGTGAAGGTCGACGGGGTGCTGCTGGCGGGCGGGTTGGGCGGCGTCCCCGAGGTCGCCCGGGAGGTCGAGGAGCTCGGGTACGACGGGGCCTTCAGCGCCGAGACCAGCCACGACCCGTTCTTCCCGATCCTGCTGGCGGCCGAGCACACCGAGCGCCTCGAGCTCATCACCGGCATCGCGGTCGCCTTCGCCCGCAACCCGATGACGCTGGCGAGCGTCGGCTACGACCTCCAGGCGTTCTCGCAGGGCCGCTTCGTCCTCGGCCTCGGCAGCCAGATCAAGCCCCACATCGAGAAGCGGTTCTCGATGCCGTGGTCGCAGCCTGCCGCCCGAATGCGCGAGCTCATCCTGGCGATGCGCGCCATCTGGGCGTGCTGGAACGACGGCCAGAAGCTGGACTTCCGGGGTGAGTTCTACCGCCACACCCTGATGACGCCGTTCTTCGACCCCGGCCCCAACCGCCACGGCACGCCGAAGGTGTTCCTCGCCGCGGTGGGGGAGCGGATGACGGAGGCGGCCGGCGAGGTCGCCGACGGCATCCTGCTGCATGGCTTCACCACCGAGCGTTACGTGCGCGAGGTCACCCTCCCGGCCCTCGAGCGAGGGTGGGCCCGCGCCGGGAAGCAGCGCGCCGACTTCGAGGTGTCGGGCCCCATGTTCGTCGTGACGGGCACGAACGAACAGGAGGTCGAGCAGGCGCGCCGCGGCACGAAGCAGCAGATCGCGTTCTACGGGTCGACGCCCGCGTACCGCGGCGTCCTGGAGCTGCACGGCTGGGGAGACCTCCAGGGCGAGCTCAACCGCCTCTCGAAGCAGGGCGAGTGGGCGGCCATGGGTGAGCTGGTCACCGACGACATCCTCGACACGTTCGCGGTGATCGCCGAGCCCGAAGACGTGCCGAAGAAGATGCTCGCCCGCTACGGCGACCTCATCGACCGGGTCAGCTTCTACGCCCCCTACAAGCGCGACCCCGACCGCTGGGCGAACGTCCTCGACGGGTTCCGGTCAGACGCCTGACTTCAACAACGAGGAGCCGCACATGACCATCACCGCCAATCTCTCGGGGCGCACCGCCGTCGTCACGGGTGCGTCGAGCGGCATCGGGCGAGCCATCGCCGAGCGGCTAGCTGGCGCCGGTGCCCACGTGGTGCTGTGCGGCCGCACCGAGTCGGCCATGAAGGAGGCCGCCGACCGCATCGCGGGTGGAGGGGGATCTGCCCGCGTGATGACCGCCGACGTCCGCGATCCCGAGGCCGTCCGCGGGCTGGTCGACGCCGCCGTCGACGACACCGGTCGCCTCGACATCATGGTGAACAACGCCGGCGTCTCCCATCCCGAGCCGATTGTCGACGCCGACCCCGAGGGGTGGCGGGCGATGCTCGAGACGAACGTGCTGGGCCTGCTCGCGGGCTGTCAGGCCGCGGTGGCCGCCATGCGGGCGTGCGGCGCCGAGGGGCACATCGTGAACATCTCGTCGCTCGCGGCCCACCGGCCCGACTCGGGTGTCTATGGCGCGACAAAGCACGCCGTGAACACCATCTCCAACAGCCTGCGCCAGGAGTTGATGGACGATCCCATCCAGGTCGTCACCATCATGCCGGGGGCGGTGGCCACGAACTTCGCCCGCAACTTCGACCCCGAAGTACTGAAGGGGATGGTGGCGATGACCGGCATCGACGCCGAGGTCACCAAGGGAGAGCGCCTCCCCGACGACGTGATCGAGGCGGCCCAGCAGGCGCTCAGCGACCACCTCGCCAGCCCCGACGACGTTGCCGACGCCGTGCTCTACGCGGTGAGCCGCCCAGCGCGCGTCCACGTGGCCGAGATCGTCGTGCGCCCGAACAAAGATCTCAACCTCTGACCCGCAGCTGCGCGCGGTCACCCGCCCGGGAGCACATGGAGCGCGACGCGGCGGTGATCGAGGTGGGGCTGAACGAGGCCGTCACCAAGGCGGCTCATCCGCACGTGCCGCAGACGCCGTCCGAGTGCGCGGCCGACGCCCGGCGCTGCGCGGAGGCGGGTGCGGCGGTGGTGCATTGGCACGCCGTCGACGAAGCGGGTGAGCAGCGTCTCGCCGACGCGGAGCTCTACGGCGTCGCCCTCGACCTCATCGACGGATGCGTCCTCGCGTACCCGTCGTACCCGACCGACGTCCCCGACGCCGTCGACGAGCGGCTCGGCCACTGCCTCGCGTTGCGAGCGCGCCACGGCCTGGAGCTGGGGCCGGTCGACGTCGCCACCGTGAACCTCGTGCTCTGGGACCCGGGCACCGGCGCGCTCGCTCCGCTCGAGCCCGTCCCCGGCTACGAGGTGATCCGCAACTCGCTGCCCTTCGTCGCCGACGCGCTCGCCCGCTACCGCAAGGTCGGCCTCGTCCCGACCGTCGCGGCGTTCGACCTCGGCTCGACCCGCACGATCGCGGCGCTGGCGGGCGCGGGGCTGCTCACGGAGCCGGTGCTGTGCAAGATCCTCCTGTGGGGCAGCCCCGCGATCGGGCCCGAACCCAGCGTGGAGGCGCTCGACCTGCACCTGCGCCAGCTCCCGGGCGACCTCGACGTCGAGTGGCTCGTGGTGCCCTACGGCATTCCCGATCCCGCCCGTATCGAGCAGCTCGGGCGCGCCGCGCTCGAGCGAGGCGGAGGCGTGCGCGTCGGGATCGGCGACAACCCGATCGCGTTCGCGCACAGCGACAATCCCCGGCTGGTGGAGTTGGCGGCGCGCTGGGCCACCGACGCCGGTCGCCCCGTCGCGTCCGCCGGCGACCTGCGCGCCCGCCTCGGCATCGACGTGCCGTGAGCACGGCGACGAGCGGCGACCGGCGCTTCTGGGATGTCGACGCCCAGACGATGCCCCGCGACCGGCTGCGCGAGCTCCAGGATGCCGGTGTGCGCGAGCTCGTGCGCCGCATCCTCGAGGCGCCCGTGCCGCTGTTCGGCGGCAAGCTGACGGAGGCGGGGATCGATTCCTCCGATGACGTGGGCGGCGTCGATGACCTCGCCGGGATCCCCACGACGGTCAAGCAGGACCTGCGCGACTCCGAGCGCGAGCACCCACCCTTCGGCGACTACCGCTTCAGCGGTCCGGAGCGGTGCGTGCGGCTGGGCACCTCCACCGGTACGACCGGCACGCCGACGATCGTGCTGTGGACCCGTCACGACCTCGAGTTGGAGTACGACTCCGCGGCACGGATGTTCTGGCGCAACGGCTTCCGTCCAGGCATGGTCGCGACCCATGCCCACCCCGCCTACCTCTACGGCGGCGGCCCGTTGATGTCGGGCGCGATCGAGCACTTCGGGATGCTCAACCTGTGGGTGCCGCCGCCCGACACCGACGAGCTCGCCGAGCAGGGAGCGCGGCTGTGGGCCCGGGTGCGCCCCGACGTGTCGTTCGTGGCGTTCTCGCTCGACCGCTACCGCGAGGTCGCCGATCGCCACGGCCTCACGCTCGAGCTCCCCTCGTACCGGCTCGGCGGCGGCGGGGGACCGGGCCTCCCGCTCATGACCGCCGGGATCGAGTGCTACGCGTACGCGGCCGGTCCCTGCGACGAGAGCCCCGGCGGGCACGTCCACGAGGACCGGGTCGTCGTGCAGGCCGTCGACCCCGCCACCGGGCGCGACATGCCCGACGGCCAGTGGGGCAACCTCGTCGTCACCACCCTCGGTCGCGACAACGCGCTGCTGCGCTACGACCTCGAGGAGGCCTGCGCCGTTGTGCGCGACCCGTGCCCGTGCGGCGAGACGACGGTGCGCGCCTTCTGGGGCGGCCGCTTCAAGGACCTCCTCCAGTGCCAGGGCAAGTGGTTCTTCGTCCACGAGCTCGAAGCGGCTCTGCGCGCGGTACCCGAGGTCGCCCGGCCGGCGCTGGTCTTCCAGGCGGTGCGCCCCGCCGGCGATGCGGCGCTGCGGGTGCGGGTCGAGTCGGCGGAGGTGAGCCCAGACGAGGTCGCAGCCCGAGTCCGGAGCTCGATCTCGTCGGCCCTCGGTGTCGTCGCCGAGGTGGACGTCCTCGAGAGAGGCACCCTGCTCCGCTCCGGCTACAAGGCCGTGCATATCGTCGACGAGTAGCCACGCGGGAAGCCTCGCGGGCACGGTCGCCGAGACTTCTCCGCCCACGCCTTCCCGTAGACCCCGGCGCTCACAATCGACCTGCGCGAGAGCTCGGCTCGCTGATCGCCTGGAGGCAGGTGTGGAGCATGCGGTGAAACTGCGCTTGGTCCTCGGGGTCGACGCCACGGAAGACCTCCCCCTCGAGCTCGTCGACCAGCGCATCGCATCTCGCCAGCGCTCTCGTTCCCGCCGGCGTCAGCTTCACTTCGAGCCTGCTCCGGTTGCTCCGGTCGACCGAGCGCCGAAGGAAACCCTTGCCTTCGAGCGTTCCCACCATCTCGTTGGCCGCCTGCGGGCTCACGAAGGTGAGGCGGGCCAGTTGCGCCGACGAGATCCCGGGGTATTTGGCGAGCACGCTGAGCGTCGTGTACTGGCCGGTGGTGAGGTCGAACCGCCGCGTGATGTCGTCGAGCCGTCGGAGCAGGGCCTCCTGGAGCTGCTTCACCAGGTAGGTGGGTCTCGGGAGCGCGGCCTCGGCCGACCGATCGCTCCCCGCACGCTTGACACCGACAGTCATGGTTCCCTTGAATGTATATCAAGGTCCTTGATGGTGGGAGGAGGGCGTCGTGCGTTCGACGAGCACCCGAGTTCGCCTGGTCGTGCTGGCGGTGGTCGCCGTCATGTGCGCGGCGCTCGGGCCCGCGACTGCCGGCGCCCAGGGCGGGTCCGGGCAGCCCGATCTCCGGGTCGAGTGGATGAAGGGGCACGACGCCCCCGGCACTCCGGCCGGGCTGAACCGCGTCGGGGTCATCAAGATCGGCCCCGAGGACGCCAAGAACGTCCTCGTGCTGGTGCCGGGCACGTCCGCGGGCAGCGGGTACTTCGTTCCCCTCGCACGGGACGTGGTCGAAGCGACCGACGACTGGCAGGTGTGGTCGGTGGAGCGCCGGGAGAACCAGCTCGAGGACCACGCGGTGCTCGGCAAGGGCAAGCGCGGCAAGGTCACGTCCCAGGAGCTCTTCGACTACTACCTCGGGTACCTCACCGACGCGAACATCGATCCGCACCACGAGCCGGTCGAGGACGCCACCGTCCCTTACGCGCGCGACTGGGGCATGAACGTCACCGTCGAGGACCTCCGGCGCGTGGTCAAGGCGGCGGGGAAGCTCGGGGGCGACGTGGTGCTGGGTGGGCACTCACTCGGCGGCACCATCCTGACCGCCTACGCCACGTGGGACTTCAACGGCAAGGCGGGGGTCGAGGACCTCTCCGGTCTCGTCTACATCGACGGCGGCAGCAACCCCGCGCCGGTGACACCCGAGGAGGCGACCTTCTCGCTCCAGGGTCTGGCGGGCGGCTCACCGTGGCTGTCGTTCGGCGGGATCCCGGCGCCGCTCGCCGGCGTCTTCGGCGCGCTCGGGTCGACTGCCACGATCGTCGACCCCGACACCCCTTCGATCGCGCAGAACTGGCCCCCGTTCCCGGCGATCCTGAAGCCGCCGGTGCAGGTGACCCACGAGGCGCAGTTCGGCTACGCGCTCGACGCCGAGACCTCGCCGATGGGCCTGCGGGCCGCTCAGGTGAACGCCGGTCATCTCGCCGAGAGCGGCGATCCCCGCGGCTGGGACCGCGCCGGCGAGATCACCCCGATCCGGCGCTTTGCCGCCATGTTCTCGGGCATCGACGTCAAGGGAGCGGACGGCGTCGCGTGGTACCACCCACAGCGCCTCACCATCGACTCCCGCGCCGTCGCGGCCGGGAACGCCAATCCCGCCCAGGACGTGCTCGACG
>JBOGFI010000222.1:0-10359 GCA_050743365.1 Acidimicrobiia bacterium | reverse complement strand
GTCTCGGGACGCGGCGCCTTCGAACCCGGCGCGGTCGAGACCGGAGCCCACCCGGGACCGCGATGAGGACACGAGCGCCGCGCCCGCGCCCGCGCCCGCGCCCGCCGAGAAGACGCTCCTGGTCTGGACCTCGGGCGGGCTGCCGGCAGGCTTGGCCGAGCACGTCGACGCAGTCGAGGGAGTCGAGCGGGTTACGGTCGTGCGCGGCGACGTGGTGGGCCTGACCGCCTCGTTCGACCCGCGCGGGCAGCCGATCGACCTCACGGACGAGGGCCTCCGCATCCCTCTCGACGCGATCGCAGTCGACCCCTCCACCTACCCCGGCTTCTTCGACGGCGAAGCTCGGGCGCGCCTTCGGGCACTGGTACCGGGTGAGGCGGTCCTCGGCTCGACCTCCGCCGCGCTGCGCCGCATCGGGCCCGGCGGCACGCTCCGGTTGGTCAACGGCGCGCAGCTGACGGTCACCGCAGTGGTCGACGATCGCGCGATCGGCGCCGCCGAGCTCGTCGTGCACGCGAACAGCGCCGAGCCGGTCGGCATCCGCACCGCGCGCTTCCTGCTCGTCGGGTACACGGGCGATCGGGCGCTCACCGAGCAGGCGATCGCGGCGAACGCTCCCGGCGTCGCCGTGCGCTTTCGCAGTCCGGACGAGACGCGGTACCTGCGCCACGGCGACCTCGTGCTCCCCCAGGCACGGATCAAGCAGCTCTTCGGCGAGTTCGCCTACCGGCCCGGACCCGACCGGTTCTTCACCGAGGACCCCGTCTGGGAGGCCGAGCACATCGCCACCGCGACCGTGCCCGTCCTGGGGCCGATCACCTGCCACCGCGCGGTGCTCCCTGCCATCGAGGGCGCACTGCGCGAGCTGGAGCAGCGCGGGCTCGCGGCGCTGGTCGACCCCGCCGGCTACCAGGGCTGCTGGGTGCCCAACGAGATCCCTGGCGGTGGCATCTCCCGCCACTCGTGGGGCGTCGCGATCGACGTGAACTTCGTCGCCAACCCCACCGGGCTCGCCTCGTTCGCCGACCCCCGCCTCGTCGAGGTGATGGAGCGTTGGGGCTTCGTCAGCGGCGCCCGGTTCCTCGCCGTCGACCCCGGCCACTTCGAGTACGTCGGGCCCCCACGCGTCGCGCCGGGTCAGCGCAGGCCGGGGCAGTGGTCGCTGGCGACCTGGGCGAAGTCGTTCTGCGGCGTGAACGCCAACGTGGCGCGGTCGACGTGCCAGACGAACTCCTGGTAGTTGCCGCTCACGGTCGTGCCGCTCGCCGTGAGGACGAAGTACGTGGAGTCGCCGGGGCTCGTGGAGATGTTCGGCGGGTCGTTCGAGTCCTCGATGGGAGCCGGGAACGGGTAACACGCCGTCGCCGCCTCCTGCACCTTGGCGATCGCCTGCTCTTCGGGCGACGGCCCCTCAGGCACCGGCTCCGGCTCGGGGGCCGGGGGCGGGGGCGGTGCCGGTGCGGGCGGGGGCGTCGACGGCTGGTCGTTGGCGCTCGGGCCCCGCGGTCGCATGATCGTTTCGCCGGTGACGGGATCGACGAGCACGAAGATCTCGATGACAACCGTGGTCTCCCGGATGATCGTGATGCCGCCGGGATTGAACCCGCTCCAGCGGGGCCCCGCGTACCTCGGCTTCGAATAGGTCTTCGGGGGTGTGAGCGGGTTGCCGCAGTAGCACTTGACCCGGGGTGTGCCGTACTTGTCGACGAGCACGGCGGTCCCCGCCTGGAGGACCGCCGGGATCACGGTGGCACGACCGTTCGCGAACCCGTGGTTCGTGACGTAGGTGTCGGAGCGCAGGACCACGGGCGTGAGCTCCGACACGTAGCCCGGGATGTCCGCCACCGTGATGCCGAGGGCACCTGCCCACGCCGCGCCCTTGTCCGGGTTCTGCTGGAGGAACGTGACCATCTGCTGCGCGTCGCACTGGGTGACGTTGCGAGTCCCGCCGTAGAGACCGGGCGTGTCACCCGAGAACGTCCCGCCCGTCTGTTCCGGCGGCGTCACGTTCGCCTGGTCGGTGCCGACCGAGGGCATGAAGGGGTTCTCCCCGGTGGACGAGATCGGCTCGAGCCCGAGCTCAGCCGGCTCCTCGTTCCCACCGTCGTCGTCGCCGGAGAACGCCAGCACGCCCACCACAGCCCCGAGCGCCACGATGACCGCGAGCAGGGCCCCGACCAGGGCCTTCCACGAGATGTTGACTCCGGTACCGCCAGGACCGCCGCCGGGACGGCCGGCGCCGGGCGGGGGCGGGGAACCACTCCGGGCCGGCGGCGGGGGGCCGGCGGGCGGCGCGGGGGGTTGCGGCGTCAACCCGTCAACCCGTCACCCCTGCCACGACAGCCCCCTCCACGCGCCCGCTGGCGGGCAGGATACGACGTCGAGCCCGCGATGGCAACACGTTCCGCGCGATTAGCCCCCGATTACCGCGACAGGCGCTCACCGTCCGCGCGATCAGCCGTCGCGGCCCTGCCGCAGCACGTTGAGCGCGGACCCGGCCCCGAACCACTCGATGTGCTCGGGCGACATCGTGTGGGTGGTCTCGACCTCGTCGCTCGTGCCGTCGGCGTGGCGGAGCACGACCCGCACCGGCTTACCGGGCGCGAGGTCGGCGAGGCCGACGATGTCGACGGTGTCGTCGACGCGCACCTTGTCGTAGTCGCCGGGGTCGGCGAAGGTGAGCGCGAGGATCCCCTGCTTCTTCAGGTTCGCCTCGTGGATGCGGGCGAACGATCGCACGATGATCGCCCGGCCTCCCATGCAGCGCGGCTCCATCGCCGCGTGCTCGCGTGACGAGCCCTCGCCGTAGTTCTCGTCGCCGACGGCGACCCAGCCGATCCCGGCCTCCTTGTACGCCTTGGCCAGCTCGGGCAGCGGCTTCGTCGACCCGTCCCGTACGTCGACGCCCTCGCCCGAGCCGTCGGGGGCGAAGGCGTTGTTCACGCCGGTGAAGAGGTTCTGCGAGATGTTGGTGAGGTGTCCCCGGTAGCGGAGCCACGGCCCTGCGGGCGAGATGTGGTCGGTGGTGCACTTCCCCGCCGCCTTGAGCAGCACCCGTAGCCCGGTGAGGTCGTTGCCGTCCCAGGCCGGGAACGGCTCGAGCAGCTCGAGGCGCTCGGAGTCGGGCTTCACCACCACGTCGACGTTCGACGGGTCCCGGGCCGGGGGCACGAACCCCGATTCGCCCGGGTCGAAGCCCTTGCCGGGCAGCTCGTCGGCGACGGGCGGCTCGAGCCGCACCTCTCCGTCGGGCCCGGCGACCGGCTCGTGCACGAAGTCGACATCGAGACGGCCGGTCAGCGCCATTCCCACGACCGTCTCGGGCGACCCGATGAACGACAGCGTCTCGGCGTTGCCGTCGTTGCGCCGTGGGAAGTTGCGGTTGAACGAGCTGACGATCGTGTTGCGGTCGCCCATCTCGATGTCGTCGCGCTTCCACTGACCGATGCAGGGGCCGCACGCGTTCGCGAGCACGGTGGCGCCGATGGCCTCGAGGTCGTCGAGGTAGCCGTCGCGCTCGATCGTGGCCCGCACCTGCTCCGAGCCGGGCGTGATCAGCAGCGGCGACTTCACCCCCAGCCCCGCGGCCTTGGCCTGGCGGGCGACGTGGGCGGCGCGGCCGATGTCCTCGTACGACGAGTTCGTGCACGAGCCGACGAGCGCGTAGGAGATGTCGAGCGGATAGCCCTCCGCATGTGCCGCCTCCTTCACGTCGGAGATCGGGCGGTCGAGATCGGGGGTGTGCGGGCCCACGAGGTGCGGCTCGAGCTGGTCGAGGTCGATCTCGATCACGCGGTCGAAGAACCGCTCCGGGTCGGACTCGACCTCGGGGTCGACCCGCAGGTGCTCGGCGTGCCGGTCGGCGAGGTCGGCGATCTCCTCCCGGCTGGTGGCCTTCAGGTACATCGCCGAGCGGTCGTCGTAGGGGAAGATCGAGCAGGTGGCGCCGATCTCGGCGCCCATGTTGCAGATCGTCGCCTTGCCGGTGGCCGAGATCGACGCCGCGCCGGGACCGAAATACTCGACGATGGCGCCGGTGCCGCCCTTCACCGTGAGGACGCCGGCGACCGCGAGGATCACGTCCTTGGCCGCCGCCCAGCCCGTGAGCCGGCCGGTGAGGTGCACGCCGATGAGCTTGGGCACCCGCGTGTTGAACGGCCAGCCCGCCATCACGTCGACGGCGTCGGCGCCCCCCACGCCGATGGCGACCATGCCGAGTCCGCCGGCGTTGGGAGTGTGGCTGTCGGTGCCGAGCATCATCCCGCCCGGGAACGCGTACTGCTCCAGCACGACCTGGTGGATGATCCCCGAGCCCGGCATCCAGAAGCCGATGCCGTGCTTCGACGACACGGTGCGCAGGAACTCGTACACCTCCGAGTTGGTGTCGACGGCGTTCTTCAGATCGATCTCCGCACCCACGTGCGCCTGGATCAGGTGGTCGCAGTGCACGGTCGTGGGCACGGCCACGCGCGGCAGGTTGGCCGTCACGAACTGGAGCAGCGCCATCTGGGCGGTGGCGTCCTGCATCGCGACCCGGTCGGGCCGGTAGTCGGCGTAGTCGACTGCCCGCCCCAACCCGATCGTCTCGGGGTCGTCGGCGTGGGCGAACAGGACCTTCTCGGCGAACGTCAGCGGGCGGGCCAGCCGCCGGCGGGCGATCTCGGCGCGCTCGGGGTACCGGCCGTACACCGCCTCGACCAGCTCGACCGGGGTGGTGGGCCCGACGCTCTCAGCCATGCGATCTCTCCTCTGGTCGCGTCCCTCCCGAGCGTACGTCGGCGTCTCCGGTCCAGCGCCCCCCGGAGCGCGCCGCGAGGTCTCCGAAGGTGGTGCGGTCGAGGATGGCGATCGTGGCGTCGCGCACTTCCGCCCACGTCTCCTGGAGCGCGCACCCCACCTCCATGGGGCACGGCTCCGGCTCGTGGCGAGTGGCACACGAGATCGGGGCCAGCGGCCCCTGCACCATGCGCACCACCCGCCCCAGGGTGATCTCCTCCGGCGGGTGGTTCAGCCGGTAGCCGCCGCTCGGGCCCCGCTCCGAGCGGACGATCCCGGCCCCCCGCAGCTGCGGCATCAGCTGCTCGAGCACCGAGACGGGGGTACTGGTGCGCGAGGCGATCTCGTGGATCTTGCGGGGTCGATCGTCGCCGGCCAACGCGAGGGCCAGCACGGCCCGGGTGGCGTAATCGGTGCGCCGGGTGATCCACATCCTCGACTCCTTTTGTCGAGATTACCAGACGGACTTGACAAGCCTGGCCCTATTCCTTAGTTTCCCGACAAACAAAGTAAGGATTATCGTGATCCCGGGAGGCTTTGGCGTCAGAAAGGGGTCACTGAGAGCCCTAAGTGACGCCAAAACGAGGGCAACCGCGCACCTGTCACTCGCCCCGGAGGTCCCCCGTGTCCCGCCGCTTTCCCCTCGTCCGATGCGTCGCCGCCGCCGGCATCCTCTCCCTGGCCGTCGCTGCCGGGCCCGGCGCGGCGGCAGGGTCGAGCCCCGGACGCGGAGGCGACGACGTCACGCTGCGCCTCGGGTACTTCCCCAACGTGACCCACGCCTCGGCGCTGGTCGGGGTGGAAGGCGGGCTCTTCGAGGAGAGCCTGGGCGACGACGTGACGCTCCAGACGGCGACGTTCAACGCCGGGCCCGCGGCCGTGGAGGCCCTCTTCTCGGGCGCGATCGACGCCACCTACATCGGTCCCAACCCGGCGATCAACGCCTTCGCCCAGTCGGACGGCGAGGCCATCCGCATCGTCTCGGGCGCGACCTCGGGCGGCGCCTTCCTCGTCGTGAACCCTGACATGGAGCGGCCGAGGGACCTCGAGGGCAAGACGATCGCGTCGCCGCAGCTGGGGAACACCCAGGACGTGGCGCTGCGCACCTGGCTGGAGGACAAGGGCTTCGAGGCCGACACCACCGGCGGCGGCGACGTCTCCGTCGTTCCGCAGGACAACGCCCAGACCCTCGAGCTGTTCAGGTCGGGCGACATCGACGGCGCCTGGGTGCCCGAGCCCTGGGCCACCCGCCTGATCGACGAGGGCGACGGCGAGATCCTGGTCGACGAGCGCGACCTCTGGCCGAAGGGCCGTTACGTCACCACCCACCTGATCGTGGCCACCGAGTTCCTCGAGGAGAACCCCGAGGTGGTGAAGCAGCTGCTCGAGGGCCAGGTCGCCGCGACCGGCCTGATCGAGGAGGACCCGGACGAGGCGCAGGACCTGGTCGCCCAGGGGATCGAGAACGCCACCGGCACGGCGATCCCACCCGAGCTCGTGGCGGCGACGTTCGAGACCCTGACGTTCACCAACGACCCGATCGCGTCGTCGCTGCGGCGGTCGGCGAAGAACGCAGAGGCCGTCGGGTTGCTCGAGCCGGTCGACCTCGACGGCATCTACAGCCTGAAGCTGCTGAACCAGGTCCTCGAGGCTGACGGACAGCCGAAGGTCAAGGGGAGATGACGTGTCCGCGCACGCGAGCGCGCACGCCCGCTACGAGGAACCGGCTCCGCTGTCCCCTCCTACCGGAGCCGGTCCCCCCGCGGCGATCTCGCTCGACGCCGTGACCAAGGTCTACGGCCACGCCGGGAACGCGGTACACGCCCTCGACGCGGTGTCGCTCGACGCTGCCCCGGGCGAGTTCGTGTGCCTGCTCGGCGCTTCGGGGTGCGGCAAGAGCACCCTCCTCAACATCGTGGCCGGCCTCGACCGGCCCACCAGCGGGACGGTCTCGGTGAACGGCGGCAACACGACGCTCATGTTCCAGGAGGCGGCGCTGTTCCCGTGGCTCACGGTCCGCGGCAACGTCGACCTCGCGCTCAAGCTGCGCAAGGTCTCCCGCAGCCACCGGCAGGAGATGGTGCGCTCCCTCCTCGAGATGGTCCACCTCACCGGGTTCGAGAGGAAGATGCCGCACGAGCTGTCAGGCGGGATGCGCCAGCGGGTGCAGCTCGCCCGCGCGCTCGCCCAGCAGGCCGAGATGCTGCTCATGGACGAGCCCTTCGGCTCGCTCGACGCCATGACCCGCGACCTGCTCCACGACGAGCTGGAGCGGGTGTGGCGCGACGCCGGCCTGACGGTCCTGTTCGTGACCCACAACGTGCGCGAGGCGGTACGGCTCGGCGATCGGGTCGTCCTGCTGTCGAGCCGGCCGGGCCGGGTGGTGGCGGAGTTCCCGGTGCAGATCCAGCGTCCCCGCCGCATCGAGTCCCACGAGGTGGCAGACCAGGCGGCCGAGATCACCGACCGCCTGCGAGAGGAGGTGCGGCGGCATGGCGCGGTTCGGGACTAACGGCGGCTCCAGCACCCGGCTCCTCGATGCCGAGCTCTCGGGCCTCGACCAGCTCGAGATGGCGCTCCCGCCCCGGCCGAGCCGGCTGGCGCGCGTCTGGGCGGGAACGTGGCCCAAGCTCCTCGCCGTCGGGCTCGGGCTGCTGATCTGGCAGGTCGTCGTGTGGACGCACTGGCGCCCCGAGTACGTGCTCCCGAGCCCCTGGACCGTGTTCGACACCTTGTTCTCGGACTTCGGCGACATCATGTCGGCCGCCCGCACGACGCTGGAGCGGGGCGCCTACGGCTTCGCGCTCGCGCTGGTGATCGGCACCGTCTTGGGTGCGCTCGTCGCCAGGAACCGAGTGCTGCGGGCCGCCTTCGGCTCGATGATCACCGGCCTCCAGACGATGCCATCGATCGCGTGGTTTCCACTCGCGATCCTGCTGTTCAAGCTGACCGACGGCGCGATCCTGTTCGTCGTCGTGCTCGGCGCCGCGCCCTCGATCGCCAACGGGCTCATCAGCGGGATCGACCACATCCCGCCGATCCTGCTGCGGTCGGGGCGGGTGCTCGGCGCCCGCGGCTTCAGCGCCTTCCGGCACGTGACCTTGCCCGCCGCCCTCCCCTCGTTCGTGGCCGGGTTGAAGCAGGGATGGGCGTTCGCGTGGCGGAGCCTGCTCGCCGGCGAGCTGTTGGTGCAGATCCCGGGCAG
The DNA here is from genome assembly GCA_050743365.1 of Acidimicrobiia bacterium. Lineage (GTDB taxonomy): Bacteria > Actinomycetota > Acidimicrobiia > IMCC26256 > JACDBD01 > JBOGFI01. Next base: position 2,378 of record JBOGFI010000222.1, on the reverse strand, counting down.
GTTCTCGCTCGGCCAGCGGCTCCAGCTCGAGCGTGAGCTCGCCAACTCGGCCGGGCTCATCGCGGTCATGGTCGTGATCCTCGTGATCGGCATCCTCATCGACGCCTTCGTGTTCGGTACCGCCGACCGCGCCATCCGCCGCCGCTACGGCCTCGTCGACACGGCCGCGGCCACCTAACGCATCGGTTCAGTTCAGGGTCAGGCGGCGCGCAGACGGGCGCGAGCCTCGCGCACCTCGGGGGCGTCGGGGAAGACGACGTTCAGCACCCGGGTGAGAGCGAACATGCCCGCGCGCACCGGCGGCGTCGCCGGATGGAACCAGGGGATCCCGTAGAGGCGGCGGGCGACGCGGGGCAGCGTTGCCACCGCCGCTGTCGCCGGTACGACCCAGAGTGGGCGCAGCGGGAGCGGCATGGGCGGGACGAGGATCGTGCGCATGGCGTCGCGCGCCGCGGGCGTGAGCCGGAGGCGCTCGTGCATGCCTCGCAGGTACTCGCGCAGCTCCCCCATCGAGCGGGGAGCCAAGTCGGCCGGGAGCCCGAGCGCCTCGGCCACGCATGCCATCTCGCCCACGTAGCGGTCGGCGTCGCCGTCGGACAGCCGACCGCCGTAGCGACGGTAGGCGACGACCACCGAGTGCACCTCGGCGGCATGGATCCACAGCACCAGATCGGGGTCGTCGGCCGAGTAGGCCTGCCCGGTGACCGGGTCGACGCCGCGGACCCGCTCGTGGATCTTGCGGACGGCGACAACCGCGGCATCGGCGGTCGCGGTGTCGCCGTAGGTGGTCGCGAGGATGAACCGGACGGTGCGGTCGAGGCGGCTCCAGGGGTCGGCCTTGTAGTCGCTGTGCTGGTCGACTCCGGCCATGGCGCGGGGCTCGAGCGCCTGCACCATGAGCGCCCGCATGGCGGCGACGAGCATGGTCGGGTCGGCATGGAGGCGCCAGGCCACGCTGTCGGGCCCGAACAATCCGACGTCCGTCACGTGGCTCCCTCGCTGCACCCGGGGACGCTCGTCCGCACGATGGCGCAGGATCGTAACCGCCGTCCTCGTGGGTGGGAGAGAATGGCTGCTTGGCCCTGACGCTCGCCGAGGCGACGGCGCTGTTCGAGCGGCGGCGCGCCGCCTGGCTCGCCGCCGACGTCGCGGCCTATCTCGGCTGCTGGGTCGACGACCTCGTGCTCGAGACACCCGGGCGCGTTCTGCGCGGTCGCGACGAGTACCGACGCCTGCTCGAGCGGTCGTTCGCCTGGGCGCGCCCTCGCTCGTTCGAGTTCCACCACCTGGCGGTGAACGGCGACGTCGTGCTCGCCGAGTGGACGATCTCGGTCGAGCGTCGCGCCGGCGGAGCGGTCGAATGGCGGGGCATGAGCGTCAGCCGGGTGCACGATGGCCGCATCGTGTGGTGGCGCGAGTATTACGCCGATCCCGCCGCGCTCGCGCGCGCCGCCGATGGCGTCAGCTCCGGGGGCACTCCTCCACTGTGACCGCGCGCATCACGTCGCCGACCTCCGTCGCCTGGGCGACGTCGAGGCCGTCGACCACGTAGCCGAACAGGTTGTAGTCCTTCGACAGCTTGCGCCGGCAGTCGTCGATGCAGATGAAGAACTGCGAACCGTTCGTGTCGGGGCCGGCGTTCGCCATGGCGACGGCGCCTTCCGTGTACTCGCCCTGCACCGGCTCGTCGCCGAACCGGTAGCCGGGGCCACCGGTGCCGCTGCCCTCGGGGCACCCGCCCTGGACGACGAACTCGGGAACGACGCGATGGAAGGTGAGCCCGTCGTAGTAGCCGCGCCGGGCCAGGACCACGAAGTTGTTCACGGTGCTCGGAGCGAGCTGCGGGTCGAGGTCCATCACGATCGGGCCGCGATCGGTCGTGATGGTCGTGCGGTAGACGGCCTGGTCGTCGATCTCGTGCTCCGGAGGCTGTGCCATCGGGCTCCCTATTGTTTGTCGGGCGGTGCGGTGCCGGAGGGGGTGTCGGCGCCGAGGTCGGACAGCAGGGTACGGGCGTCGGCGGCGAAGGGCCCGTCCGACGCCAGCACGAGGTAGCGCTGGGCGTCGGCGATGGCGACCTCGCGGTCGAGCCGCTCCTCGGCCAGCAGCACCGCTCGGAAGAAGCGGGCGTCGGCATGGTCCGGGTCGGCCGCGACCGCCTGGTCGAGGCGGGCCCGGGCCGCCGCGACCAGCTCGGCGGCCTGGTCGGGGACGGTTCGCGAGGCGGTGAGGTAGAGGATGCGCCCACCATGGGCGAGGGCGCCGGCGTTGTCGGGCTCGAGGCGCGTGACCTCGTCGTACTGGCGCAGCGCACCGGCGAGGTCGCCGTCGCGTTCGAGCACACCCGCCAGCGCCAGACGGGCCGCGACGTCGTCGGG
>JBOGFI010000221.1:0-11234 GCA_050743365.1 Acidimicrobiia bacterium | reverse complement strand
GCACCACCGCGATGCCGTCGGGGACCGGCGTCGTCGCCACCGGCGCCAGCGCCCGCGTGAAGCCGAGCCGCGCCGCCTCCGCCAGACGGCGCCGCGCCTGAGGGACCTGGCGGAGCTCTCCCGCGAGCCCGATCTCGCCCAGCGCCACCGTGCCCGGCGCCGCCGGCAGATCGAGGCGGGCACTCGCCACCGCGAGCGCAACCGCGAGGTCGGCTCCGGCTTCGGTCACGCGCACGCCGCCGGCGACACTGGCGAACACGTCGGCGTCACCCAGGGCGACCCCGGCGCGTCGCTCCAGCACGGCCAGCAGCATCGGCAGGCGGCCGCTGTCGAGGCCCTGGGCCGCGCGACGGGGCGCGCCGGCGGTGCTCGCGGCCACCAACGCCTGCACCTCCACGAGGACCGGCCGGGCACCGTCCAGGACCGGGGCGACCACCGATCCCGGCGTGCCGGGCCGGCGGTCGGCGAGGAACAGGGCCGAGGCGTCGGGCACGCCCCGGAGCCCGGCATCGCCCATCTCGAAGAGCCCGAGCTCGTGGGTGGGCCCGAAGCGGTGCTTGAGGGCGTGCAGCATGCGCAGCGACTGGTGGCGGCGCCCGTCGAACGACAGCACCGTGTCGACCACGTGCTCGAGGACCCGGGGGCCCGCCAGCGTGCCCTCCTTGGTGACGTGCCCGACGAGCAGCGTCGACAGGCCGTGCTCCTTGGCCATGCGGACGAGGCGGTGCGCGCAGGCGCGCACCTGTGCGACCGACCCCGGCGTGCCCGGAAGCTCGGGATCATGGACGGACTGGATCGAATCGACCGCGAGGACGTCGGGGGCGGCCTCCTCCACGTGCGCGAGCACGTCGGGCAGCGACGTGTCGGCCACCATCAGGAGCCCGGGCTCCAGCGTTCCGAGCCGCTCTGCCCGCAGGCGCACCTGCTCACGCGACTCCTCCGCGCTGACGAGCAGGCAACGGGCGCCGACCCCCGCGAGCCGGCCGAGCGCCTGGAGGAGCAGGGTGCTCTTGCCCATGCCCGGCTCGCCGCCGAGCAGGGTCACGGAGCCGGCGACCAGCCCCCCGCCCAGGACGCGGTCGAGCTCGGCGACGCCGGTGGGCCGCTTGGTCGCGCCGAGCGGGTCGACCTCGGCGATCGGCACGGGCCGCTCGGAAGGTCGCGGCACCCCCGGCCGGGTCCCGACTCCGGTACGGGCCGACTCCTCGACCAGGCTCCCCCAGGAGCCGCACTCGGGGCAGCGCCCGAGCCAGCGGGGCTCCTCGGCGCCGCACTCGCGGCAGCGGTGGACCGTCCGTGTCCTCGCCATGAGCGGCACCCTACCGAGGGGGTGCGACATCAACGCTTGGCGCGGCCCCGCCGTTCTCCGACGACCAGGACCACGAGCGCAAGACCGCCGAGCACCGCGGCCGCCGTGACCAGGACGGAGCGGGACGGGTCCCACCGCGACGACGACGCGGCCAGCTCCACCCGCGCGCCCGGCTCGGGCGTGAACACACGCGTGTCGCCGGGCAACGACAGCCGGACCCGCAGACGGAACGACTCCTGCACCTGCCCGAGCAGACGCTGGTCGAGGGCGGCGAGGTCGACCTGCTGGGCGGTGAGGTTGGCGACCAGCTCGGCGTCGGTGGTGACACCGGTGCGGAGGTCGGACAGGTCGGCCACGCCCCGCAGCCGGTACTCGGTGAAGAGCAGCCCCTCGTCCTTCGAGACCTCCACGTCGCGCAGCGGACCTTCGGCCCCGTTGAGCTCGGCGACCACGCCCGCGAGATCGGCCGCCTCGGCGAACTCCTTCGACAGCCGCAAGCGTGCCCCGCCGTCCTCGCGGCGCCGCCACGGTGACACCTCCCAGCCCGCGGTCCGGAGATCATCGAGACGCACCCGGTCCTCGAGCTTCCCCCCGCCCACCTCGGCCTCCTGGACGGCGTCGGCGTCGAGGGCGACGCGCACCTCGACGACGCCGCTGCCGTCCTCGCGCACGGTCACCGAGACGGTCGTGTCGACCTTGCAACCCGCGACCAGTGCGAGAAGGAGGACGAGCGCCGCGACGAGCAGAAGGCGGCGGCGCCTCAGGACCGGTCCGTGCCTAGCCCTCGGAAGGACCGCTGCCGGCCAGCTCGACCGGCGGCGGCTCGATGCCCTCCACGGCGCGGAAGGTGAGATCCTCGCCGTCGGCGTCCACTACGACCGTCTCGCCGGCGTGGAACTCCTTCCACAGGATCTTCTCGGAGAGCGGGTCCTCCACCATCCGCTGGATGGCGCGACGGAGCGGGCGCGCCCCGAGCTGCGGGTCGTAGCCCTTCTTCGCGAGCAGGAGCTTGGCCTCGGGCGTGAGCTCGAGCCCGAGGCCCTGGCCCTCGAGCTGGCCCTCCACCCGCCTGATGAGCAGGTCGACGATCTCGGTGACCTCCTCCATGGTCAACTCGTTGAAGACGATCACCTCGTCGATGCGGTTCAGGAACTCGGGCCGGAAGTTGCGCTTCAGCTCCTCGGTCACCTTCTCCTTCATCTTCTCGTAGGTCACCGCGGAGTCGGCCGGGCCGAAGCCGATCGACGCCTTGCGCAGGTCGGCGGTGCCGAGGTTCGAGGTCATGATGATCACCGTGTTCTTGAAGTCGACCGTGCGGCCCTGCGCGTCGGTCAGGCGACCGTCCTCGAGGATCTGGAGGAGCGTGTTGAACACATCGGGATGCGCCTTCTCGATCTCGTCGAAGAGCACCACCGAGAACGGCTTGCGCCGCACCGCCTCGGTGAGCTGGCCGCCTTCGTCGTAGCCGACGTAACCGGGCGGCGAGCCCACGAGCCGCGACACCGTGTGCTTCTCCATGTACTCGCTCATGTCGAGCTGGATCAGCGCGGCCTCGTCACCGAACAGGAACTCGGCGAGGGTCTTGGCCGTCTCCGTCTTCCCGACGCCCGACGGGCCCAGGAAGATGAACGAGCCCGAGGGTCGCTTCGGGTCCTTGAGGCCGGCGCGGGTGCGGCGGATCGACTGTGACACCGCCCTGACCGCGTCGTTCTGGCCGACGATCCGCTTGTGCAGCTCGTCCTCCATCCGCAACAGCTTCGCCGTCTCCTCCTCGGTGAGCTTGTAGACGGGGATGCCCGTCCACAACGCGAGGACCTCGGCGATGGACTCCTCGTTGACCTCGTTGAAGAGGTCGACGCCCTCGGCCTTCCACTCCGACTCCTTGGCGGCGCGCTGCTCGAGCACCTCCTTCTCGCGGTCGCGCAGCTGCGCGGCCCGCTCGAACTGCTGGCCCTCGATGGCCTCCTCCTTCTCCTTGCGCACCTTGGAGATCTCGTCCTCGATCTCGCGGTAGTCGGGGGGCGCCTGCATCCGGCGGATCCGAAGGCGAGACCCGGCCTCGTCGATGAGGTCGATCGCCTTGTCGGGGAGGTGGCGGTCGGAGATGTAGCGGTCGGCGAGGTTGGCGGCAGCCACGACGGCCTGGTCGGTGATCGTGACCCGGTGGTGGGACTCGTAGCGCTCGCGTAGCCCCTTGAGGATCTCGATCGTGTGCGGGACCGTGGGCTCCTCGACCTTGATGGGCTGGAAACGGCGCTCGAGGGCGGCGTCCTTCTCGAGATGCTTGCGGTACTCGTCGAGCGTGGTCGCGCCGATCGTCTGGAGCTCACCGCGGGCGAGCATCGGCTTCAGGATGCTGGCGGCGTCGATGGCGCCCTCGGCCGCGCCCGCGCCGACGAGCGTATGCAGCTCGTCGATGAACAGGATGATGTCGCCGCGGGTACGGATCTCCTTGAGCACCTTCTTCAGGCGCTCTTCGAAGTCGCCGCGATACCGGGAGCCCGCCACCAGCGCGCCCAGGTCGAGCGTGTAGAGCTGCTTGCCCTGCAGCGTCTCGGGCACGTCACCCTCGACGATGTCGGACGCGAGGCCCTCGACGATGGCGGTCTTGCCCACGCCGGGCTCGCCGATGAGCACCGGGTTGTTCTTGGTGCGGCGGGAGAGCACCTGCATCACCCGCTCGATCTCCTTCTCGCGCCCGATGACGGGGTCGAGCTTCTTGTCGCGCGCGAGCTGGGTGAGGTTGCGTCCGAACTGGTCCAGCACGAGCGAGCCGCTCGGCTGCGCCTCGCCCGACCCGGCGCCCTGGGGAGCGCCCTCCTTGCCGCCGGCATAGCCGGAGAGCAGCTGGATGACCTGCTGACGGACCCGCGAGAGGTCGGCGCCCAGCTTCACGAGCACCTGGGCGGCGACGCCCTCACCCTCGCGGATCAGCCCGAGGAGGATGTGCTCGGTGCCGATGTAGTTGTGGCCGAGCTGGAGCGCCTCGCGCAGCGAGAGCTCGAGGACCTTCTTGGCCCTGGGAGTGAACGGGATGTGGCCTGACGGCGCCGAGCCGCCGTGCCCGATGATCTCCTCGACCTGGGCCCGGACGGCCTCGAGCGAAATGCCGAGCGACTCGAGCGCCTTGGCCGCGACACCCTCGCCTTCGTGGATGAGGCCGAGCAGGATGTGCTCGGTGCCGATGTAGTTGTGGTTGAGCAGGCGCGCCTCTTCCTGCGCCAGCACCACCACTCGCCTCGCTCGATCGGTGAACCGCTCGAACACCTGTCAACCGCCTCTCGTGAAGCACGGTGGACCCCCGCGCCCCCACATTCGCTGCGGGGGGTGGCCCCGGACGCCGGCTCCAGCCCAGTCTATGCGATCGGGGGTCGATTCCCCCGCGGGGCTTTCCGCCCCTTCCCGTCATCGGACGACGCCCCACCGACCTGTAGGCCGCCGAGGGGCGCCACGCGTTACAGCGTTCTTCGCTTGGAGTTTGTTCCCCCCGCCTCGTAACGTCGCCTCGTGAGACTGGGCGAGATGCTTCGGCTCCGGTCCCTCCCCGGCGACCTGGGCCGGGTCGAGGAGGGGCTGGCCGAAGCCGTCCGGCACCGCGACCGCTTCCTCGGCGACGTCGCATCACATCTGGTCGGCGCGGGCGGCAAGCGGGTCCGGCCGACCCTCACCCTGTGCGCCGCCTACGCAGCCACCGACGCCCGGCGGCCGGTCGCCGACGGCGCCGTCACCGGCGCGGTGGCCGTCGAGCTCGTGCACCTCGGCTCGCTGTACCACGACGACGTGATCGACGAGGCCGAGACGCGACGGGGGGTCCCCAGCGTGAACGCGCGCTGGAGCAACATCGTGGCGATCCTGACGGGCGACTTCCTCCTCGCCCGGGCGTCGGCGCTGGCCGCCTCGCTCGGAGCGGACGTCGCCGGCCTCCTGGCCGACACCATCGGGGAGCTGTGCCGGGGCCAGGTGCTCGAGCTCCAGCACCTCTTCGACGTCGACCGGCCCGAGGAGGGCTACTCGTCGGCGATCGAGGGGAAGACCGCCTCGCTGTTCGCGGCCTCGTGTCGGATCGGCGGGATGGTCACCGGGGTGGGTGAGCCCGGCCTCGACGCCCTCACCCGCTACGGCCACCACCTGGGGATGTGCTTCCAGATCGTCGACGACGTGCTCGACATCACCGGCACCGACGACGCCCTGGGCAAGCCGGCGGGCCAGGACCTGGTCGAGGGCGTGTACACGCTGCCCGTCATCTACGCCCTGTCGGACTCGACGCCGCTGCGCGAGCTGCTCGCGCAGCCGCTCGACCCCGACCGGCTGGCCGAGGCGCGCCGGCTCGCGACCACGAACGGAGCGGTCGACGCCGCCCTCGGCGTCGCCCGCGACCACGCCGCCAAGGCCGGCGACGCGCTGGCCGGAGCCGAGGGCCTCGACCCGGAGGTGTGCGGCGCGCTCTCCCGCCTCGTGGGCGGGCTGGTCGAGCGCGACAGCTGACCACAAAGACACTCCGTCCGATTCGAGCTGATCCGCGCCGCGAATCCGTGCGCGCACGGACGACGCCGAGACCCCTCCAGTGGATGCTGGTCGTCGACAACCGACGAACCGCCCTGGGAGGACCAGCTCATGAAGCTCGCCTGGATCACTCGCCTCGCCGTCGCCGCGCTCGCGGTGGCGCTGCTCGCGGCGCCGGCCGGCGCAGGCGGCGGGATCCTCGACGATCTCGCCGCGCCCGATGGGAAGACCCCCAAGAGCATCACCAGCTTCGTCGGCACGAACGCCGACGGGTCGATCGGGTTCGCGGTCGTTCACCGGGGCAAGCAAGCCGCGGCCTACGTCTGCGATGGCGACCAGATCGGGAGCTGGTACACGGGCAAGAAGCGGGGCTCGAAGCTCACCCTGAAGAACGACGACGGAGAGCGGTTCACCGCCACGATCCGCGGCAGCACGGTGAGGGGCGCGGCGACGGCCGAGGGCCAGGACCTGGACTTCACCCTCGAGCGGGCCAAGAGTCACGCCGGTCTCTACCGTCAGACGTTCCAGACGGCCGAGGGCGAGCGGCTCGGCGGCTGGGTCATCGACAACAAGGGCAACGTGCACGGCATCATCAAGGGTGGGACGACGGACCTGTCGGCGCTTCTCGACATCAACACGATCCTCGCCTCGGCCAGCATCGTGCCCGAGGTCACGCAGGCCCAAGCGCTCCCCGGGTTCCCGACCAACGTGACGGTGCGCAGCAGCGGACCCGTCTGCCAGTCGCTCGGCGTCAACGCGGTCCAAAACCAATCCGACATTAGAACAGCCACGGGGGGCCTCGCTGCGATCGAGCTGGCCACCAAACAGTTCAGGATCCGCCTCGGACTCATGGCCCTCCTGAACTGCGAACAAGGCGGTCTCTTTTAGATGAGTCGGCGGCGCCGGAGGCCTTTCGCCGCAGGGCCGCTTGGAACGTCGCACGCGGGCGAGCCGGTCAGCTCCTGGCCGGCTCGCCCGCGGAGTGGATCGCGCGTGCAAGCGCGACGCGGTTGCCGGCGCCGAGCTTCTTGTAGAGCCGGGACACGTGCGTCTCCACCGTCCGGCGGGACACGAACAGGCGCTCGGCGATCTCGGCGTTGCGCAGCCCGTCCTCGACGAGCTCGGCGACCTCGCGTTCGGCGTCGGTCAGGGAGCCCCATCCCTCGGTCGGCCGTCCCGGCTGGTCCGGAGTGCCGATGCGGATGCCGAGCTCGCGGAGCGACGCCCTGACCCGGCGGCCGTCATGAGCAGCGCCCAGTTCCTCGGCAACGGTCAGCGCATCACGGAGCGACGCCACGGCGCGGTCGCGCCGGCCGGACGCGACGTGCGCGTGGGCGGCGGCTTCTCGCGCCACCAGCCGGTCGAGGGGCCGCCCGGCCGCCGCGAACTCCGCGGTGGCGGCGTCGAGCACATCACCGTCACCGGCCACAGCCCCGCGGGCGTGCGCGGCGGCGCCCCGTGCCGAAGCGGTGCCGGCGCGCTTCGAGATCCCTTCGAGGTCCTCGGCGACGCCGCGAGCGAACGCCCGGTCCCCGGCCGCGACCGCCGTGCGGACGCACGCCGGTGCGGTCCAGACGCGCGCCGCGTCCATCCCCAGAGCACGTTCGATCTCGAACAGCCCGCGTAGGCTGGCCGCCGCCTGCTCGAGCTCGCCGGACGCCTCGAGCATCTGCGCCTGGAGCAGCACGACGAGCTCGGAACCGGCGGCGTCCTCGTCGCGTCCTCTCACGGCAACCGAGCGTTGGTCGAGCGCGGCCCGCGCCCCGTCGTGGTCGCCGCGGTGGAACGCGATCAGGCCGCGGACCCCCTGGTTCGCCCGCTCGCCGAACCGGAGGCCGAAGTCGTCCGCCAGGCTCGCGGCGCTGTCGAGCTCGGCGACGGCGTCGTCCCAGCGCCCCGAGAACCACCCGATCCGGGCGAGCAGGGCGTGGTAGTTCGCAAGCGCCAGCACATGGCCGAGCTCCGTCGACCGGCGCCGTCCTTCCTCGCCGGCGGCGCGGGCCTCATCGAGGCGATCGGCGCCGAGCAGCGCGAGGCCGAGGTAGGCGTGGGGGGTGCAGTGCAGGGCGGCGGGCTCGTCTCCGGCGCGCGCCACCGCCTCGCTCCCCAGGGCGATGGCGGTGTCGAACTCCGCCCGGAAGCTGTGCACCGCGCCGCTCACGGCCAGCGCCTCGACGACGACCGCATTGATCCCGAGCCGGCGGGCCGAGGCCAGCGCGAGCGTGGAATCTTCGAGCGCCTGATCGAGCGCGAAGGTCCAGAGGCGATTCTCCGACTGGCGCCCGAGCGCGGCGGTCGCGGTCGCGTCATCGAGCGCGCCGGTGGCGCGAGCAGCCGCGAAGTCTTCCACCGCACGGGCCGGCTTCCCGCCGTGAGCGTTGGCCTCGGCGCGCGCCAGGTACGCCCGGGCCGCGACGTCGGGCGCGACGAGACCGATGGCGAGGACGACATCGGCCTGTTCGCCGGCCTCCTCCGCCCGGCGCGCCGCCAACAGCGCGTGGGCCCGGTCGGCCGCGAGTCGGGCGCGCGTCTGCGGCTCGTGCGTCAGCGTCAACGCGGTCGCGAGCACGTCGGCGGCTGCCTCGGGTTGGTCCTCGGCGAGTTCGTCGGCGGTGCGCCGGAGGTCCTCGACCGCGTCGGCGTCGCCCGGGGCGGCGCCGAGCGCGCGGTGCCGGGCCACCACGGCCGGGTCGGCGCGACCCGCGAGGACGCGAGCGGCCTCCCGGTGCCATCCCGTGCGGACCAACTGGGGAAGGTCCTCGTACAACGCCTCGCGGATGAGGTCATGCCGAAAGGTCACGAGGTCGCTCGCGGGCTCGAGCAGTCCGGCCCGGGTGGCCTCGCCCACGGCCGCGCCGGCGTCGGCGACCGAGCTCCCCAGCAGCAGCGCCAGCTCCTCGAGTCCGCCCGTCCCCCCGAGGACGGACGCGACCGAGAGCGCCCGCCGGGTCTCGCCCGAGAGCGCGGTGAACCGGCGGAGGAGCGTGTACCGGAGCATGGTCGGGAGCTCGCCGGCACGCAGGTCCGCCGTGCCTTCGACCTGGGCGAGGCGGTCGTCGGCCTCGAGCGCCCGCAGCAGCTCGATCGCGACGAACGGGTTCCCCCGGCTGCCGCGCAGCTGGTCCACCAGGGCCGGGCCGGCGGGCGCGCCCACCACGTCGGCGGCCAGGGCCGCCAGCGCGTCGTCGGGGATCGGGCCGAGCCGGAGGTGGAGCCCGCCGAGCTGCGTCACGCCCTCGACGACCCGGCCGAGCTCGTCCGACTCGGGCGTCGGCCGGAAGGTCAGGACCAGCAGCAGCCCGAGATCAGTCGATCGGCGGGCGAGGGCCCAGAGCGTCGCCACCGTGGGTCGGTCGGCCCAGTGCAGGTCGTCGATCGCTAGCAACGTCGGTCCGGCCCATGCGAGGCGTTCCACGTGGTCGACGAACGCGTCCTGAGCGAGATAACGGGCGTCGGCGCCCCGCCCCGCTTCGGTCAGCGCCGGTGCGGTATCCGGTGCGCCCAGGGCGTCCACAAGGGGGCCGAAGGGCCGACCCTGCTCGAGCTCCTCGGCCGATCCCCGCAGCACACGCACCCCGGCGGCCTGGGCGCGCGCCGCGAGCTCGTCGAGCAGTCGGGTCTTGCCGATCCCCGCCTCCCCCTCGAGGAGGATCGTGCTCCCGCTACCGGCGCGGGCTACCTCGAGGGCTCGGATCAGCGCGTCGAACTCCCGGCTCCGCCCCCGCAGTTCCGGTACCTGCATGAGCGTGCGAGCGTACGCGGTCGTGGTCGGGCGGTCTCGGCGGCCGCTCGAGCTGACAACCTCAGTGCAGGGGCGAGAGGTGGCGGGTGACGAGCTGCCAGCGACCGGCGCGTCGCACCCACACGTCGGTGAACAGGTAAGCGCCCGAGCGGTCCTCGCCGTCGAGGCGGCCCTCCTGCCGGTATCGCGAGCGCACGACGGCGACGTGGCCGTACACCCGCGGCTCGATCGAGTCGAACTCGAACGAGTGGACGACGTAGCGGTCCCGGGTGACGTCGAGGTACTCCTCGCGTGAGCGGACCTCGGCGCCGGGGCGTCCGGTGGCGAGCGTGAACTCCGCGGCGAGGATGCGGTCGATCTTGTCGAGGTCGCGGCCCTGTACCGCGCGCGCCAGCTCGCGCTCGAGACCGACGACCTTGTCCTTCCCCAGCCTGCCGGGCTTCTCCACGCTCTGGAGCGTACGGCTCTACGCGCTCTCGGCGGCCTCGTCGAGCGTGCCGGTCGCGCCGCTCGCCTCGGCGAGGAAACCGAGCACCGTCTCGTTGAAGGCGTTGGGCGCCTCGACCATCAGGCCGTGGGCGGCGCCTCGCAGCTCGACCAGCTGGGCGTGGGGGATGATCTCGGCGAGCTCCTCGGCGTCGCCGACGGGGGTGAGCGCGTCCTGCGACCCCGTGATCACCAACGTCGGGACCGACACGTGCTTGAGCTCGAAGCGAAGCTCGTCGGACGCGTTCAGGATGGCCTGGACCTGCGCCGCGAACGGCTCCGCCGGGGTCTGGAGGAGGATGCGGGCCAGGAGGTTCAGCCAGATGCCGAAGCGCTTCCGCAGCCGGGGGCCCACCAGCCAGCGGAGCCCGTCGCCGCTGAGCGCCCCCATGCCCCCCGCTCGCACCTGGTCGGCCCACTCCTGGAGCAGCTCGCGGCGCCACGGGTGGTGGCGGCAGGACGTGCAGGCGAGCACGAGCGACCGCACCCGCTCCGGGTACAGGACCGCGATGATCTGGGCGATGACGCCGCCCATCGACGCGCCGACCACATGCGCCCGGTCGACCCCTTCGGCGTCGAGCACGGCGACGGCGTCGGCCGCCATCTGGGAGAGGTCGTAGGGCCCGGGCGGCTTGCCGGAGAGCCCGACGCCGCGGTTGTCGAGCGCGTAGCACCGGTAACGGCGCCCGAAGGCGAGACGCTGGAGGGTCCACCCTCGGGAATCGGCGCCGAGGCCCTGGATGAGGAGCACCGGCTCGCCGTCGCGACGGCCCCAGACGTGGTAGGCGATGACGACGCCGTCGTCGGCGACGGTCTCACGCACCGCAACCTCCGGCTGCTACCTCGCGCGAACAATCGCTCGCGTTCGTGAACAGGAGGTTACCGCGGGCAGACGGGTGCCGACGCGCACCCGGCAAATCGGGTCAGGTCGAGCCGAGCAGCGCGGCCACGGCGTCGCGGACTCGCTCGGCGAGCTCGGCGGCGACCAGCGAATCGCCCGGGGCGGCGTCCATCTCGGTCTCCACCATCTCCCCCACGATGACCCGCCAGGCGCGGACCGGGAGCCGGGCCGGGCCCCCGGGCACGACCGCGACCGGGAAGACCGGGAAGCCGATCACGGCCGACAGGAGAGCCCTCGGGGGCTCGCCGGCCCCGGGGAGCAACCACGTGGGCGCGAGGGGCGCCGCCGCCAAG